>NZ_CP042582.1:2454062-2773125 GCF_008728835.1 Hypericibacter adhaerens
TATGCGAAGCTGTTCGGCGGGCTCGCCACGGTCCAGGTCGCCTTCCACGACTTCACGAGCCAGGGCGGCAGCGACTGGCACCTCTTCGTCGGGCGCGAGAGGGGCTATTGCAAGACGCCCTATACCCGTCTCGAGCTTCGTTTCCGCACCACGCGCTGGTTCGTCAAGATCGGCGGCGTGTGGCGCCAGCTCCATCACCACGGCTCCATCGACGAGCCGAGGCTGCTCGCCGACTATCAGCGCGCGATCTTCGGAGCGCCGCTGGGCAATCGGTGATGAAACGCAAAGGCGATCGAGTGATGGCGGATGGGGTGGGATTCGAACCCACGATGACGTTGCCGCCATGCCGGTTTTCAAGACCGGTGCCTTCAACCGCTCGGCCACCCATCCGTCGACGGCCCGCGGGCGCGAGCCGGCGCTGTTATAGCAAACCCTTCGGTTCCGTCGAGCGCCGCCGTCTTCGCGTGATTTCACTCCGCATAGCTGACCGGCAGCACCGTCGTCCTCTTGATGACCTCCATCGCCATCATCGAGGTCACGTCGGAAAGCTCGATACGCTGGATGATGCGCTTGTAGACGGCGTCATAGGCGGCGATGTCGGGCACCACGGCGCGCAGCAGATAGTCGATCTGGCCGCTCATGCGATAGACCTCGACGATCTCGGGGATGCCGTCGATCGCGCGCTGGAAGCGCGTCAGCCATTCCAGCGAATGCTGGTTGGTGCGGATGGCGATGAAGACGGTGAGCCCGACATTCATCTTCGCCGGATCGAGCAGCGCCACCCGCCGGGTGATGACGCCCTTCTCCTCAAGCGCCTTGATGCGCCGCCAGCAGGGCGTGGTGGAAAGGTTCACCTGCTCGGCCAGATCCGCGAGCGGGACTGTGGCATCGTTCTGCAGCAGGCCGAGGATTTTGCGGTCTATGTCGTCCATGGCTGATATAATTCCATAATTTTATCAATACATAGAATGTTTTTCTAAGATTTAGCAAAACTAGGCGGAAATCAAAATAATCTTCCTCGGCGACGGCGCCATTCTCGGGAACCATCGGATTGGTTTTCCACGATGATTCGGGAGGCGCCATGAGCTGGCACAAACCCTTCACCGAGCACCCGGCGAGCGTCGGCGAGAGCTATGGCGAGCATTGGCTGGCCGCCATGGGCTTCGGCCTGCGCATGTTCGGGGCCTCGCTCGCCTGCATGGTCCACGCCTTCCTGCCGAGCCTCTTCACCCGCACCGGCAGCCGGGCGATCGAGCGGCTGCATGACCGGATGGTCGTCAATCGCCGTCGCGGCGGGGCGCAACCGATCGGTGCCTTGCCGAACAAGGCGGCGCGCTAGGCGATCCGCCAAAGAAAAAGCCCCGGCCGCGCTGGCGCGGGCCGGGGCTTTCGTTTTGCGCCGGGCATCGACCCGGCCGGAGGTCAGGCCGCGCTGCGCTTGCCGGCGGTCTCCCATTTCGCGTCGGGGATCACCACCAGCTTGCCGACGAACTGCTTGTTCATGAAGTCGGTCTGCGCCTTGTGGAAATCCGAGAGCTTGTAGGTGGCGGCGAGGATGGGGTTGATCTTGCCGTCCTCGATATAGCCGACGAGGCGCTTGAAGGCGCCGCGCGTGCCCTGCGTCGAGCCGTGCATCTCGAGATGCTTCAGATAGAGCGTGCGCAGATCGAGCTGCACCACGGGCCCGCCGATGGCGCCCGCCGTCACATAACGGCCTTCGGCCCGCAGGATCCGCAGCAGGTCGTTGAACATCGGCCCGGCGACCAGGTCCGCGACCACGTCGATCGGCTTGCCGCCGGTCGCCTTCGCCACCTCGGCCGCGAGATCGCCCTTGCCTCGGGTGACGACGGCCTCGGCCCCGATCGCCTTGACCGCGGCCTCCTTGCCGGGGCCGACGACGGCGTAGGGAATGGCGCCGCGCGCGCACAGAAGCTGCACCAGGCCCGATCCGACGCCGCCCGAGGCGCCGGTGACGAGCACGCGCTCGCCGGCCGCCACGCGGGCGCGGTCGAGCATATGCTCGCCGGTCAGGTAGGCGCAGCAGAAGGTAGCGAGCTCCGCATCGGTCAGGCCGCGCCGCACGACATGCGCGTTCTCGGCCGGCACGGTCAGATACTCCGCATAGCCGCCATCGCGGCCATGGCCGATATAGTCGCAATCGGCCAGGCTGTCGTCCTCGGCATTGTAGATGCTGAAATCGACCATGACGCGCTGGCCGATGCGCTTCGCATCGACGCCGGCACCCACGGATACGATCCTGCCGACGCTGTCCGTGCCCTGGATGCGCGGGAAGGTGAGGGTGGTGCCGCCGCGCCGCCAGGAGGAGGGCGCCTTCGGATCCTCATCGGTGCCGTAGGCCGCCTGGCGCACCCACACATCCGTGTTGTTCATGCCGCAGGCCGAGACCTCGATCAGCACCTCGCCCTTGGCCGGCGAAGGGACCGGCATGTCGGTCCGGTAGACGAGCTTGTCGAGCCCGCCATGGCCGGTGAGAACCACGGCTTTCATCGTCTTGGGGATGGTCGGGGTCGCCGTCATCGGGGAATTCCTCCTGGGATCTGCCGGCAAGCGGGACGGGCGTCGCGCGGGCCGCTGGAACGGTTCGGAGCTTATCGTATACCGGTTGCATACACAATATTAGAGCCCGCGGGAAATCGAAATAACCGCTGCGGGGCATGGATCAGATGGATTTGCCGCCGCGCTGACCGGCGGCCCGCGCGCGCAGGAACTCGATCGCGGTCAGAATCAGGGCGGAGACCAGGATCAGGAGCGTGGCGACGGCCAGGATGGTGGGGCTGATCTGCTCGCGGATGCCGGCCCACATCTGGAGCGGGATCGTGCGCTGGTCGTAGGCGGCGAGGAATTGCACCACGACAACCTCGTCGAAGGAGGCGGCGAAGGCGAAGAGCGCGCCCGAGACCACGCCCGGCAGGATGAGCGGCAGGATCACCCGGAAGAAGGTCAGGAGCGGCGGCGCCCCCAGGCTCGCGGCGGCGCGCACCAGGCTGTAATCGAAATTCATCATGGTCGCCGTCACGGTGATCACGACGAAGGGCGTGCCCAGCACCGCATGGGCGAGGATGATGCCCAGCAGGGTCTGTGCCAGGCCGATCTGCGAATAGAAGAAATACATGCCGGCGGAGACGATGATGATCGGGATGATCATGGGCGAGATCAGGATCGTCATCACCAGTCCGCGCAGCGGCATGGCGGGCCGGCTGAGCCCGACCGCGGCCAGCGTGCCGAGCGTGGTGGCGAGGGCCGTGGCGCAGAGGGCGATCACGATGCTGTTGCGGATCGCCAGCAGCCACTGATCGTTGGCGATGATGTCGCGATACCATTGCAGCGAATAGGCGGCCGCCTCGAGGTGCAGCATGCCCTCGGTGAAGGTGAAGAAGGGCTCGGCATTGAAGGAGAGCGGCACGACCACGATCAGCGGCGCCACCAGGAAGAAGAAGACGAGCCCGCAGATGCCGAGATAGGCACCATGCCAGAGGCGGCCGGGAAGGGTGCGGTAGCTCTGGGCCATGGCGCTATCCGAGCTTCGTGTTCTCGAGGCCGACGAGGCGGCTGTAGAGCCAGTAGAGCAGCAGCACCGCGACCAGCAGGATCGCGCTCAGCGCCGAGGCCAGGCCCCAGTTCAGCGAGGAGCGCATGTGATAGGCGATCAGGTTGGAGATGAGCTGGCCGCTCTGGCCGCCCACCAGCGCCGGCGTGATGTAGTAGCCGACCGAGAGGATGAAGACGAGCAGGCAGCCCGCCCCGATGCCCGGCAGGCTCAGCGGCAGATAGATGCGGAAGAAGACGATCACGGGATGCGCGCCCAGCGATTCCGCCGCGCGCTGATAGAGCGGCGAGATCGTCCGCATCACGCTGTAGAGCGGCAGGATCATGAAGGGCAGCAGCACGTGGGTCATCGCCACGAAGGTGCCGATCTTGTTGTAGACCAGGGTCGGTCGGGCATCGTTGTCGACGATCCCCAGATGGACCAGGAGATCGAGCAGCACCCCGTTGGACTGCAGCAGCACGATCCAGGAGGTGGTCCGGACCAGGAGCGAGGTCCAGAAGGGCAGCAGCACCAGGATCAGGAGCCGGTTGCCGAGCGCCGGCGGGACATGCGCCAGGAGATGGGCGACGGGGTATCCCAGCAGCAGGCAGATGCCGGTGGTGACGAGCCCGATCCAGAAGGTCCGCAGGAAGAGGGCGACATAGATCTGCTGGTCCGCCGGCTGCGCGACGACGTTGCCGTCGCTGTCCTGCTTGAGGTCGAGGGCGTTGAGATAGTAGGCGGCGGTATAGGGCACGAGCGCCTGCTTGATCATCGCCCAGACGGCATGATCGACCCAGCGCGGATCGATCGCCTCGAAAGCGGGCCGATAGGGACCCTCGGTCACCTGGCTGATCCGGCGCGCGGTCGAGCGGACGAGGCTCAGCATGCCGCTTGCTTCGTAGTTCAGCCGCGTGCCGAGCTGGTCGGCGGTCTTGTCCTTGAAGCGCTCCGCCAGCTCACGCGCGAAGGCCGCATAGAGCGCCTCGTCAGGCAGGCCCGTGCCGTCCCAGCGCTGCAGCCCCTGGCAGGTCTCAGGGACCAGGCGGCAAGGTGCCGTGTTGTCGACGCTGCGGAACAGCATCTGGCCGATCGGCAACACGAACATCACCAGGACGAACAGCAGCAGCGGCAGCACCAGGAGGAACGCCCTGAGCCGGGTCAGGCGCTCGGCGCGGCGCAGGCGCCGGGCCAGCCCGCCGCCGGATCTGTCGCTTTCGATCAGGGTGGCGGTCGTCATGGCGCGTCGTCGAGGAGGGCGCGGCAATCCTGCCGGCGCCAGCCGAAGGCGATCGTGGCGCCGGGAGCGATCGCCGGGCGCTCGATGTCGTTGGGGATCTTGACGATCAGGCTGTCGCTCCCGAAGGCCTTGAGCCGGATGCGCAGGTGGTCGCCAATGAAGACGATCTCCTCGACCCGGCCCTGGAAGCGGTTCTCATATCCGCCCTCGGGCGGCAGGAGGCGTAGCCGCTCCGGCCGGATCGAGACGACGACGCGCTGGCCGACGCCCCCTTGTGTCAAGGCGGGCGCCTGCAGCCGCGTGCCGTCGGCGAGCGCCACCCGGCATTCGCGCTCGTCCTGCGCGACGACCGTTCCCGCGAGACGGTTGTTCTCGCCGATGAAGCCGGCGACGAAGGCGTCGGCCGGCCGCTCGTAGAGATCCTCGGGGGCCGCCAGCTGGCGGATCCGGCCGCCCTGGAACACCGCAATCCGATCCGACATGGTCAGGGCCTCTCCCTGGTCATGGGTGACATAGACCAAGGTTACGCCAAGTTCGCGATGGATGTGTCGGATCTCGAATTGCAGCTCTTCGCGCAGCTGCTTGTCGAGCGCCCCCAGCGGCTCGTCCATCAGCACGAGGCTCGGGTCGAAAACGAGCGCCCGCGCCAGCGCGACGCGCTGCTGCTGACCGCCGGAGAGCTGGCCGGGCTTGCGATCGCCATAGCCGGCGAGCCGCACGATCTCCAGCGCGCGCGTGGTGCGGCGCCGGATCTCGGCGCGGGAGCGTCGGCGGACCTCCAGCGGGAAGGCAAGGTTCTGCGCCACGGTCATGTGCGGGAACAGCGCATAGTTCTGGAACACCATGCCGAGATTGCGCCGGTAGGGCGGAAGCCGGTGCAGCGACTTGCCGTCGAGCAGGATCTCCCCCTGGGTCGGAATCTCGAAGCCCGCCAGCAGCATCAGGGTCGTCGTCTTGCCCGAGCCGGACGGGCCCAGCAGGGTCAGGAACTCGCCCTGCCTGATCTGCAGGTTGAGGTCGGGAATGACCTCCATGCGGCCGTCGAAACTCTTGCGGACATGACGGAACTCGGCTTTGGGGGTCATGCGTCGCCGGTCCTTCGCCGCCGCGGGAAGCGGCAGGAACAAGGGCCGCCGTTCATGGTGAATCGCCGCGCGAGGCTTGTTATGCCGGGAACGCTGCGGTAAATCTCAAAGGATCGCGTTGCGGCCGGATCCCTCGATCTCGCCGACAACCCTGGATCGAAACGAGACCCGGAAAGTCGATGGCGAAGAACATTGAGCGCGAAGCGGCGGCGAAAAGCACCGGCCGCATCCGCTATGAAGAGCTCCATGCGCTGCTGCGCGAGCGCATCTGCATGCTGACCTACCCGCCCGGCATGACGCTCAGCGAGAGCGAGCTCGCCACCGAGTTCAATGTCAGCCGGACGCCGATCCGCCGCGTGCTGCAATCGCTCGAAGCCCAGGGCCTGGTCGAGACCAAGCAGAGCGTCGGCACCATCGTCACCTCGGTCGAGCTGCGCGCGCTGCGCGAGGTCTATGCGGTCCGCATGGTCCTCGCCGCCTCCCTGGGCGATATCGCGGCGCCGCTGCGCTCCCACTCCAAGCTGCCGAACTTCCGGGCGCTGCTGGCGCGGGCCGAGAAGCTCTCGGGCCACCGGGACTTCAAGGAGTTCGTGCGGATCAACAACGATCTGCAGAACGAGCTGGGGCTGGTCGCCGGCAACGAATCCTTCCGCCGCATCACCGAGCAGCTCTACTACCAGACCATCCGTGTCTATTTCGGGATCGTGCAGGAGCTGGACTGGGAGGCCGAGGCGGGCTGGCTGCGCGCCGAGATCGGCGAGTTCATCCGGGCGCTCGAAGCCAGCGACCTGCGGGCCGTCGGCTATATCCGGCGCAACCACATCTCGATGAATCTGGTCCGGATCACCAACTACGTGCTCGGTCATTCAGGCCATCATCAGTAGCGTCGTCGCGCGGGGCCGCCGATAGTCCCGGCTTTCCATCCGGTTCATTCAAAGCGAGAGGAGCGGCCCGCGGAGGCCTCGCTGGCGCTCCGCATGGCCGCTCCATTCCGACGGCTCCGCCGCTTTACTTCGCCAGCCAGGCGTTGAAGCGCTGGTCGAGCTCGTCGGCGTGATCGGCCCAGAACTCGGCATCGTACTGCAGCGCGTGGGTGAGGTTCTTCTCGTAGGTCGGAAGCCAGGGGCGGACCGTGTCGCTGGTGAGCGCCAGCGAGGATTTCCGCAGCGGGCCGTAGGCGATGTATTTGGTCTGGTTCGCGATGTTCTGGCTCTGGGTGGCGAACTTCACGTAGGCGCGGGCGGCCTCGAGATGCTTGGTGCCCTTGATGATGCCCCAGAGATTGATGTTCCAGATCTGGTCGTTCCAGATGATGGCGAAAGGCTGCTTGTTGTCGGTGATGGCGGTGTAGATGCGGCCGTTGAAGGCGCTGGTCATGACCACCTGGCCGTCGGCCAGGAGCTGCGGCGCCTGCGCGCCGGTGTCGTACCAGATGACGTCCTTCTTGATGGTGTCGAGCTTGGCGAAGGCGCGATCGACGCCCGCGGGCGTGCCCAGCACCTTGTAGACGTCGGCCGGCGCCACGCCGTCGGCGAGGAGCGCCCATTCCAGGCTGACGGCGGCGCCCCGCTTCTGCAGGCCGCGCTTGCCGGGGAATTTCTTGGTGTCGAAGAAGTCGGCGATCGAGTTCGGCTTGTCGCCCGGGAACTTGGTCGTGTCGTAGGCGATGACGTTGGAGTAGGCGATGTTGCCGACGCCGCATTCGCTGAGCGCCTTGGGCAGGTAATCCTCGGTCGCGGGCGTGCCGTCGGGCGCCGGCGTGATCGTCGAGACGTCGACGGGCTCGAGATAGCCCGACTGGCAGGCGCGCTGCAGGTCCTGGAGCTCGAGATCGACCACGTCCCACGCGACATTGCCGGCTTCGACCTGGGCTTTGATCTCGGCCACGCCGCCATTGTAGTCGGCGGAATTCACCGTGATGCCGGTCGCGGCGGTGAAGGGCTTGTGATAGGCCTCGATCTGGCTCTGCGTATAGGAGCCGCCATAAGAAACCACGGTGACCGAATCCGCCGAGGCGGCCGTGGCAATCAGCAGGCTTCCCGCCGTGGCGAGGGCGGGAAGGAGGGTCCGTAACCGTGGGGCCATTTTAGATCCTTCCTTTTTGGGTTTCCCCCAGGCTCCTGCCGGCCGTTCAGCGGCCGCGACAAGACGGGGTTGCAAGGTTGTCGGGGTTTGTGTCCCCGGAATCCGTAACATGGCTGGTAGGCGCCTACAATCCGTCGGTATGCCACCGGTATGCAACATTTTCTTTTGGGCTTGGCCAATTTTCCTTTCGGCTATCGAAGGGCCCTGTCGCAGAAGGAGTGCGGCTCGGTAGGTCACCAGAACTTCTATATTTTATATCAATATATAACAGCATATTAGCGCCTATTTTTGGGTACGGGCCGGAGCCCGCCGGAGGATGGAGGCGACCAGCGATCGGTCGGGAAGGGCGCTTGCGGGGTGCTGAGGTCACCGGTATACAGATGCGGAATTCGCAACACCGGAGGCCTTCATGAGCAACCTGTTCCAGCAGCGGACCCTCGAGCTGCAGCGTCGCATGACGGACGAGAAGATCGACGCGTTCCTGCTGGCGGATCCGGATTCGATCTTCTTCTTCTCGGGCTGCTTCGGTTATCTCGGCATGGACTGGGACCGGGCGACGCTGTTGCTGGTGCCGCGCTCGGGCGCGCCGATATTGGTGACGCCGCTGATGGAATCCGAGATGGTCCGCAACCAGGCCTGGGTCGAGGACGTGCGCGACTGGGTCGACGGCATCGACGGCGAGTGGATGAAGCATGTGGAGGCCTTCTTCGCGGCCCATAAGAGCCGCCGCGTCATGCTGGAGAACCACAAGACGCATCCCAAGGTCGCGGAGACCCTGCGCCGGGCGGCAAAGGACGCCGAGCTGGTCGAGGGCAGCGGGCTGATCTCGCGGATGCGCATGGTCAAGTCGCCCGAGGAGATCGCGATCATGCGCCAGGCGGGGCAGGTGGCCGTCGCCATGGGCAAGGCCGGCAAGGCCGCGATCGCCGAGGGTGTGCCCGAGTACGAAGTGGCGCTGGCCGTCATCGCCGGCGGCACGCGCAAGGCGGCGGAGCTGCTCGCCAATACCGACGCGGCCGAATATGTCTCCCCGACGATCTACAACCTGCAGATCATGCAGTCGGGTCGCCATACCTGCATGGTGCATCGCCGCTCGACGGTGAAGCGCATCGCCAAGGGCGACCCGGTCTATCTCTGCTTCTGCGGCATCGCCAACTTCCGCCATTTCAAGCTGGGATTCGACCGCGAGTTCTTCGTCGGCAGCGTGACCGACGAGCAGGCCAAGACCTACGAGACGACGGTCAAGGCGCAGCAGGCGGCGCTCGCGCTGGTGAAGCCCGGCGCCGTCGCCGAAGAGGTGAACGCGGCCGCCGAGGAGGTCTACCGCTCGGCGGGATTCGGGCTTTCCTACCGGACCGGCCGCGGCATCGGCTATTCCTTCCTCGAGGACCCGCAGCTCAAGAAGGGCGACAGGACGAAGCTGCAGGCGGGCATGGCCTTCGCCGTCGATGGCGGCATCACCGTCAAGGGGCGCTACGGCACGCGCATCGGGGATTCGATCGTCGTCACCGAGAAGGGCTTCGAGTATCTGACCGAATTCCCGCGCGACCTGACCGTTCTCTAGGCCCCCGGTTTCTCGGCCCCGAGCGGCTCAGGAGGAGCGTTGTCGATGCGACGCGTCACGATGGAGACCCTGCGCCGGATGGCGGAAGAGCTGCCGGGCCTGCCCTGGCCCGACGCGGAGCTGGAAGGGCTGGTCGCGCCGCGGTTCGGCGTCATCACCGGATTTCCGGAATTCCTTGCGGAGGTCGAGGCGTTGGACCGCATCGATCTCGGTGCGGCCGGGCTGCCGGCGCCGCCCGGCCGCAAGCCGAAACCGGCGCGATGACGGGATCGCCCTGCCTGACGGAGGCCGCCACGCGCTGGGCGGCCGCGGTACGTGACGGATCCCGCTCGCCCGTTCGCGAGATCGAGCGCGTTCTTGCGCGGATCGAAGCGCTGAACGGCGCGACCAAGGCCTATATCTCGGTCGACGGCGCGGGCGCGCGGGCTGCGGCGGAGGGCGGCGGCCTCGGGCCGCTGGCCGGCGTTCCTTACGCGGCCAAGGATCTGTTCGAGACGCGGTCCCTGCCGACCACCGGCGGCTCGCGCGTTCTCGAAGGCTGGCGATCCGGGCGCGACGCCGCCGCGATCGAACGGCTTTCGGCCGCGGGGGCCGTTCTCCTGGGCAAGGCCAATCTCCACGAGTTCGCTCACGGCACGACCGGCGAGAACGCCCGCTTCGGCACGCCGGCCAATCCCTGGGACCCGACGCGCATGGCCGGCGGCTCGAGCAGCGGATCGGCCGTGGCGGTGGCACAGGGGCTGGCCTGCTTCGCGCTCGGCAGCGACACCGGCGGCTCGACCCGCGTGCCGGCGGCGCTCTGCGGTCTGATCGGATTCAAGCCGAGCTTCGGGCGCATCAGCCGCGAGGGCATGATCCCCTATTGCTGGTCGCTGGATCATGTCGGGATCATCGCCGGATCGGTCGGCGACACGGCGTTGGTGCTGCAGGCGCTGGCGGGACACGACCCGCGCGACGGCGGGTCGGCGGATCTGCCGGTACCCGACTACGGGCAGGGCCGGTTGCGCGGCGTCCGGGGCCTGCGCGTCGGCGTTCCCGAGCGGCATTTCTTCGAGCATGCCGACCCCGAGATCCTGGCCGCGACGCGCCGCTGCCTCGCGCGGCTGGTCGAACGCGGGGCCGAGCTGAGGCCGGTGAGCTTGCCGGATCTGAGCCACGCGCGTACCGTCTCGCTGCTGCTGCAGATGCCGGAGGTGCTCTCCTATCACCGGCGCTACCTGCCGGAGAAGCTCGGGCTCTATGGCGAGGATGTGCGCAGCGGCCTCGCCTTCGGCCAGTTCATCCTGGCCGAGCATTATGTCCGCGCGCAGCGCATGGTCGAGCAATACCGGCGCGAGAGCGAGGCGGCGATGGCCGATGTCGATGTCGTCATCACCCCGACCTGTCCGGTCGTCGCGCCCGCGCTCGGCACCGCGACGGTCGAGACGGAGGGGCTGGAGGAGCCGGTCGGCAACGCGCTGACGCGCTTCACCGCCTTCTTCAACATGACCGGCGCGCCGGCGCTTTCGGTGCCGAGCGGATTCCACAGCAGCGGCCTGCCGATGGGCGTCCAGATCGTCGGCCATCCTTTCGACGAGGCGACGGTGCTGGCGGTCGGGCAGGCGATCGAGGAGCAGCAGGGCTCGCTCTTCGATCCGGCCGACGATTGCCGCGACGGCGCGGCGATATGAAGGAGACAACCATGTCCATGAGCCAGGCGGACCGCATCCCGCTCTATCTGGTCGATGCGTTCGCGGAACGAGCCTTCGCCGGCAATCCGGCGGCGGTCTGCGTCCTGCCCGCCTGGCCCCCGGAGTCCTTGCTGCTCGCGATCGCGGCCGAACTCAACCTGTCAGAAACGGCCTTCGTCGTGGGCAGCAAGGGCACTTACGAGATCCGCTGGTTCACCCCCACCAGGGAAGTCGATCTGATCGGCCACGCCACCCTGGCGGCAGCCCATGTGGTGCTGGGCGAGGTCGAGCCCGGCCTGGGCGAGGTCAGGTTCCGCTCCGGCGCCGAGACCATCGCTGTCACGCGCGACGGCGAGAATCTCGCCATGGATTTCCCGGCGCTCCGCTCGAGCCCGGCCCGCAATCCGGCGCCGGTCGGTCGCGCGCTCGGGATCAAGCCGTCCGCCGTGCTGGCGGCCAAGCACTACATGGCACTCTACGAGACGGCCGATCAGGTCCGGGCGCTCAAGCCCGACATGGCGGCGCTGGTGGCGCTCGACCTGCCGGCCGTGATGGTCACGGCACCCAGCGACGAGACGGGCATCGACTTCGTCTCGCGCTTCTTCGCGCCGGCCAACGGCGTGCCCGAGGACCCGGTCTCCGGCGTGGCCCATCTGGCGCTCGTGCCCTATTGGTCGGAGCGGCTGGGAAAGAAGCGCCTGGTCGGGCGCCAGCTCTCGCAACGCGGCGGCATCGTGATCGGTCTCGACCGCGGTGCGCGCGTGACCCTGATGGGCCGTACCGTGCTGCTGTTCGCCGGCGCGATCCATCCGGAAGGCGTGCACCTGGCGGGCTGACATCCGCGGGCGGCTCGGTGCCGACCCGGCCCATGCGCACCTGCTGTCTCACGTGAGATCATAGGATTTGCAGTGCGATAGGCGGCAGGGCTGCGGCCCGTGCCGCGATCGGTGGCGCTTGGAGGCCTGTGCTGCATTTTCGCAGCGCCGGCGATGCCGGATTGCATCAAGGCGGGAATTGCGCATCATGCCTTGAAGCAAGCGGTTCCCGGTCCCGCAGAGCCGGGGATCCGCCAACGTCACCGCAAGAGTGGCGCCTCAGGGACGGCTGGGAGGACGGCATTGGGACACGGTCGCAATCGACCGGGCGCGCGGCATTCGCCGCTGGCCGAAGGCGCGGCGAGGGCCTGAGACATGGCACCCCAGCCTTCCCTCAAGCGCGCGCCGGCGCGCCGACGGCAAACCGGCCGCAAGCAACGATCGGTGCGCCCTGTGGCCCCGACGACGGGTGCCGAAGCCTCGCCGTGGGACACCGCACCGGTCATGCTCGACCTGATCGCGATCGAGGGCGAGCGGATCCTGGCCTGCAATGCGACCCAGGCGGCGGCGATCGGCTGCGCGCCGGACCAGCTCGTCGGTGCGCCGGCAGAACGCTTCTACCTGCACGATTCCCTCGAATGCCTGCGCTCGCTGGCCGAACGCCTCGATCCTGGCCAGGGGGAAGCCAATCTCCGGCTGCAGCTGCGCCGCGGGGATGGGCAGCTCCTACCGGTCACGGCCCAGGTCGATATCGTCCTGTGGAACGGGAAGACGCGAGCCCTGCGCACGGCAAAGGCGCCGCTCGATCCCGCTCTCGACGCCGCGGAGCAGGTCGAGCGCGAGAACGAGATCCTGCGCGGCATCGTCTCGGCTTCGAAGGATGCGCTCTGGTGCATCGAGTTCGCGGAGCCGGTGGATCTGACGGCGCCGGCACCCGAGGCCATCCGGCAGTTCTTCGAGAATGTCTGCTACTGGCGGCTCTGCAACCGGGCCATGGCGCGTTTCTACAAGCTGCCCGAGGACATGGATTTCAACGATACCCAGGTTCGCGCCACCTTTCCCCGCAATGCCGAGAACGAGGCCTTCGCCCGTCTCCTGATCGAGCATGGTTTCAATATCGACGGCGCGCCCGCGCTCGACCGGCGGCTGGACGGCGTCGCGGCCCATGTGGAGAACGATGTCCGCGGCCATATCGCCGATGGGATGCTCCATCGCATGTGGGGCGCCACGCGCGACCTGAGCGAGCAGAAGCGCACGGAGCTGGCGCTCGCCAGCCGGCTCGATGCGACCGTCGAGGTGCTGAGCGCCGTGCCCGATCCGATCCTGGTGATCGGCCGGGAGGGCCTGCTCGAGGCGGCCAACCCTGCCGTCGAATGGCGTTTCGGCTGGACGGTCGACGAGGTGCTGGGCCGGCCCGCCGGCGATCTCGTCCGGTTCCCGGCGGATTTCGATCCGGCCAACGATATCGGCGGCCCCGGCGTCGAGAATCCCGCGCTCGAGGTCACGGTCCGCACGGCGGACGGCCAGGAGCATCCCTGCCGCGCCCATCTCTCGGCCTTGGGCGAGGCCACACAGGATCGCCGCGTGGTCCTCACCCTGCGGCCGGAGGCCATGGGATCGAAGGCGGGGCCGCAGCGCGGCCATTCCGGCAACCGGACGGCCGGGTAAGGGCGGAGCGTGGGGATGCGGTTCTCACGGATCGATATAGGCCCCGGCGAGGATGTGTTTGCGCCCGAGCTCAAGGCGGCGCTCGGCGCGCCGGAAATCCGGCTGCTGCTGAACCGCCTGCCCGATGGGGTCGTGGCAATCGATCGCGACGGCACGATCCTGGCGATGAACGGCGCGGCCGCCTCGATCAACGGGGTGGCCGCGGCGGAGCTGATCGGACAGCCGCTCGCCAGGCTGAAGGAACGCAGCGCGATCGACTGGACCCCGATCTCGGACAGCTTCTTCGCGCGCCGCAAGGGCGAGTTCCTGGGGCAGACCGAGGATGGCCGGCGGATGCTGAGCTCGCTCCGGCAGATCTGGGGCGAGAGCGGTGCGGTCGAGCTGACGCTGGTGGTGCAGCGCGACCTCCAGGTGCTGGATCATGCGCGCCGCAGCGCGGCCGGCGGCGAGCGGCGCAACCTCTTCAAGTTCCTGTCGGACCGAGAGGCGGGCCCGGATTTCGTCAAGCAGCGGCGTCTTTCGCCCGCCCTCAATCGTGTGCTCGAGCAGGGCGAGAAAGCGCTGCGCGAGAACCGCCATATCCTGCTGGTCGGGGAATCCGGCACCGGCAAGGCGGAGATCGCCCACCATCTGCATCGTCTGGTCGACCGCCAGGCGGGGCCCTTCATCACGGTCAATTGCGGCGCCATTCCGGAGAACCAGTTCGAGGCCGAGATGTTCGGCCACGAGAAAGGGGGCCTGCCGGCCGCGCCGCGCGGCGGCCGGGCGGGGCTGGTCGAGGCGGCCGAGGGCGGCACGCTGTTCCTGGATGCGATCGACGAGATGCCGCTGGCAAACCAGGTCCGGTTGCGCCTGTTCCTCGATGACGGGCCGGTGCGACCGCTCGACACGCGCAAGCCGCAGCCGATCAAGACCCGCATCATCGCCGCCGCCCATCGCGACCTGCGTGCGCTCAGCGAGGAGGGCAGTTTCCGCCGCGATCTCTATTACCGGCTCGCGGCGGTGACCTTGCCGCTGGCACCCTTGCGGCTGCAGCCGGCCCTGACCGAGCATCTGATCGACCGCTTCCTCGCGGCCGTCAACCAGGCGCGCGAGCCGAAGCTCCGCCTGTCGGCCGCCTGCCGCGCGACGCTGCTGGCCTATCGCTTTCCCGGCAATATCCGCGAGCTCCACAACATCATGCAGCAGCTCGCCGTCACCGCCGGGGAGGAGGCAACGGTCGATCACTTGCCGCCGCTCGAGTCGGATCCGCCGATCGAAAGGGCATCGTCGCGCAGGGCGGCCGCGCGCGGCCTGGCCGGCAAGCTGGCCCGGTCCGGCCGCCTCAAGGACAGCGTGCGGGCCTTCGAGCGCGAGCTGATCGCCGAGGCCATCGCGCGCCACGGTTCCAAGCGCAAGGCGGCCCAGGCGCTGGGCGTCGATATCGGGACGATCGTGCGCAAGACGCAGGGAGGATCGACGGATTGACGGCGGTGACGCCGCGGGGTGCCCGGCGTCGAACGAGGGAAGGAGCCCGGCAAAGGCATCGAAACGGAGACGCCGTCGAACTGCCAGCCCGATCCGGGTCCGACATGGAGAGCTTTGTCTCAAGAGGAGAAGGTCGATGGGAATGGGGTTGAAAGGGATTCTCTGGGGGGCCGCCGCGGCGGCCCTGATCCTGGGCACGTCCTACGCGAAGGCCGCGGAGCTGAGCTTCCTCGGCTGGGAAGGCTATGCCGACGACAGCTTCGTGAAGGAGTTCGAGGCGACGACGGGCTGCAAGGTCACGGCGACCTATGTCGGCTCGAACGACGATTTCGCGCCGAAGCTGGCCGCGGGCGGCGGCAATTACGACATCGTCTCGGTCTCGGCCGACACGACCGGCGTCCTCGTGGCGGCCGGCCTTGTCGAACCGTTGGACCCATCGAAGCTCGAGCACTGGAACGACATCTATGATGTCTTCCGCAAGGCCAAGGGCATCAATGCCGACGGCAAGATCTACGGCGTGCCGCTGACCTGGGGCTCGATCCCGCTGATGTACCGTACCGACAAGATCACCGAGACGCCGGATTCCTACGCGGCGCTCTGGGATGACCGCTACAAGGGCAAGATCGCGCTCTGGGACGACAAGAGCGCCATCTACAACACGGCGCGCCTCCTCGGCTACGACAACGTCTACAGCCTCAGCGACGAGCAGCTCGAGGCGGTCAAGGCCAAGCTGATCGCCGAGAAGCCGCTCTTGCGCAAATACTGGACGACCGCCGGCGAGCTCATCAATCTCTATGCCTCGGGCGAGGTCTGGATCTCGAACACCTGGGGCGGATACCAGGTGGCCGAGCTGCAGAAGCAGGGCATTCCGGTGAAGGAGTTCCTGCCCAAGGAGAAGGCCGACGGCTGGGTCGACAACTGGATGATCGTGAAGGACAGCCCGAATGCGGACTGCGCCTATAAATACATCAACTTCACGACTTCGGCCCGCGGCCAGTGCGGGATCTCCACCGTCACCGGCTATTCGGCGGCGAATCCCGTGGCGGCGAAGGAATGCATGACGCCCGAGGAATACAAGGACAAGCACCAGGACGACATCAACTACGTCAACAGCCTGGTGATGTGGGAGCAGCCGGATCGGCTGGATGTCTACACCAACACCTGGAACGCCGTGAAAGGCGCTGAATAGGCGATGGCCGAGACCGGGCGGGCTGGCGGCGTCCCGCCCGGTGCGGCCGGCGATGGTGGCGAAACAACGACGATGACGAAGATCATTGAGCTGCGGAATCTCTCGAAGGTCTATGCCGGCGACGTGCGGGCGGTCGACGGCATTTCCCTGGATATCGAGGCGGGCGAGTTCGTCACCCTGCTGGGCCCCTCGGGCTGCGGCAAGACCACGATGCTGCGCTTGATCGCCGGATTCGAGACGCCCGACACGGGCGAGATCATCCTCAACGGCAAGGACGTGACCGACGATCCGCCCTACCGGCGGCCGGTCAATACGGTCTTCCAGGACTATGCGCTCTTCCCGCATATGACGGTGGCGCAGAATGTGGGCTACGGCTTGCGGCTTGCGGGCATGCCCCGGGCGGAGATCCGCACCAGGGTGGCCGCCGCGCTGCGCATGGTCGATCTCCTGGCCAAGGAGGACAGCCTGCCCGGCCAGCTCTCGGGCGGCCAGCGCCAGCGCGTGGCGCTCGCCCGCGCCATCATCCGGGAGCCCAAGGTGCTGCTGCTCGACGAGCCGCTCTCGGCGCTCGACGTGAAGCTGCGCGAGGCGATGCAGGTGGAGCTCAAGCATCTGCATCAGAAGCTCGGCATCACCTTCATCCTGGTCACCCACGACCAGAAGGAAGCGCTGGTCATGTCCGACCGGGTGGTGGTGCTGGAGCATGGCCGCATCGCCCAGAGCGGCACGCCGGGCGAGCTCTATGACCGTCCTGCCAGCCCTTATGTGGCCGACTTCATCGGCACCTCGAACCTGATCCCGGCGACGGTGAACGCCCTGTCGGGTGGCGAGATCGAAGTACAGGCGGGCTCGCACCGTCTGCGGGCGTCGGCCGGCTCATTGCGCGTCGCGGCCGGCGACAAGGTGCTGCTCTCGATCCGGCCGGAGCGCGCGCAGATGCTGGCCGCGGGGACGCCCGCACCGGCGCAGGCCAATCTGTTGCCGGCCACGATCCGGGAATATCTCTTTCACGGCAATGCCATGCGGGTGGAGCTTGATATCGGCCAGCCCGAAGCCTTCCTTCTCGACCTCCAGCTTCATTCGGCCCTGTCGGGGGTCGAGCTTGCCAAGCCGGGCAGCGCGGTCCGGATCGCCGTCGCGCCGGTCAATGTGACGGTGTTTCCGGCGGGAGCGGCGGCATGAAGCTTGCCGCCCGCCGCAGGCTGGCCAATCTCGGCGTGCTGGCGCCGCCGCTGCTCTGGACCATGCTCTTCATGTTCGTGCCGTACGCGATCATGTTCGCCTACAGCTTCTATCGGAAGCAGTTCCCGATCTTCATTCCGGACATCCAGTTCGGGAACTACCTGCTGCTGCTGACCGACCCGCAGTACTACACGGTCCTTTTGCGCACGCTGAAGATCGCGCTCCTGGTGGCGCTGGCCTCGCTCTTCCTCGCTTATCCGCTGGCCTATTTTCTGGTCTTCAAGATCCGCTCGGCGCGGGTGAGGGCGGGGCTCTACATGGCGGTGATCGTGCCGCTCTGGGTCTCCTATCTGCTGCGGGCCTATACCTGGAAGACGATCCTCGGCAGCCAGGGCGTACTGAACTCCTTCCTGGTCTGGACCGGCCTCCTGAGCGAGCCGACGGATCTGCTGCTCTACAACCAGTTCTCGGTCGTCCTCACCCTGACCTATATCTTCATCCCCTTCGTGGTGATGCCGATCTACACCGCGCTGGAGAAGATCCCGCGCAACCTGGTCGAGGCCTCCCACGATTGCGGCGTGGGGCCGGTGCAGACCTTCCTCAGCGTCACCCTGCCGCTCTCGGTGCCGGGCATCCTTGCCGGCGTTACCTTCGCCTTCTGCCTCACCTTCGGCGATTTCGTGGCGCCGACGCTCGTCGGCGGCCCCAACGCCACCATGATCGCCAGCGTGATCCAGTCGCAGTTCGGCACGGCGCTGAACTGGCCGCTGGGCGCCGCGCTCTCGATCGTGGTGCTGATCATCGTGCTCGCCATCATCTCGCTGTCGGACCGCTTCGAGCGGGCCGGCCGGCTCAATCTCGGCTGACGGCCCCGTGAGCACACTGCCATCCCAGCCCGGCATCCGGCGGCGACGGCGCGCCGATCCGTCCTTCTGGCTGCTGGCGGGCCTCGCGAGCCTGATCCTGGCCTTCCTCTATCTGCCGGTCGTGGTGCTGATCGTTTTCAGCTTCAACGACAACATCGTGACGACGCTGCCGCTCAAGGGATTCACCTGGCATTGGTACCAGGCGATGCTGGCCAACGAGGACATGCTGGCCGCGATCGGCAACAGCCTCTATGTGGCGACGGTCGCGACGGCGCTGACGCTCGTGATCGGGGTTCCTGCCGCCTTCGCCATCGACCGGGCCGACTTTCCCGGCAAGACGGCCTTCCGACGCCTGGTCATGCTGCCGCTGACGCTGCCCGGCATCATCACCGGCATCTCGATGCTCAACATGTTCCGGATGCTGGGCTTCAATCTCAGCCTCGAGACCGTGATCATGGGCCACGGCACGGCCCTCATCGCGATCGTGGTCACCCAGGTCTATGCGCGGCTGCAGCGCTTCGACCGCCGGCTGGAGGAGGCGTCCGGCGATCTGGGCGGCAAGCCCTGGCAGACCTTCCTGATGGTGACGCTGCCGAACATCCGCTCGGCGGTCATCGGCAGCGGGCTCCTGGCCTTCACGCTCTCCTTCGACGAGATCCCGGTCACCTTCTTCCTCACCGGTCGGGACAACACCCTGCCGATGTACATCTACTCGACCCTGCGGCGCGGCATCACGCCCGAGATCAATGCGATCGGCACGATCATCGTGGTGGTGTCGCTGGGGCTGATCTTCCTGTCGATCTCCCTGCTGCGCGACCCGCAGCGCCGGCCGGCGTCGGCTAAGCCGGGCTAAGAGAATGTAATCCCGCGGCCGCCAGACGACCCATGGGCGCCGCCCCGCGATCCGTCTAGAATGGCGACTCCAGGGGCAGGTTGGGGCAGGGGGCCTTCATGACCGAAACCGTGGATTGGCAACGCCGCCGCTTCGGCGCGTGGCTGCTTGCGTCCGGACTGGGGCTGACGGCGGGGATGCTGGGCCGGGTCCCGCGCGGCTATGCCGAAAGTGCCGCCGAGTTCTATCGCGGACAGACCCTGCGTTTCGTGGTGGGTTCGGGAGCCGGCGGCGGCTATGACCTCTATGCGCGCATGCTGGCACCGCACCTGGCCAAGGTCATGGCCGCGGACGTGGTCGTCGACAATCGCCCCGGTGCCGGCGGGTTGCTGGCGCTCGATCAGATCTACGATGCCGATCCCGACGGGCTGGCGGTGATCGTCGCCTCGGCGTCCGGGGCCGCGCTGGCGCAGCTCCTGGGACAGGAAGGGGCGAGCTTCGATCTGGCGCGCATGAGCTGGATCGCCGGGCTCGGTGCCGACATGCCGGTCGTGATGCTGAGCCCGCTCTCGTCTTTCCATACGCTGGCGGAACTCGTCGCCGCCGACCATCCGGTGAAATGGAGCGCCTCCGGTCGTGCCACGGGGCAAGGGTTCTGGGTCTGCTTCTTCGCCCATGCGCTGGGAATCCCCTTCAATCTCATCACCGGCTACAAGGGCTCGAACGAATCGGCGCTCGCGGCCATGCGCGGCGAGGCGGACGGCATCATCGTCACGGCCAGTTCCGCCTATATGTATGCGCAAGACGGCCAGATGCTGCCGATCGCGACGATCAGCCACGAGCGATCGAGCCTGTTTCCCGATCTGCCGACCGTGTTCGAGCAGGTGACGCTGTCGGCCGATGCGGCCTGGTGGATGGATTATTGCCTGCGTACCGGCGTGGTGGGCCGCACCGTCATCGGGCCGCCCGGCCTGCCCGCCGACCGTCTCGCCTTCCTCCAGGATGCCTTCCGCCAGGTGTTGACCGACCCGGCCGTGGTCGCCGAAGCGGCGGCGGCGAACCGGGTGCTTGCCTATCAGGCGCCGGATTTCGTGCAGACTGAAGCGCTCGGCCTGCTCACGGATGTCGACGACGCCCATCGCGACCTGCTCAAGACCTTGCTGGTCAGCGAATAGAGGCGGGCGCGGTCGCATGCATCCCCTGTGCCGCCCGAGCTCCCTGATTGCATGAGCGGTCTCGATCTCTTCATGAATGCCGCCGAGGCGTTTCTGCGCTGGGACGTCATTCTGGCGATTCTGATCGGCATGTCGCTGGGCCTCTTCTTCGGCCTGTTGCCCGGCATCGGCGGGCTCACCGCGCTGGCGCTCCTGCTGCCGCTGGTGCAGGGGATGGATCCTCTGCCGGGACTGGCCTTCCTGCTGTCGGTTCATGCGGTGATCTATAACGGCGGCTCGGTCACGGCCGTTCTTTTCGGCGTGCCGGGGGCGCCGCCTTCGGCCGCGACCCTGATCGACGGCCAGCCGCTGGCCCGGCAGGGCCGCGCCGCCTATGCCATCGCCGCCGCCCTTTCCGCCTCCGCCATCGGCGGCGTCTTCGGCGCCCTCATCCTCGGGCTGCTGCTCCCGGTGCTGAAGCCGGTGGTGTTCCTGCTGGGATCGCCCGAGACCTTCCTCCTGGCGCTCGCCGGCGTCGCCTGTCTTGCCATCCTCGGCAAGGGCAGCATGACGAAGGGCCTCATCGCCGGCGGCCTCGGCCTCTGCCTCGCCATGGTGGGCTACCAGCAGACCACGGGCGTGCCGCGCTTCTGGTTCGGCAGCGATTACATGCTCGACGGATTCCGCGTCGTGCCGGTCGTGACAGGTTTGTTCGCGCTGCCCGAGCTGGTCCGCCTGGCCCTGACCGGCAGCGCGATCGCGACGACCAAGGCCGAGGGCGCCATGCCGGCGCGCCAGATCGTCGACGGCATCCTCGCTCCCTTGCACCACTGGGCGCTGACCTTGCGCTCCTCCTTCCTGGGCACGGTGATCGGCATCACGCCGGGGGTCGGCGGCGAGGCCTCCTCCTTCATCGCCTACGGCGCCGCCAAGCATTCGGCGCCGAATGCCGAGGAATTCGGCAAGGGCGCCATCGAGGGCGTGATCGCGCCGGAGGCCGCGAACAACGCGAAGGAGGGCGGGGCCCTGGTGCCCACCCTGGCGCTGGGGATTCCCGGCAGTGCCGGCATGGTGCTGCTGCTCGGTGCCTTCCAGCTGCTCGGGCTCGAGCCCGGCGCGCGCTTCCTCAAGGAGCATATGGATCTCGCGATCGGCCTGACCTTGACCCTCGCGGTCGCCAATCTGGTCTCGGCGATCATGATGCTGGCGCTCGCCCGCCCGCTGGTCAGCGTCAGCGCTTTGCCCGGCCGCGTCCTGGCGCCGATGCTGATGGCGGTCGTCCTGCTCGGCATCTACGCCACCGACGGCAGCTTCCTCGATATCGGCGTCACCTTTCTCTTCGGCGGTCTGGGGCTGGCGATGCAGGGCCTCGGCTATGGGCGCGCGGCGCTGGTGCTGGGGTTCGTGCTGGGCCATCTGATCGAGACCTATTTCGGGATCTCGCTCCAGGCCTATGGCGCCGGGTTCATCCTGCGGCCGACGACATTGACCATCGGCCTGCTGCTGCTGGCCGGCATGTTCTGGCGGCCGGCGGTGCAGATGCTGCTGGGGCGGCGATGAGAGCCGCGCTGCGCGACAGCGAGATCCTGTTTCCCGCCGGGACCGCGCTCGCGATCCTCGCGGCGCTCCTGCTCGATCACCTGATCTATGGCCACGGTCTTCGCGTGCTGGGGTTCCCGGCCGGGCTGGGGCTGGTGACGGCGGGCTTGTGCCTGTTCCGCCTGTGGCAGCGCCATCGCGAGCGGAGGCAGGCGGATGCGGCGCCGGCGCTTCAGCCGATGGAGCCGACCCTCGCGCTCCCGCTGGTTCCGGTCTTGAAGGCGATGCTCGGGCTCGCCGCTTCGGTGCCGCTGGTCTGGCTCTTCGGGTTCGTGATCGGCCTGCCGCTTTACGTCGCGGTCTATGTCAAATGGCGCGGCTCGGGATGGGTTACGGCGCTGATCTGCGCGGGCCTCGCCCTCGCGGCGGCGGTCGGATTCATCGAGCTTCTGGATATGCCGCAACCGCACGGGCCTCTGGTATGGCCGTGATGCCCGATCCGGCAACAGGACGCGGAGCGCCCTTGAGCCTGCCACCGGCCACGACGCCGGCAGGGCGTGTCATGCAACGCCTGCAGCAGCGCCTGCATGAGAGCCAATGGTGGACACCGGGGCAGTTGCGTGTGGCCCAGTTCCGGCAGCTCAAGACGTTGCTGCGCCACGCGGCGTCGGTCGTGCCTTTCTATCGCGAGCGGTTGATGCAGGCGGGATTCCGTGCCGGCATGGTGCTCGACGAGGAGGCCTGGTCGAGGCTGCCGGTCCTGACGCGGGCCGAGCTCCAGGCCCAGGGCGAGAAGCTCCGCGCGAATGTCCTGCCGGCGCGTCACGGCCGCACGCACGAGATCCGGACCTCGGGCTCGACCGGCCAGCCGGTTCGCATCCGCAGCAGCGATCTGGCGCAGACCTGGTTCCGCGCGATCGGATTGCGCGAAGCGCTGTGGCAGGGCCGCGATTTCTCCGGCCGCTTCGCCATCATCCGCAAGCTGGACCGGACCGACGAGGCGCTGCCGCCCGATGGCGACCAGGCGCCGCGATGGGGCGACCAAAGCACGTATCCATTCTCGACCGGGCCCGCCTTCCGGCTCAGCCTCATGGCGTCGGTCCGGCAGCAGGCCGACTGGCTTCTGCGCCGCGACCCTCACTACCTCCTGACCTACCCGTCGAACCTGGCGGCGCTGGCGGGCCATTGCCGCGATGCCGGCATCAGGCCCGCCAGCCTGCGCCAGGTGCTCTCGATCGCCGAGCTGCTGCCGCCCGAGACGCGCGCCCTGGTGCGCGAGGTCTGGGGCGTGCCGATCGCCGATGTCTATTCCTGCAAGGAGATCGGCTACCTGGCGCTGCAATGCCCGCTCCATGAGGACCGTTTCCATGTGCAGAGCGAGACCGTCCTGCTGGAGGTGGTCGACGAGGCGGGGCGGCTCTGCGCGCCGGGCGAGGTGGGCCGGGTCGTGGCCACGCCGCTCTTCAATTTCGCCATGCCGCTGCTGCGCTATGCGATCGGCGATTATGCGCAGTTCGGCGAGGCCTGCTCCTGCGGCCGCGGGCTGCCGGTGCTCGCGCGCGTGCAGGGGCGGGTGCGCAACATGATGATCGGGCCCGACGGCGCGCGCTACTGGCCGTCCTTCGGTTCGCGGCGCTTCCGCGAGCTGGCGCCCGTACGCCAGCACCAGTTCGTGCAGAAATCGTTCGAGCGGCTGGAAGCCCGCTTCACGGTGGAACGCCCGCTGACGCCGGAAGAGGAGCAGGCGCTGCGCGCCCATATCCAGACGAAGCTGCCCATCCCCTTCCAGATCGACTTCGTCTATCTGGAGGAAATCCCGGTCAGCGCCGCCGGCAAGCTCGAGAACTTCATGAGCGAGGTCGCTCCGCCGCCGGCCGCCTGAGGCCGGCGCTCAGTCCCGGATGGCCACGATCTGCGCGTAGTTGGCGGCACCGGACATGGTCGGCCCCTTGGGCGTCCGGGTGGAACGGGCCCCCACCGGCTCGACCTTCACCGGCTCCAGGCGGAAACCGGCCTGGCCGAACAGCGCCTCCAGTTCGGCGACCGAGCGGACGGGGTGGGTCACCTGCTTGGCGCCGGCATATTCCTCGGCCATCTCGGCGATGACCTCGGGCGCGACATCGATCCGGTCCTGCGCGGCCGCCGCGGCCGCGAGCACGCGCTGGCGGAGATCCGCGGCCTGTTCCGGCGTGAAGCCGACGCGCTCGGGCGCTTCGGGCCGGATGCGGTTGACCGTGACCACACGCCCGCCCGGCCGCAGCAGATCGTGCCAGCGCTGGACGAGCTTCGGCCGTTCCTCGGGCGTGAAGCGGCCGAAGAAGGAATGGGTGCAGATCATGTCGTAGGGGCTCGCCTGGGTGAAATCCAGGATGTCGCTCCTGACGGCGCGCACCGCGAGGCCGTGACGCGCGGCATACCATTCATTGAGGAGCAAGGGGGTGGCGCAGATATCCAGCACGGTGATCTCGGGCGCCACCTTGTGCTCCTCGAACACCCAGCGCAGACAGTGGAGCATGGCGTAGTCGGCGGTGCCCGAGATCAGCACGCGCCGCTTCCCGGCCGCGATCATGGGGCCGAGGGCGGCGCGGTAGAACCCGGCATGGTCGCGCGGCGTGGTGATGAAATCGAAGAGCCGCAGATATTGCCAGAACCCGTGCGACCAGGCGCAGTTCTCGCCGCTGGTGGGGTCGGTGTAGCAGTGGCCGGGCGCGATCTCGCGCGCCAGGGGCGCGGAGAGGGCGAGCGGTTCCTCGGGATAGTTCTCGACCGTCATGGTTCAAAGCCCTGCCGTGGTGCCGAAATCCATCGAGAGCGCGGCGCCGGTGATGGGGGTGAGCTTGGGCGACGCGATCTGGAACACGAACTCCGCGACCTCCTCGGCCCGCACGAAACGGGCGCGCGCGCCTTGAGGATAGATCGAGAGCAGCCGGTCGAGATAGGCCCGGGGATTGCCGCCGCCATAGGTGTTGGCCTGGTACTGCAGCATCGGCGTCTCGACATCGCAGGGGCAGATGGCATTGACCCGGATGCCGCGCGGCGCCAGCTCGCGCGCGAGCGCCTTGGTCAGCAGCACCACGCCGCCCTTGGAGGCGCAATAGATCGCGGAACCCGAATTCCCGATGAGCCCGGCGTCCGAGGCGATGTTGAGGATGGTGCCGCCCGTCTTCTCCAGGGCCGGGATCGCATAGCGGCAGGCGAAGAAGGTGCCCTTGAGATTGATGTCGAGGGTCCGGTCCCATTCGGCCTCGGTCGCCTCGTCGGAAGCGCCCTCGACCCAGACCCCGGCGCCGTTCACGAGCACGTCGAGCCCGCCGAACCGCTCGAGCGCAGCCCCGACCATGCGCTCGCAATCGGCGACGCGGGTGACATCGGCGGGGATCGCGAGGAAGCGCGGGCCCGCCTTCATGTCGCGCTCGAGCTCGCCCAGCCGCTTCGCGTCGATATCGGCCGCCGCGATATTGGCGCCTTCGGCCAGGAACCGCGCGACGATGGCGCGTCCCATGCCGCCGGAACCGCCGGTGACGAGGACAGTCTTGTTGCTCCAGCTCATGCGGAAGATTCCTTGGGGCCGCGGAGGGCCGTCAGTAATAGCGCTCGATGGCGTCCTTGTATTCCTGGATCGTGTTGCCGCCGTCGACCACGATCATCTGCCCCGTGACATAGCTCGCTTCCTCGGAGGCCAGGAAGACGCAGACATGGCCGACCTCGTCCGCGCGCCCGGGCCGGCCGGCCGGCGTATGGTTGCCGGCCACGATCTCCGCCTTGCTGCTCGAACCGGTGGCGATCCAGCCCGGCCCGATGGCGTTCACGGTGATGCCTTTGCGCGCATATTCGATCGCCACCTGACGCGTGAATCCCAGCATCGCCGCCTTGGCCGTGCCGTAGGCGGTCGAGCGCGGGATCGCGACCACGGGCCCGGTGACCGACGACATGTTGACGATCCGCCCGTAGCGCCGCCGCGCCATGCCCGGCAGCACCGCCCGGGTCATCGTGAAGCAGGTGTTCACGCTGATGTCGATCTGGCGGTCCCAGCTCTCGTCGTCGATCTCATGCGCCCATTGCCGCTTCTGCCGGACACCGGTCTGCGCCATGCCGGCATTGTTCACCAGGATGGCGAGGGGGCCGAGCGCCTTTTCCGCCTGTTTCGCCATCTCGACGGCGGCGCGCCGGTCGGTCAGGTCGCAGACGAAGGCCGCCTTGTCCTTTGGTCCGCCCGGGAGCTCCTCCAGCCGCTCGAAAATCCGCTTCGTGGTCGAGGTGATCGCGACCCGGGCCCCGGCCGCGCGCAGGAGCCGGGCGACGGCGAACCCGATGCCGTCCGCGCTGCCCGCGCCGGTGACGAGAGCGGTGCGGTCTGCGACGCCTGCCATGATCGATCCCCCTTCATGCTGCGGCGGATGAACGCCGATCCGGCGGTTCGCATATCATGCCGGGTCCGGCCGGCAAACCCCGCGACCGATTCAAGTCACGGACAAGACTCGGGAATTTCCCGCCGCGCTTGAATCCCGGGCGCGCCTTCCCGGCTCCGATGCGCTCTCCGGAATCCCACTTATGTGATTGATTCTTGACAGATTCTGGCACGACTCAATAATCCCCGATTCCTGAGTCGGCGCACCCCGAGTCGCCGGCCTTTCTCATTCGAGGAGATTCAGCCATGAGGAGAATCGCGGCGACCCTGGCGGTCGTGACCCTCCTGGGACTGGGCGGCTGCGCCAACATGGATTCGACCGAGCAGCGCGTGCTGAGCGGGTCGGTGATCGGTGCCGGCGTGGGGGCGGGTGTCGGCGCGTTGACGGGCGGCCTGGGCATCGGCGTCGGTGCGGCGATCGGTGCCGGCGTGGGCGCCGCGGCCGGCTATGTCGTCGATCAGGTTTCCGACTGAGGTGGAGCGGCGGGTCGCGATCTCGCTTCAGCGCTGCCTGCCGCTGCTGGTGGCGGCGGGGCTCGCCGGCTGCGCCGGCGAAACCAAGCAGGCGGCCGGCCTGTCACGGGAGACGCGGTCGGAGAATTATTGTGCCCGGCTCGCCGGGACCGGCACGGGTTACTACGACCAGTCGCTGCTGCTGGAATGCCGCCGCGAGGAATATACCGCCGCGGCCCGGGTTCGCGGCCGGAAGGTGCCGGGCGATGTCGACGCGGGCTGCGCGGCCACCGCCTCGATGGGCGATCCCCTGCTTCTTTTCTCCTGGTCGCGCTATGCGCTCTGTGTCGAGCGGCTGGCGCCACCGCCGGCGGAGCCTTGAGGGCGCGGCGGCCATGCGGAGCGGGCGACGATGAGCTTCTTCCTCGGCAAGTTCCTGGGCTGGGTCACCGATCCGGGCCTTTGGCTCATCCTGCTGTTGCTGGGTGCGTTCTGGGGATCGTTCCGCCGCCGCGGCGGCGGGGGCGGGCGCGGTTTCCTGGCGCTGGCCCTGCTGCTGACCCTGGCGCTCGCGGTCCTGCCGGTGGGCGGGTGGCTGCTGCTGCCGCTCGAGAGCCGCTTTCCGGCGCCGGCCAGCCTGCCGGAGCGGATCGACGGCATCCTGGTGCTGGGCGGCGGCCTCGACGGCAAGGCCTCCGCGGCCCGCGGCCAGCCGGTCCTGAACGACGCCGCGGAACGGTTCACCGCAGCGGCCACCCTGGCACGCGCCCATCCGGAGGCGCGGCTGATCTTCTCGGGCGGGAGCAACTCGATCTGGGAAGGGCAGGAACCCGAAGCGCATTATGCCGAGCGCCTGCTGCTGGATCTGGGCGTGGCGCCGGACCGGCTGACGGTCGAGGCGACCTCGCGGACCACGCGGGAGAACGCCGCCAACCTGACGGCGCTCCTGGGCGGGCCGCCGCAAGGCAATTGGCTGCTGATCACCTCCGCCTGGCACATGCCGCGCGCGGTCGGCTGCTTCCGCCATCTGGGCTGGCAGGTGATCCCCTATCCGGTGGATTACCGGACGCAAGGAGAGGGCGAGCCGCTCAAGCCGCTGGATCCGGCCGCCGGTTTTGCCGAATTGTCGTTGGCGCTTCACGAATGGTTAGGGTTACTCGCCTATCGCATTCAGGGTGCGACCGACGCGCTCTTTCCATCGCCCTGAAGGAACCGTCCCGTCCGGCGCCGGCATTCTTGGCCGACTCTGGGCGATCATGGCAGAAACGAAGGAGAGTCCGGTCTTGCGTCGAGGAGTGATCGCCATGCGGGGCGAGAAGGGTGTGTCGCGGCGGCGAATGATGCAGGTCGTTGCCGGGGGCGGCTCGGCTCTCGCGGCCTTGTCCGCCCTGACGCTGGGTTCCTGCAAGGCCACGGCCGACCTGGACATCACGCAGTTCAACAGCTGGCTCCAGGGCGTGCGCGACGAGGCGGCGGCGCGCGGCGTCTCCGCCGCGACGCTCGACGATGCCTTCAAGGGCGTCGCCTTCAATTACGACGTGATCGCGCTCGACCAGAAGCAGCCCGAAGGCACCATGACCTTCGTGGATTACCTGGCGCGCGTCGTCAACGACAAGCGGGTCGCGAACGGCCGCGCGCTCTTCCAGCAGCACCAGGTGCTGCTCAAGCAGATCGGCGGGCTCTATGGCGTGCAGCCGCGCTTCATCGTGGCGCTCTGGGGCATCGAGAGCAATTACGGCGCCCAGCAGGGCGACTACCGCGTGGTCGAGGCGCTGGCGACGCTCGCCTATGAGGGCCGACGCGCCGAGTTCTTCCGCAAGGAGCTGCTGAACGCGCTCGAGATCCTCCAGCATCACGATGTCAGCGCCGGCAACATGCTGGGCTCCTGGGCCGGCGCCATGGGCCAGTGCCAGTTCATGCCCTCGAGCTATCTGCGCTTCGCCGTCGATGCCGATGGCGACGGCAAGCGCGACATCTGGAACTCGACCGCCGATGTGTTCGGGTCGATCGCGAACTATCTCGCCGGCAACGACTGGAACGCCAGCCAGACCTGGGGGCGGGAGGTGAAGCTGCCGGCCCAGCTCGACAGCAACCTCGTCTCGCTCGACATCGAGAAGTCGCTCGAGGAGTGGCGCAAGCTGGGCTTGCGCCGCGCCGATGGCGGTGTCTTGCCGGTGGTCCACAAGCTCAACGCCTCGCTGGTCCGTCCGGACGACACCAGCGGCCCCGCCTATCTGGTCTATGGGAACTACAAGGCGATCATGAAATGGAACCGCTCGACCTATTTCGCGACCGCGGTCGGTACGCTTGCGGACAAGATCGAGCAGGGTTAACCTACTAAATCTAGGGGTTATAGGGGCGTAAGACCGCAAAATGCTGAGGGCACGTATCGTTGCGGCGATGCTGGGCATAGTGGCCGCACTGGCGGTGGCCGGCTGCTCGGAGACGGAGCTCGTCGTCAATTCCTCCAAGCTCCTGACCAAGCCCAACCAGGCCTCGGGGCCGCCGGCCTACAAGATCGGCCAGCCCTACCAGGTCCAGAACGTCTGGTACTACCCCAAGGTCGATTACGGCTATGACGAGACCGGGATCGCCTCCTGGTACGGTCCGGATTTCAACGGCAAGCCGACCGCGAGCGGCGAGATCTACGACCAGAACGGCCTGACGGCGGCGCACAAGACGCTGCCGCTGCCGACCATCGTCCAGGTGACGAATCTCGAGAACGGCCGCTCGCTGAAGCTGCGCATCAACGATCGCGGGCCGTTCGTGAATGGCCGCATCATCGATGTGTCGCGCCGCGCGGCGCAGCTCCTGGGATTCCATCAGAACGGCACGGCGCGGGTGCGTGTCCAGGTTCTCGCCGACGAGAGCATGGCGCTGGCGTCGGCGCTCACCGGCGGCAGCGGCGTGCCCGCCGACCAGGCGCAGCCCGTGGCTCCCAGCGCCGCGCCGACCATGGCGGTCACGCAGCAGCAGCTGCCGGCCGGCGGATCGGCTGCTGCCGCGAGCGCCGGCACGGCACCTGCGACGTCAACCGGCAACACGGCCGTCACATCGGCGACGACGCGCGCGGTCGCGGCGGCGGAGCCGGACGGCCGCGTGACCCAGACCGCGGTGAAGCCGACCCGGATCTTCATCCAGGCGGGCGCCTTCACCCAGCTCGCCAACGCGCAGAAGCTGACCGCGGAACTGTCGCGCCTCGGGGCGGCGACGATGACGCCGGTCACGCTCGGCAATCAGCAGTTCTATCGCGTGCGGCTGGGGCCGATCGCTTCGGTGTCGGAGGCCGACCGGCTGCTCGACAAGCTGGTCCAGTCGGGCCATACCGAGGCCCGGATCGTCGTCGATTGATGCGAGGACCCCGCCGTGAAAACGCCCGAAAGGGCGGCTCTTATGGATCGACGCCGACTCCCGGGCGGCGTTATCTTCGTTCGGCCGGGAGAGGAACCAGGATGATTGGGATCAAGATGAAACTCGTTGCTCTTCGCGCGACGGCGGTCGCGGCCTCCGCTCTTCTCGCCACCTCGCTCCTCGCGGCCGGCGCCGCGCGGGCCGACACGATCGACACCACGGCGACCGAAGCCTACGTGCTCGATTACGAGACGGGCGCGGTGCTCCTCGACAAGAACGCGGAAACCAGGATCCAGCCGGCGTCGCTCAGCAAGCTGATGACGGTCTACCTGCTGTTCGAGGCGCTGAAGAAGGGCGAGGTCAAGCTCGACGACACCTTCCCGGTCTCCAAGGAGGCCTGGGCCCTCAACGAGGGCTCGACCATGTTCGTCGGCATCGGCGACCGCATCCGGGTCGAGGACCTGATCCGCGGCATCGTCGTCCAGTCCGGCAACGATGCCTGCCTGGTCGTGGCCGAAGGACTTGCCGGCACCGAGCAAGCCTTCGTCGAGAAGATGAACGCCAAGGCCAAGGAGCTCGGGCTCAACGACAGCCAGTTCGACAATCCCCACGGCCTGGAGGACGAGAAGCAGCTCATGACCGCGCATGATGTCGCCTGGCTGGCGCATCATCTGATCGCGGACTTCCCCGAGTACTACCATTACTTCTCGGAGAAGGAGTTCGTCTTCAACGGCATCAAGCAGGGCAACCGCAATCCGCTGCTCTACAAGGACCCGACCGTCGACGGGCTCAAGACCGGCCATCTCAGCATCTCGGGCTACAGCGTGGCCGTCTCGGCCAAGCGCGACGGACGGCGCGTCATCGTCGTGCTGATCGGGACCCACAGCATGCAGGAGCGCTCCGACGAATCCGCCAAGGTCCTGGACTGGGCCTACCGCGAGTTCGACAACTACACGGTCGCCAAGGCGGGCTCGGTGCTCGCCGATGCGCCGGTCTGGCTCGGCCAGGAAGCGACCGTGCCGCTCGCCGTCGGCAAGGACCTGCTGGTGACGCTGCCCCGCGCCGCGCATGACAAGCTGACCGCCAAGGCCGTGTTCGAGGGGCCGATCCCGGCGCCGATCGCGGCCGGCCAGGAGGTCGGCAAGGTGGTGATCTCGGCCCCGGGCATGACCGACATGGAAGTGCCTCTCGTCGCCGGCAAAGAGGTGCCGAAGCTGGGCTTCTTCGGGCGCATGATCGCGGCGCTCAAGCATTTCGCCGGCGTCGGCGCCTGAGCGGGACCGTCGGAGAGGGAATGGCGCGCGGCCGCTTCATCACGCTCGAGGGCGGCGAAGGGGCGGGCAAATCCACGCAAGGAAAGCGGCTGGCGGCTTGGCTCGAAGGGCGGGGACGCAAGGTTCTGCTGACCCGCGAGCCCGGCGGCTCGCCCGGTGCGGAGGAGATCCGCAAGCTCCTGGTCCAGGGCGCCACCGACCGCTGGGATCCCATCACCGAGACGTTGCTGCATTTCGCGGCCCGGCGCGACCATCTGGAGCGCGTCATCCGCCCGGCGCTGGCTCAGGGCCAGTGGGTCCTGTCGGACCGTTTCGCGGATTCAACCCTGGCCTATCAGGGCTATGGCCATGGCGTCGATCGCGGTTTCATCGCGGCCCTCGAGCGGGCGGTGGTGGGCACCGAGCGCCCCGACCTGACGCTGATCCTCGATCTGCCGGTGGCCCTGGGCCTCAAGCGCGCCGGCGGGCGGCGGGGCCCCGAGACCCGTTACGAGGAGATGGCGCAGGCCTTCCACGAGCGGCTGCGTCAGGGCTTTCTCGATATTGCCCGGCAGGATCCGCAACGCTGCCGTGTCATCGACGCGGCTGGCGCTCTGGAGGCCGTGCAGGCGAAACTGCAGGCGGCGATCACCGAGAAATTCCAGGCCGATCTGACCTAAGACCCGCATGAGCGACGAGCAGGAACAGGCATGGCCGGCACCGCGCGAGAACCCGGAACTCGTCGGCCATGACGAGGCCGAAGCGCTGCTCGCGGGCGCCGTCGCTTCCGGCAGGCTTGCCCATGGCTGGCTGATCACGGGGCCGCGCGGCATCGGCAAGGCGACGCTGGCCTTCCGCTTCGCGCGCTACCTGCTGGCGGGCGGGGCTGCGGACGCCCAGGCGCCGGGACTCTTCGGCGCCGCCGAGCCCGCCGCATCGGGCCTGCGCCTCGATCCGGGGCATCCCGTGTTCCGCCGGGTCGCGAGCGGCGGCCATGCCGACCTCCTCACCATCGAGCGCGGCTGGGACGAGAAGAAGAAAAAGCGACGCAGCGAGATCGTCATCGGCGATGTGCGCGATATCGGCCAGTTCCTGCATCTGACCCCGGCCGAAGGCGGCTGGCGCACCGTCGTCATCGACTGCGCCGAGGACATGAACCGCAACGCCGCCAATGCCGTGCTCAAGGTGCTGGAGGAGCCGCCGCGCCGCTCGGTGCTGCTGCTGGTGAGCCACGCGCCGGGCCGCCTCCTGCCCACCATCCGCTCGCGCTGCCGGCGGCTCGCGCTGAAGCCCTTGGCCGATGCGCAGGTCCGGGCCTTGCTCGCGCGCTACCGGCCCGATCTCGACCCGGCCGACCAGGCGCTGCTGATCTGGCTCGCCCAGGGCAGCATCGGACGCGCGCTGGAGCTGGCCGAGGAGGACGGGCTCGAGCTCTATCGCGAGCTCGGCACGCAGCTCTCCCGGCTGCCCGATCTCGATGTCCCGGCGCTCCATGATTTCGCCGACCGGCTCGCCCGCGACCGCGAGGGGAACAGCTTCCGCACCGCCGCCGACCTGCTCGAAGGCTGGATGGCGCGGCTGCTGCGGACCGCCTCCCTGGGGCGCCCGGACCCTGGAATTCCGCCGGAAGAAGCCCAGATTCTGAGCAGGTTGGCCGGGGCCCGCGGACTTGATCAATGGCTGGCCCTGTGGGAAAAGGTCACGCGCCTGATCGCCGGGGCCGAGCAGGCCGATCTCGACCTGAAACAGGTCTGGATCGGCGCCATGCTAGCCCTGGCCGGGCAGGGGCGGCGCTGACAGGAACCGCCGGCGCCTCGCCCGACGACCGCGCTTCTCTCGCGGACTTTGCCCCATAACCCAGGTTCTCGATCCGGAAGACCCGCACGCATGTCAGGGCCCCGTCCCTTCTACATCACCACGCCGATCTATTACGTGAACGATGCGCCGCATATCGGACACGCCTACACGACGCTGGCCTGCGATGTGATCGCGCGTTTCATGCGGCTGGACGGACGCAGGGTGAATTTCCTCACCGGCACGGACGAGCACGGCCAGAAGGTCGAGAAATCGGCCAAGGCTGCCGGCATGTCGCCCAAGGACTTCACCGACAAGGTCTCGCAGAATTTCCGCGACCTCGCCAAGGCGATGAACTTCAGCAATGACGATTTCATCCGCACCACCGAGCCGCGGCACATCAAGTCCTGCCAGGCGCTCTGGCTCCGGCTGGTCGAGCGCGGCCATATCTATCTCGGCCATTACGAGGGCTGGTATGCGGTGCGCGACGAGGCCTTCTATGGCGAGGAGGAGCTGACCACCGGGCCCGACGGCAAGAAGCGCGCGCCCTCGGGTGCGGAGGTCGAGTGGGTGAAGGAGCCCAGCTACTTCTTCGATCTCTCCAAGTGGCAGCAGCCGCTCCTGGAGTTCTACGAGAAGCATCCGGATTTCATCGCGCCGGAGACGCGGCGCAACGAGGTGCTGTCCTTCGTCCGCGGCGGGCTCACCGATCTCTCGGTCTCGCGCACCAGCTTCAAATGGGGCGTGCCGGTCCCGAACGATCCCGACCACATCATGTATGTGTGGCTCGATGCGCTCACCAACTACATCACCGCCGTCGGCTTCCCGGACACGGAGAGCGAGAGCTACCGGACCTTCTGGCCGGCCGACCTGCACATGGTCGGCAAGGACATCCTGCGTTTCCACACGGTCTATTGGCCGGCCTTCCTGATGGCCGCGGGCCTCGAGCCGCCGAAGCGCGTCTTCGCCCATGGCTGGTGGACCAACGAGGGCCAGAAGATCTCGAAGTCGCTCGGCAACGTGATCGACCCGCTGCAGCTCATCGCGACCTACGGGCTCGATCCGGTGCGCTACTTCCTGCTGCGCGAGGTGCCGTTCGGCAATGACGGCGACTTCTCGCATCGCGCCATGGTCATGCGGATGAACGGCGACCTCGCCAATGACCTGGGCAACCTGGCGCAGCGCTCGCTCTCGATGATCAGCAAGAACTGCGGCGCCACCGTGCCGGAAAAGGGGCCGCTGACCGAGGCGGACAGGAAGCTTCTCGGCCAGGCGCAGGGCCTGCTGCCGCGCTGGCGCGAGGCGATCGAGACCCAGAGCTTCAACCGCGGGCTCGAGGCGATCTGGTTTGTGGTGGGCGAGGCCAACCGCTATGTCGACGAGCAGGCGCCCTGGGCCCTCAAGAAGAACGATCCGCCGCGCATGGCGACGGTGCTTTGGGTGCTGGCCGAGACGGTACGCTATCTCGCGATCCTGGTGCAGCCGGTGATGCCGGCGGCGGCGGGCAAGCTGCTCGACCAGCTGGCGGTGCCGGCGAATGCGCGTGACTTCGCGCATCTGACCGAGGCAAACGCGCTTAAGCCGGGAACGCCGCTGCCGGCACCGGAGGGCGTGTTCCCGCGCTATGTCGATCCGGAAGCGGCGAAGACCGAGGCCGTGCCGGCGAAGGGCAAAGGCAAGAAGAGCTGATGCTCGTCGACAGCCACTGCCATCTCGACTATCTGAACCGCGCGGGGATCCTTGACGCGGCGCTGGGGCGCGCGCGAGAGGCGGGGGTGGGGGCGATGCTCACCATCTGCACCTCGATCGAGGAATTCCCGCAGGTGCTGGCGATCGCCGAGAGCCACGACAATCTCTGGTGCAGCGTGGGCGTTCATCCGCACGAGGCCCAGGGCGAGGTCGATGTCGCGGTCGAGAAGCTGGTCGAGCTCAGCCGCCATCCCAAGGTGATCGGCATCGGCGAATGCGGGCTCGATTACTTCTACGAGCGCAGCCCGCGCCCCGAGCAGCAGAAGGTCTTTCGCACTCACATCGCTGCCGCCCGCGCCACGGGCCTGCCGCTGATCGTGCACAGTCGCGACGCCGACGAGGACACGGTGGCGCTGCTGGAGGAGGGGGCGGCGCAGGGTAATCTGCGCGGCCTGATCCACTGTTTCAGCACGACGCAATACCTCTCCGACAACGCCCTCAATCTCGGCTTCTACATCTCGCTCTCGGGCATCCTGACCTTTCCGAAATCCGAGACCCTGCGCGCCATCGCCAAGGACCTGCCGCAAGATCGAATCCTGGTCGAGACGGATTCGCCCTACCTCGCGCCCGTGCCCCTTCGCGGCAAGAAATGCGAGCCCGCCTACGTGACCTACACGGCGCAATGCCTGGCCGAGCTCCAGGGCCTGACCGCGCCGGCCTTAGCCGAGACGACCACGGCGAACTTCTTCCAGCTGTTCGACAAGGCGAAGCGCGCCTAGGCGCAGGCTGAAACGCGTCAACGCAGGTCTTCCGCAAAGCGCTATTGCGTTCCATCCTTTTCTGAGAAATCCTGGCACGCCTGCGATTAAAGGTTGTGCGGCGAAATTGCTTTGCTATGCCGACATCCCGGGGAGCAGGTCGCCAATGACCAGGTCAATCCTGTAAGGAGCGGCACGTGTCGGGGCCTTCGCCGAGAAGGAGTGTCCTGATCCCCATATTTGGGTTGTGCTATCTCGCCGCCGCTGCGGCGGTGGTCGCGGTCGTCTGGCTATTGGGTGAGGAGCACAGGGACCAGGCCCATCCCGCCGCTGAAGCTATCTGTCGGCAGATCCATCTTTCATATTGCGAGATGCTGAAGGCGAAGCCCTTGGGCCTGGGGCGATGGGAACACTATTTCGCTCAGATGTTCTATGTCGTCAACACATCCGTGCTGAGCTGGGCGATGCTGTTACTGGTCCTGCCGTTCCATCTCATTCTTGGAATTAAAAATTTCCGTGTGGATGTGGATGAGGTAAAGCGCGGTGTCGCGACCGGCGGAACTGGTGTGGCTCAATCCTTGGCAAAGTCGCCGAACTCCGTGCGATTCGAGTTGTTCTTCACGGTGTCAGTCGCGTTCTTTTTAACTCTGGAGATTGATGGGCTGTTTACGGGGTTTGTATTCGGAAGTACGAGGCGGGCGATGACACCTACGATTATGCTTCCCGCCTCAATTCTTCTGATCAATATGATGCTGCAAATGACCTTCTATTTTATTATGCCGTCGCTCGCACGGGATCTGATCGCGAATAAGCGCCGCTGACTGATCGACCACCACCGCGCGCTGTTCACTGAATAACCTTTCTGCCCAATCTTTTGCTGCAATGGGTCTGGTATCTGATCCTGTATAAGGCCACCTATCTGGTTTCATCCCGATTGGGACAGCGATAGCGGAAATCTTCATGCGTGTGACAGTTCTCGGATGCGGCGGCTCGGGCGGCGTGCCGCTGGTGGGCAATCATTGGGGCAGCTGCAACCCGGCGAACCCGCGCAACCGGCGCCGGCGCGTGTCGGTGCTGGTCGAGACCCATGGCAAGACGATCCTGATCGACGCCTCGCCCGACTGCCGCGCGCAGCTGCTCGACGCCAATGTGAAGGGGCTCGACGCGGTGCTCTTCACCCATGACCATGCCGACCATGTGCATGGGCTCGACGATCTGCGTTTCGTGCGCCGCGATCCGGCCGCACCGCCGCTGCCGGTCTATGCGACGCCCGAGACCCTGGCGACGCTGGCCCAGCGCTTCGACTATGTCTTCAAGCAGAACGAGAAGGGCTCGGGGAAGCTCTACAAACCCTTCCTCGATCCGCATCCGGTCGAGCTCGGAAAGCCCTTCCTCGCCGACGGCGTCCCGGTCCTGCCTTATCTCCAGGACCATGGCCATGGCACGATCTCGACCGGCTACCGCATCGGCAACTTCGCCTATTCGACCGACGTGATCGAGCTGCCGGAAGCCTCGCTGGCGCTGCTGAAAGGTCTCGATCTCCTCATCGTCGATTGCCTGCGCTTCGAGCCGCATATCACCCACGCCAACTTCGACAAGGCGATGGGCTGGATCGGCGTGCTCAAGCCGCGCCATGCGGTGCTGACCCATCTCAATCACCAGATCGACTATGACGCGCTCAAAGCGCGCTGCCCGGCGGGCGTGGAGCCGGGCTATGACGGGCTGGTCGTCGAGGTGCAGGAGTGATCGCAAGCCGAGCGTTGGCTGCGAACCACGATGCCCATTAAGATTTGCATGAAGGCGGATTTCCGCACCTTTTGACGAGCTGGGGAGACCTTCGCTCGATGCCAATGCCTCGGTCCATCTTCTCGAACGACGTCGAGAAGCGCAAAAGCCCTGTTCACGGATTTGGGCTCTTCGCCCGTCGGCCCTTACCCCAGGGAACGATCGTGGTCGTAAAGGGCGGCCATATCTTCGACAAGGAAACGAGGGACCGCAATTTTCAGATCCTGGGGCCGGCTGAAATCCAGATCGCGGACGACTTGTTCCTGGGGCCGTCGAGCGTCGAGGAACGAGAGGCAAGCATGATGTACCTCAATCACTCCTGCGATCCCAATGTCGGTGTGCGCGGTCAGATCCTCTTCGTGACCATGCGCGATGTCCGGCAGTCCGAAGAGCTGACCGTGGACTACGCAATGATGGACAACGAAGACTATGAGATGACCTGCCATTGCGGTGCCAAGGCATGTCGCGGCGTCGTCACCGGCTTCGATTGGCGAATGCCCGAGCTGCAGCGACGGTACAAGGGGTTCTTTTCGTCCTATCTCGAGGACAAGATCCAACGGCGCGGGTGATCGCGCCGAGCGAACGGGAGCGGCGAGTGAGGAAGGGCTGGGGGCCGACCCGGCAGATCGGCACTAAGTGAGTCATTTGGGCCACAGTCACGGTGCCTTCGCTGTGATCTGACTCGCGGAGTCGATTTCCCGAGTCGATTTCATTTGACCGGCTCGACTCGGCTGTGATTCCGTCGAGTCCATGGCCATTCGAATCGACCTCCGCCGCTACCTGCGCCAGATCGCGGTTCCGCTGATCGGGGCCTCGTTGCTGGGCTATTTCGGCTATCACGCGATCCAGGGCGATCGCGGCCTGATGGCCTGGCTCACCTTGAAGCAGCAGCTGCGCCAAGCCGATGCCCAGCTCGCCTCGCTGCAGGCGGAGCAGGTGGCGCTCGCCAACCGCGTCCAGCGCATGAGCCCCTCGACGCTCGACGCCGACCTGCTCGACGAGCAGATGCGGCTGATGCTGAACTACGCGCGCGACGACGAGGTGATCATCATGCTGCCGACCCCGGCGGCACCGGGCGCAGGTGCCCCCGCGCCCTCGAACAGCGATGTTAACTGAAATCGAGTTAATTGTCGCTTTCTTGTGATTTGTCAGAAATTTACCCCGCCTTGCTATTCTCCCTTTCCGGCGTAAATTAACCGGATAAGGGCCGGTCCAGGCTGCTGCGACCGCCCATCCCGGGCCGTTCAGGCCCGTCGGCTGAAGGGAGACATCATGGCCGCCACCACCGCGCGCAAGGCCGGCAAGGCCGACAGCGACGAGTCGGAAACCCTGATCACCCACTACCGCGACATGCTGCTGATCCGACGCTTCGAGGAGAAGGCGGGCCAGCTCTACGGCATGGGGCTCATCGGCGGCTTCTGCCATCTCTATATCGGCCAGGAGGCGGTGGTGGTGGGCTGCATGGCGGTGCGCAAGCCCAGCGACAGCGTCGTCACCTCCTATCGCGATCACGGCCATATGCTCGCGACCGGCATGGATGCGAAAGGCGTCATGGCCGAGCTCACCGGCCGGCGCGGCGGCTATTCCAAGGGCAAGGGCGGCTCGATGCATATGTTCAGCCGCGAGAAGAATTTCTTCGGCGGCCACGGCATCGTCGGCGCCCAGGTGCCGATCGGCACCGGCCTCGCCTTCGCCCATCGCTACAAGGAGGATGGCGGCGTCTGCGTGGCCTTCCTCGGCGATGGCGCCATCAACCAGGGCCAGGTCTACGAATCCTTCAACATGGCCGCGCTCTGGAAGCTGCCCGTCGTCTATGTGATCGAGAACAACAAATACGGCATGGGCACCTCGGTCGAGCGCGCGGCCGCGGGCAAGGATCTCAACATGCGCGGCCAGGCTTATGGCATCCCCGGCCAGAAGGTCGACGGCATGGATGTGATGGCGGTGCGCGCGGCGGCCGACAAGGCGATCGCCTATGCGCGCGGCGGCAAGGGCCCCTACATCCTCGAGGCGCTGACCTACCGCTATCGCGGCCATTCCATGTCCGACCCTGCGAAATACCGCAGCAAGGAAGAGGTCGCGAAGATGCGCCAGGAGCATGATCCGATCGACCATCTGCGCGCCAAGCTGCTCGAGGGCGGCCATGCCGACGAGAACGCGCTCAAGACCATCGATCGCGAGGTGAAGGACATCGTCGCCGAAGCGGCCGAGTTCGCCCAGGCGAGCCCGGAACCCGATCCGTCCGAGCTTTGGACCGACGTGCTGGTCGAAGCCTGAAGCGGGAAGGGAAGCGGACATGTCCATCGATATCCTGATGCCGGCCCTCTCGCCGACCATGACCGAGGGCAAGCTGGCGAAGTGGCTGAAGAAGGAAGGCGACGCGGTAAAGCCTGGCGACGTGCTGGCCGAGATCGAGACCGACAAGGCGACCATGGAGGTCGAGGCGGTCGACGAGGGCAAGCTCGCCAGGATCATCGTGCCGGCCGGCACCGAGAACGTCGCGGTGAACGCGCCGATCGCGGTGCTCGCGGTCGAGGGCGAGAGCCTCGACGCGGCGGCCTCCAAGGCCGCGCCCAAGCCGGCACCCGTTGCAGCGCCCGCTCCGGCCGCGGCACCCGCGGCGAAGCCCGCGCCGGCGGCGTCCGTCCCTGCAGCACCTGCCATCGTCACGGCGGCGCCGGAAGCCGAGATGGGTGAGACCCACACCATCACGGTGCGCGAGGCCTTGCGCGACGCCATGGCCGAGGAGATGCGCCGCGACCCGACCGTCTTCCTGATGGGCGAGGAGGTCGCGGAATATCAGGGGGCCTACAAGGTGAGCCAGGGCCTGCTCGAGGAGTTCGGGCCCAAGCGCGTGATCGACACGCCGATCACCGAGCATGGCTTCGCCGGGCTCGGCGTCGGTGCCGCCTTCGGCGGCCTGCGGCCGATCGTCGAGTTCATGACCTTCAATTTCGCCATGCAGGCGATCGACCAGATCATCAACTCGGCCGCCAAGACCAATTACATGTCGGGCGGCCAGATGGGCTCGCCGATCGTCTTCCGCGGTCCCAACGGCGCCGCGTCGCGCGTGGCCGCGCAGCATTCGCAGTGCTATGCGAGCTGGTATGCGCATTGCCCGGGCCTCAAGGTCGTCGCGCCCTGGTCGGGGGCGGACGCCAAGGGCCTGCTCAAATCGGCGATCCGCGATCCCAACCCGGTCATCTTCCTCGAGCATGAGCTGCTCTACGGTCAGAACTTCCCGGTGCCGACCAGCGCCGATTACATCGTGCCGATCGGCAAGGCCAAGATCGTGCGGCCCGGCCGCGACGTGACCATCGCCGCCTTCTCGCGGCCGGTGGGCTTCGCGCTCGCGGCGGCCGAGACGCTGGCCAAGGACGGCATCGAGGCCGAGGTGATCGACCTCCGCAGCCTGCGCCCGCTCGACACCGACACCATCGTCAGCTCGGTCAAGCGCACCAACCGCCTGGTGACGGTGGAGGAGGGCTGGCCCTTCGCCGGCATCGGCTCGGAGCTGTCGGCCCTCATGATGGAGCAGGCCTTCGACTGGCTCGACGCGCCGGTGGCGCGCGTCCATGGCGCCGACGTGCCGCTGCCCTATGCCGCCAATCTCGAGCATCTGGCCTTGCCGAACGCCGACAATATCGTCGCCGCGGCGCGCCAGGTCTGCTACCGCAGCTGAGCAAGGGAGGACAGCGCCATGCCGACGCCGATCCTGATGCCCGCGCTCTCGCCCACCATGACCGAGGGCAAGCTCGCGAAATGGATCAAGAAGGAAGGTGACGCGGTCAAGTCCGGCGATGTGCTGGCCGAGATCGAGACCGACAAGGCGACGATGGAGGTGGAGGCGGTGGACGAAGGCACGCTCGGCCGCATCGTCGTGCCCGCCGGCGCCGAGAACGTCGCCGTCAACGCGCCGATCGCCTATCTGCTGAACGAGGGCGAGAGCGCCTCGGCGCTCGACGCCATCGGCAAGGCGGCCCCGGCCGTCGCGCCGAAGCCGGCTCCGGCGGCGCCTGCTGCTGCGGCACCGGCGCCCGCCGCAGCGGCCCCGGCGGCTGCACCTCAGACGGCGCCAGCGGCTCCAGCGCCGGCTGCGGCAGCGCCCGCGAAGGATGGCCAGCGCCTCTTCGCCAGCCCGCTCGCGCGGCGTCTCGCCGCCGAGGCCAATCTCGACCTGGCGCGGATCCCAGGCTCGGGTCCCCATGGCCGCATCGTGAAATCGGATATCGAGAGCGCGAAGGCATCCGGCGTCGCCGCGGCTCCGGCCGCTGCACCTGCTGCTGCCGCGCCCGCACCGCGCCCGGCCGCCGCCGCACCGGCGGCCCCGCCCACGCCGCTGCCGACCGAGGGCTTCACCGAGCTGCCGCTCAGCACGATGCGCAAGGTGATCGCGCGCCGGCTGATGGAATCGAAGCAGACCATCCCGCATTTCTACCTGACGGTCGAAGCCGAGATCGACGCGCTGCTGGCCTTGCGCACCCAGCTCAACGCCAAGGCGCCCGAAGGCGTGAAGCTCTCGGTTAACGATCTCGTCATCAAGGCCTGCGGCATGGCGCTGGCGCGGGTGCCGCGCGCCAACGCGATCTGGGGCGGCGACAAGATCCTGCTGAACAAAACCTGCGACGTGTCGGTGGCGGTGGCGCTCGATGACGGGCTCATCACGCCGGTCATCCGTTCCGCCGACAAGAAAGGCCTCGCCGCCATCTCGACCGAGATGAAGGCGCTGGCTGACCGGGCCAAGGCCGGGAAGCTGCTGCCCGAGGAATATAGCGGCGGCGCCTTCTCGCTCTCCAATCTCGGCATGTTCGGCATCAAGGAGTTCGCGGCCGTCATCAACCCGCCGCAGGGCTCGATCCTCGCCGTCGGCAAGGGCGAGCAGCGCGCGGTGGTGAAGGGCGGGGCACTCGCCGTCGCCACCATGATGAGCTGCACCATCTCCTGCGACCACCGCGTCATCGACGGCGCCATCGGCGCCCAGTTCCTGGACCAGATCAAGAAGCTGCTCGAAGACCCGATCACGATGATGCTCTAGGGGAGGGCACCATGACCGGCCGTTACAAGCTCTATGGTGGCAAGCGTTGCGGCTCGGTGCCGATCGAGGCGGCGCTGGCGGAGATCGGGGCGCCGGCCGAGATCCTCGAGCTCGATTTCGCCGCCGGCGAGCAGTGGGGCGAGGCCTATCGCAAGGTCAACCCGCTGGGCCGGATCCCGGCGATGGCCTTGCCGGACGGCACGATCGTCACGGAATCGGCGGCCATGCTGCTGCTGGTCTGCGAGCGCCACCCGGAGGCGGGGTTGCTGCCGCCGGTCGAATCCGGCGATCGCGGCCGGCTCTATCGCTGGCTGATGTTCGCCTCGAACAATCTTTACGAGGCGATCGGGCGCGTCGACTACCCGGAACGCTATGTCGAGGACAAGGCGGCCGCACCCGGCGCCGAGCGGCGTGCGATCGAGGATCTCAAACGTTTCTGGACCATGATCGAAGAGGGGCTCACGCCGGGGCCGTTCGCGCTCGGCGAGCGCTTCTCGGCGCTCGACCTTTATCTCAGCGTGCTCGCGCGCTGGAGCGTGCGCGACTGGGTCATCGAGCAGTGTCCGCGCATCGCCGGGATGGTGCGCCATACGGTGGCGCGGCCCAAGGTGGCGCCGATCTGGCAGCATCATTTCGGCGGCGAGCCGCTCTAGCCCTCGCCGGCGGCGATCAGGAGAATTTTGAATGGCCGAGAATTTCGACATCGTGATCATCGGCAGCGGGCCGGGCGGCTATGTGGCGGCCATCCGTGCGGCCCAACTCGGCAAGAAGACCGCGATCGTCGAGCGCGAGAATCTCGGCGGCATCTGCCTCAACTGGGGCTGCATCCCGACCAAGGCGCTGCTGCGCTCGGCCGAGGTCTATCACAACATGAAGAACGCGGCCGCCTACGGGCTCAAGGCCGACAATGTGGGCTATGACGCGGCCAAGGTCGTGGAGCGCAGCCGCAAGGTGGCGGCGCAGCTCTCGAACGGCGTCAAGTTCCTCATGAAGAAGCACAAGATCACGGTCTATGACGGCGTGGCGAAGCTCGCCGGCAAGGGCAAGGTGGCCGTGACGAAGGACGGCAAGCCCGTGGCCGAGCTCGCCGCGCCCGCGATCATCCTCGCGACCGGCGCCCGCGCCCGCGCGCTGCCGGGCCTCGTGCCCGACGGCAAGCTGGTCTGGACCTATCGCGAGGCGATGGTGCCGCCCGCCTTGCCGAAATCGCTGCTGGTCATCGGCAGCGGCGCCATCGGCATCGAGTTCGCGAGCTTCTACCGCCAGTTCGGCGCCGAGGTGACGGTGGTCGAGGTGATGGACCGCGTGCTGCCCGTCGAGGATGCCGAGATCTCGGCCTTCGCCAAGAAGGCCTTCGAAAAGCAGGGCATGAAGATCCTCACCTCCGCCACGGTGAAGGCCTTGAAGAAAGGCACCGACAGCGTGACGGCCACGATCGAAGCAGGCGGCAAATCCTCCGATGTCACGGTCGAGCGCGTGATCCTCGCGGTCGGCATCGTCGGCAATGTCGAGAATCTCGGCCTCGAGGGCACGAAGGTGAAGGTCGAGAAGACCCATGTCGTGACCGACGAGTGGGGCGCCACGGGCGAGCCCGGGCTCTATGCCATCGGCGATCTCACAGGCCCGCCCTGGCTCGCGCACAAGGCGATGCATGAGGGCGTGATCTGCGTCGAGAAGATCGCGGGCGTCAAAGGCGTCCATCCGATGAACAAGGAGAACATCCCCGGCTGCACCTACTGCCTGCCGCAGGTGGCGAGCGTGGGGCTGACCGAGGCCGCGGCCAAGGCCAAGGGCCACGAGGTCAAGGTCGGGCGCTTCCCCTTCATCGGCAACGGCAAGGCGATCGCCCTGGGCGAGCCAGAGGGGCTGGTGAAAACAGTGTTCGACGCCAAGACCGGCGAGCTCCTCGGCGCGCACATGATCGGCGCCGAGGTGACCGAGCTGATCCAGGGCTACACCATCGCCCGCACGCTCGAGACCACCGAGGCCGAGCTGATGGCGACCGTCTTCCCGCACCCGACGCTCTCCGAGATGATGCATGAGAGCGTGCTCGACGCCTATGGACGGGCGCTCCACATCTGAGGGCTCGGGGATCGGCGACAGCGGCGGGGCCTCGGCAGCGCTGCTCGATCGGGCGTTGTTCCAGCCTTATCTGGAACCTGGAGAGAAGATTCTGTGGATCGGGCGACCTCGCCTCCACTGGAGCGAGATCGGCTATCGGCTTTTCGTGCTTCTCGCAATATTGGCGTTCGTTGGTTTGATCGCGTGGATCAAGGCAACATCAGGACCGACTTCCGGGGCCACCCCGGAGGATGCAGACCAAGCCAAAGTCTATATCGGTTATGCCCTGATCGGGCCCCTTGTGTTGCTAGCCGCGATGATGTGGCGCATCGGGCGGGAAATAATCGCGCCAACGAAACTCACCTATCTCCTGTCAGACTGCCGAGCCATGGCGCTCGACCGCCGCAATGGCAAGCTGCTGAAGTCAGTTTCGCTCCGCAACGTGGACCAGCTCGATCAGATTCTGCGATCGGACGGAAGCGGCAGAATTATTTTCGACTACGATCTGATCTATTCGAAGAACAGCAATACGCCGGAGGCGGTTCCAAAACTGGAGTTCGTCGACATCGAAGCGGCCGCGACGGTTAAGGCGCTCGCCGAGAAGGCGGCCCTGAAGCTATTGGCCGAGGCGGAAGAGGCCGACGCATGAAGGAGGGCGCTAAGTCATCGATCGCGGAGCAGTCATTTTTCCAGCCATTCCTCCTGCCGGGCGAAAAGGTGATCTGGGTCGGTCGGCCGGTTCGGCCGCGCTGGGTTGGCGCGGATATCTGGCACTGGTTAATCTCGACTTTCGCACTCCTATGGCTTCTCCCTTGCGGGTTTGCCTCCATTCTGATTTGGCAAAGGGTGACGCGACGGGGATGGGAGGCGGCGCTCAGCCACCAAGGTCCCTTTGTCGCATTGGGCGTCTTCACAGTACTTTTCGTCGGAATCACCGTCTGGTTGATCCGCAGGAGGGTTGGGCGCCTGCGGCGGACCGCCTATGTCCTTACAGATCGGCGGGCGCTCAAACTCGACAATAGAGAAAAACTGCCGGCCAGCACTTCTCTCGACATCGTTGATCGCTTCGACACGCATATCCTTGCCGATGGCAGCGGCGACCTTGTTTTCGGTTATGCCAACGAATATGTGTTCAACGATGTAGGCGGGCTCGAATGGATCAAAAAGCCCGGTCTCACATTTGAAGATATCAACGACGTCCCCAGGGTCTTAAGCCTTGCGCAAGAGGCGCTGGCGAAACTGGGCTTCAAACCGGTATCCTGATCCCCATGATCGAATCTGCCGCCGTCGCCAAGCTCCGCCATCCCGAGAAGGCCCACAAGCCGGACAATCCGGTCGCGCGCAAGCCCGACTGGATCCGCGTCAAGGCGCCGATGTCGCGCGAATATCAGGAGACGCGCGCGCTGATGCGCCAGCTCGGCCTTGCCACGGTCTGCGAGGAGGCGGCCTGCCCCAATATCGGCGAATGCTGGAAGCAGAAGCACGCGACCGTGATGATCCTGGGCTCGGTCTGCACCCGCGCCTGCAGCTTCTGCAATGTCGCCACCGGGCGCCCCGATCTGCTCGATCCGCACGAGCCCGCCCATGTCGCCGAGGCCGTGGGGAAGCTCGACCTCCATCACATCGTCGTCACCTCGGTCGATCGCGACGATCTCGATGACGGCGGCGCCGCGCATTTCGCCGAGACCATCCGGCGCATCCGCGAGGCCGCGCCTGCGACCACGATCGAGGTGCTGACGCCCGACTTCCTGCGCAAGGAAGGCGCGCTCGAGACCGTCGTCGCGGCCGGGCCCGACGTCTACAACCACAATCTCGAGACCGTGCCTCGGCTCTATCGCGAGGTGCGGCCGGGCGCCCGCTATTTCCATTCGCTGCGATTGCTGCAGCGGGTGAAGGAGATCGATCCCACGCGCTTCACCAAGTCCGGCATCATGGTGGGGCTGGGCGAGACCAGGGAGGAGGTGGCGCAGGTGATGGACGATCTGCGCTCGGCCGACGTCGACTTCATCACCATCGGCCAGTATCTCCAGCCCACGCCCAAGCATCACGCGGTCGAGCGTTTCGTGACCCCGGCCGAGTTCACCGAGATGCGCGACATGGCGCTGAGCAAGGGCTTCCTGCTGGCGGCGAGCTCGCCCTTGACCCGCTCCTCCTATCACGCGGGCGAGGATTTCGAGCGGCTCAAGGCGGCGCGGCTGGAAAAGCTCGCCGCTTCCGGTGCCGGCGCCTGATCCCGCCGCGCCGGTTCCCCTCTCCCCCATGCCCACGCACGCCGAGCAGCGGGTCCTTCCCTATACCCAGGATCAGCTCTTCGATCTGGTCGCCGATATCGAGCGCTATCCGGAGTTCCTGCCCTGGTGCGTGGGCGCGCGCATCCGCAAGCGCCTCCCGGACGGCACGCTCGAGGCCGATCTCATCATCGGCTTCAAGATGATCCGCGAGCGCTTCACCTCGATCGTGAAGCCCGACCGCGCCGGCCACCGCATCGATGTCAGCTATGCCGAGGGGCCGTTCCGCTATCTCAACAACCACTGGAAGTTCCTGCCCGAGGGCGAGAGCCGGACGCGCGTCGATTTCTTCGTCGATTTCGAGTTCCGCTCGATCCTGCTGCAGAAGGTGATCGGCGCGCTCTTCAACGAAGCGGTCCGGCGCATGGTCGCCGCCTTCGAGCATCGCGCGCAGCAGCTCTACGGCAAGACCACGGCCTGAGGCCGGGGCCGGATCAGTAGGGCCGCCCGTCCTTGTGGCTGTAGACCCACTTGCCGTCGGGTCCCAAAGCCGCGCGGAGATCGTCCGCCGGATAGCTTCCTTCATCGCCGGGCGTGCGGTCGCCGATCTCGAGATAGGTCACGGTCCGGCCGGTGCGGTTGACGAGCTGATGCGCGATCCCCTGCGCGGGAAAGCCGGCGCACATGCCCGGCCGCAGCGGAACCTCGCCCCGGTCGGTGACGAGCGTCGGCTCGCCTTCGAGGATGTAGATGAACTCGTCCTGCCGGCTGTGGCGATGGAGCAGGGAGGATTCGCCGCCGGGCTCGAGCCGGGTCAGATTGACGCCGAAATTCCTCAAGCCGAACAGATCGCCCAGGGCCCGCTTCTCGCGCCTGGCCATGCGGCTGAAGAACGGCTCCGGATAGCTGGACGGCTTGGTCCGGGGCGCCACGGCCTCGGCTTTCACGGCGATCGGCGCCTTGTCGCTGCTCGTCATCGTTCTCTCTCGCGCTGGCTGGGGACCCGGAACGCGCATAGCACGGCCCGCGAGCGAGAGCAAAAGGGGCGGTAGAGAACGGCGAGAAAGGTGCTGCGTCGGCTCGCTAGTTCAGCGCGAACACGATCGGGACCACATAGGTCTGGTCCATGCCGGCGGGCGGCGGGGGCACGGGGTTGGCGCGGGTCATGAGCTCGCTCGCTTCCTCGTCGAGGAGCTCGTAGCCCGAGCCCTGGAGGATGCGATAGCTCAGCACCTGGCCCTGGCGGTCGATGGCGAACTCGCAGAGCACGACCCCTTGCTGATGCTTGCGCCGCGCCCGCTCGGGATATTCCTTGTGCCGGTCGAGCCAGGCGGCCAGCAGGCTCGCGTAGTCAGCCTGCTCCGCAGCCGAAGGTCCCGGCGCGCTGCCGGATCCGGTCGGCATGCCGGCACCCTCGGGGAGTGACGCGCTCTGCGCGGCGGGGGCGCTGTCGGCACTGGCGCTGCCGCTGCTGGCGGTCGAGGGCGCGGCCTTGCTCGCCGCGGCGTCGGCGGGCGCTGCCGGGCTGGCGTCGCTGACGGTCGTTGCCGGCAGCGATGCGAGCTGGGTCGCTTGCGGCGGCTCCGGCTGAGGCTGCGGTGGAGAGGGTGGGGGTGCTGCCGGCGGGGTCGCCACGGTCGTTTCGCGCGGCGGTGTCGGTTTGGTGGCGGGCAGGGGCTTGGGCTTCTCAGGGGCCTGTTCCGCCGTCTCCGTCGTCGGCTGCGTCACCGGCTTCTCGACGATCTTCTCGATCTCGATCGCTTCCTCGACCACCGGCGGCGGCTCCGGCATCGGCTCCAGGCTGAGCGCGGCCATGGTCGTGCTGGAAAGATCCGTCTCCTCGACCGGAGGCGGCGGCTCGGCCAGCTCCGCCTCGACGGGCGGCAGCTCTTCGATCGCTTCGGGCACGGGCGGCTCGGGCGCGGGCTCCGCCGGCGAAACGTCTTCCGCGATCCGGGCCTGGGGTGGCGCCGGCGGCGCATCTGCCGGCGTGGCCGTTGCTTCGCTGGGCGCGGCCGCCTCGGCGGCGGCCTGCGCGTCGGCTTCAGCGCTGCCCCCGGCGACGAACATCACCGGGACGCTGCCGCCCATGCCGGCATCCGCGGGCAGCGGCGGGTCCTTCGGCCAGGCGAGCAGGGCCGCGGCCAGGATCGAGCCGTGGAACAGGACTGAAAGCAGGGCCGGTCGCGACATCCCCTCCGGCAGACCCATGCTGTCTCTCCGATGATCCCAAACGCCTTTCTTGAGTAATCATTATCATTCTAATTGCGAATGAAACGCAATTGCGGTAATCACAAATTGTCCTGGCCGCCAAGTGTGGTGGTTCGCAGTTGGAGCCAGGGCTTGGGTGGGATGCCGAGTGACCTTGAACGCGAGTGAGACCGACCGGGCCAAGGCCAGCGTCGGGGCGGATGCAGCCTGCACCGCGCCCGCGAGGGGCTTGCCTGTTTCGAAGCCGGACATGTCGTCCGTCAACAGCAGCGACCTCCTGCGGGGGAGGCATGAGCTGCTGATTCACCATGGCGAGGAGGTTTATCGGCTCCGCCTGACAGGGAGGGGGAAGCTCATTCTGACGAAGTAGCCGATGCGCGGCGCATCGGCGCAATCACACGCAGCTTTCGTCCCAGCCAGCCCATCCGTCGGCCTTCCGAGGCCGGCGCGCCAGCCCCGGACAATGCTGACCAACAAGGACAAGGGGCATGGCGACCGAATACCGACGACTGCTTAACCGTTCCGTTTTCTTGGCGCTGCCGATAGCGCTCTGGCTCATCGGCGGCACGGCGGGGGCCCAGGAAACGCAGACTCAAACGCAAGACCAGACGCAGACACAGGATCAGAGCCAGACCGGCACAAGCACGACCGAGAATGGCGCAGCCGAGAACACCGCGACGCCGCCGGCAACGGAAGGGACGGCCACCCGCATGTCGGTGCCGCCCGTGACCGTGACCGCGACGCGCAATCCGATGGCGGCCTTCGAATATCCGGGCAGCGTCTCGGTCGTCGATCAGGAGAAGATCCAGACGCGCATCCCGTCGACCGTCGACGACATCATGCTGGGCGTGCCCAACGTGACCTTCTCGGGCGGCCCGCGGCGCAACGGGCAATCGCCGGTCATCCGCGGCTTCACCGCGCAGGACGTGATCGTGCTGCTGGACGGCACGCGCCAGAATCTCATCACCGGCCATGACGGCCGCTTCTTCCTCGATCCGGCCTTGCTGGAATCGGTCGAGGTCGTGCGTGGCGCGACCTCGGCGCTTTATGGTTCGGGCGGCCTGGGCGGCGTGATGGAGCTGCGCACCAAGGACGCGTCCGACTTCCTCGAGCCGGGCGAGACCTTCGGCGTCAACAGCTTCATCGGCGGGCAGAGCGTGAACGACGAGGTGTCGCCGGGCATCACCATGTTCGGCAAGGTCGGCGAGAATCTCGACCTTATCGGCAGTTTCGTGTTCCGCGATTCCGACAATATCGACCTCGGCACCGACCAGGAGGTCAGCGCCGACGACCAGATCTATAGCGGTCTCGCCAAGGCCAAATACACCGCCGGCGCTCACAGCTTCGAGGGCGCATGGCTGCGCTATGACGGCAACTCGACCGAGCCCTCCAACGCGCAGGACGCCACCGGCGCCGATCTGGAGGACAAGCATTTCGTCACCCAGACCTGGCGGACCAGCTACGGCTTCCACGATCCGGACAACAAGTGGGTCAACCTGGACGCCACGCTCTACTACTCGCAGAACGATCTGAAGGAGAAGCGCCTCGACAATCTGGGCGCCGGTCCCGAGGGCGAGGAGCTGGAGCGCGATCTCGACACGGTCGGCATCCGGGTCGACAACCGCACCCGCTTCGAGCTCGGTCCCGACAGCTCGGTGGTCTTCACCTATGGCGGCGAAGGCTATCGCGACATGCAGGACGGCGACCGGGATGGCGGCAACCTCGACGGCGTTCCCGACGCGGATTCCAACCTCTTCGGCCTCTTCGCCCAGGCGGAGCTCACGCTGCCGGCACCGGGGCCCATTCCCGGCGAGTTCCTGATCATCCCGGGCGCCCGTTTCGACTATTACTCCTCAAGCAGCGATCTGGCCGACGACAATATCGACACGGCTGTCTCGCCCAAGATCGCGGTCAGCTACCTGCCGACCGACTGGCTGATGTTCTACGGCAGCTATGGCTACGCCTTCTCGGCGCCCAACATGAACGACCTCTACCTGACGGGCACCCACTTCGTCATTCCGCTGGGTCCCCCGTTCCCGGACATCGTCAACCACTTCCAGCCCAACCCCGACCTGAAGTCGCAGACCACGCGGACGATCGAAGCCGGCATGGGGCTGGATTTCGAGGATGTGGTGATGGCGAACGACCGCGCCTCGGCCAAGGGCGGCTGGTTCCTCACCTATGGCGACGACCTGATCTCGCGGTCGGTCGTCCAGCCGGCGCCGTTCGTGGATTGCAATCCCTTCATCGCGGGCGATTGCGACGGCACCACCATCATCGACAACGTCAACAAGGCGAAGCTCGAGGGCGTCGAGCTCGAGGCCAACTACGAGAACGACTGGTCCATCCTCGGCGTGGCCTACTCGCATATCAACGGCTGGGACCGCGAGACGGGCGATCACCTGGGCGAGCTGCAGCCGGATACGACGACGTTCCATGCCGCCCTCAAGATTCCGCCGGCCGACGTCCAGATCGGCAGCTGGATCACCTGGGCCCAGGACTTCGACAATACCGACGATCCGACGCTCGAGCGCGACGGCTATGTGGTGACCGATCTCTATATCGTCTGGTCGCCGCAGCAGGAGCTGCTGCGCGGCTTCACGCTCGCCGCCGGCATCGACAACGTCTTCGACGAGACCTACACGCGCGTCTTCTCGGGCTCGGACGAGGCCGGACGCAACTACAAGGCAATGGTGGCCTACCAGATCGCCTGGTAGGCAGAAAGGGAGAGGAGAGTTTGATGCTGGACGATGCGACCGTGGCGCAGCGACGCGACCCGCAGAGCCTGAAGGCAGTTTGGGCCGAGCACAAGGCCGCCAATCCGAAACAACGGATTCGCGACGCCGCGGCCGCATTGGGCGTGAGCGAGGCCGAGCTGGTGGCGACCGATCTCGGTGCCGGCACCAGCCGGCTGCAGCCGCGCTGGAAGGAGCTGGTCGAGGCCATGCCGGCCCTGGGGCGGGTGATGGCGCTCACCCGCAACGAATATTGCGTGCATGAGAAGGTCGGCTGCTACGACCAGATCCATCTGAACGAGCAGGGGGGCGTGACGCTCGATCCCGAGATCGACCTGCGCATCTTCTTCGGTCACTGGGCGCATGGCTTCGCCGTGACCGAGGCGCTGGAGCAGGGGGGCGAGCGTCACAGCCTGCAGTTCTTCGATCGCGACGGGCTGGCGGTGCACAAGATCTATCTGAAGCCCGAGAGCGACGTCGCGGCCTTCCGCAAGCTGGTCGGCGATTTCAAGGCCGAGGACCAGGCACCGGGCCTCGCCGTGGCGGCCGTCGATCCGCCGACGGTCGATCGGCCCGATGCGGAAATCGATGTGCCGGCCCTCGACGGCCGGTGGCGGGCGCTGCAGGACACGCACGATTTCTTCGGCATGCTGCGCGAGCTGAAGGTGGGGCGGGTGCAGTCCTTCCGCCTCGTGGCCGACGATCTGGCGCAGCAGGTCGACAAGGGCGCCTTCTCGCGCGGCCTCGAGCTCGCGGCCGAGGCGAGCCTGCCGGTCATGATCTTCGTCGGCTCCCCCGGCGTGATCCAGATCCATACCGGCCCGGTCGCCAACGTGAAGCGCATGGGCCCCTGGCAGAACGTGCTCGACGAGGGCTTCAACCTGCATCTGCGCGAGGACGGGATCGAGAGCTGCTGGCTGGTGCGCAAGCCGACCAAGGACGGCATCGTCACCTCGCTCGAGATCTTCGACGGGGCGGGCCAGCAGATCGCCTGGATGTTCGGCAAGCGCAAGCCCGGCCTGCCCGAGGACCCGGCCTGGCCGGCGCTCGCCCTGAAAGCGGTCGGTCAGTAAGCATCATGACCCGACGTCAAGTGCTGATGGCGCTGCTGCTCGCGCTTGGCCTCGCCGTGGCGGGGCCGGCCCGGGCGGCAGAGATGCGGATCGTCTCGATCGGCGGCTCCGTGACCGAGGTGCTCTTCGCGCTGGGCTATGGCGGCCGGATCGTCGCCGACGATACCACCAGTATCTATCCGCCCGAGGCGGCGGCCCTGCCGAAGATCGGCTATATGCGCACGCTCGCGGCCGAGCCGATCGTGGCGCTGTCGCCGGATCTGGTGATCGCGGTCGATCACGCCGGGCCAAAGAAGATCCTGGACCAGATCGCCGCGGCCGGCGTGCCGGTGGTGATCGTGTCCGACCGGCCGACGGACGAGGGCGTCTCGGCCAAGATCCGGGAGGTGGCGAAGGCGGTGGGGGCCGAGGCGCGCGGCGAGGAGCTGGTCGCGGGCATCGAGAAGACCTTCGCGCGGATCAAGGCCGTGCTGGGCCAGGAGCAGGCCCGGCCCAGCGTGCTCTACATCCTCTCCGCGTCGGACGGCGCGCCGCTGGCCGCGGGCCAGAACACGGCCGCCGACGGCATGATCCGGCTGGCCGGCGGGCGCAACGCGATCCAGGGCTATGACGGCTACAAGCCGCTCTCGCCCGAGGTGGCCGTCACCGCCAATCCCGACTATGTCGTCGTGGCGCAGCATGGCATCGATACCCTGGGCGGGATCGAGGGTTTGGCCAAGCGGCCCGATCTGGGGCTGGTCCCGGCCGTCAAGGAGGGCCGGGTCCTGGTGCTCGACGCCAACTATCTGCTGGGCTTCGGGCCGCGCGCACCGCAGGCCACGGCCGAGCTCGCGTCGCATCTGCATCCGGCGCTGGCGTCGGATCTCGCGATACCATGAGCGAGCGCGCGATCGCCTGGGGCACGCGAAAAGGTTCCGACGGCCTGCCGTTCCTCGGCCTCGGCGCGCTGCTGGCCGTGGCCTTCGTCCTCGGCCTCGGCATCGGTGCCATGGCGATCCGGCCGATGGAGATCCTCTCCCTGCTGTCCGACCGGATCGGGCTCGGCGGATGGATCGATGTCGGCGCCGCGGAGGAGTCCGTGCTGATCCATGTGCGGTTGCCGCGCGTGGTGCTGGCGGTGCTGGTGGGGGCGAGCCTCGCGGTCTCCGGTGCCGCGCTGCAGGGGCTCTTCCGCAATCCGCTGGCCGATCCGGGGCTGCTCGGCATCAGCGGCGGGGCGACGGTTGCGGCGGCCAGCGCCATCATCTTCGGCGCGCCGCTCGCGGCGGCGCTGCCGGCCGGGCTCGCGCCCTGGTTCCTGCCGCTCTCGGCCTTCATCGGCGCCTCGATCGTGACGGCGATCATCTATGGCCTGTCGATCCGCCAGGAGGGGATGGATATCGCGACGCTGCTCCTGGCGGGCATCGCCATCAATGCGCTGGCCGCCGCCGCGCTCGGGCTGCTGACCTTCCTGGCGCCCGACGGGCAGCTGCGCGACATCATGTTCTGGCTCCTGGGCAGCCTCGCCGGCACCGGCTGGGCCCAGCTCTGGCCGGTGGCGGTCATGATCCTGGTCGCGGTCGGCCTCTTGATCCGCCTGGCCCGCCCGCTCAACGCGCTGCTGCTGGGCGAGGCTGAAGCGTTCCATGTCGGCTTCGCCGTCGAGCCCATCAAACGCCAGCTCGTGATTGTCACGGCGCTCGCCGCCGGAGCCGCGGTGGCGCTCACCGGCACCATCGGCTTCGTCGGCCTGCTGGTGCCGCATTTCGCCCGTTTCCTGGTGGGCCCCGATCACCGCCGCCTGTTGCCGGCGGCGGCCCTGCTGGGCGCCTCGCTGCTGCTCGTGGCCGACCTGATCGGGCGGCTCGTGGTGCTGCCGGCGGAGCTGCCGATCGGCGTCGTCACCAGCTTCGTCGGCGCGCCCTTCTTCCTCTGGCGGCTGCGCCGCCGGGAGGCGTTCTGATGCTGGCGCTCGAGCATGCGGTGCTGGCGCGGGGACCGCGCGTCATCCTGCCCGATGCCGATCTCGCGATCCGGCCGGGCGAGGTGCTGGCGCTGCTGGGACCGAACGGCGCCGGCAAGTCGACGCTGCTGAAGGCCTTGTCCGGCGAGCTCGCGCCGGCCTCGGGGCGCGCCGCGCTCGATGGGCGCGATCTCAAGGACTGGCCGGCGGCGGCGCTCGCCCGCCGGCGCTCGGTGCTGCCGCAGCATAACCACCTGGCCTTCGGCTTCGCGGTCGAGGATGTGGTGGCGCTCGGCCGCAGCGCGCATATCGACCATGCGGCCCGCGCCGACGACCAGCGCGCGATCACGGGCGCCCTGACGGCGGTCGGCTTGGCCTCCTTCGCGGCCCGCGACTACCGCAAGCTTTCCGGCGGCGAGCAGCAGCGCGTCCATCTGGCGCGCGCGCTGGCGCAGATCTGGGAGGAGGGGCGTCCCACCGAGCCGCGCTACCTGCTGCTGGACGAGCCGGTCTCGAACCTCGATCCGGCCTATCAGCAGACCGTGCTCAGGACCGCGCGCCTGATGGCGGAGCGGGGCTGCGGCGTCGTCATCTCGCTGCACGATCTCAATCTCGCCGCCGCCTTCGCCGACCGCGTCCTGCTGATCGCCGAAGGCCGCTTCGTCGCGGAGGGCACGCCCGCCGAGGTGCTGACGCCGCAACAGGCAGGCGCCGTCTATGGCCTGCCGATGCTGGCGCTGCGCCATCCCGAGACGGGGGCGCCGGTGCTGCTGCCGGCGATGGGCGAGGCGCCCCGCGCCTGACACTCCTGGTGACACATATCCCGTTAAGCGGGGAGGTTTGCTTGCGGATTCTCCATCGGGTTTACGGGGAACCCGTCACAACTATGACACCCCTCCCGCCGTTTCTCTTCGCGTAACCAGGAGCCAGTTCAGTTCCATGACTGGTGGCCCACCAGCCTTGGCGTGGAGGGTCTCATGGCGACGTTTTCGGAATATGACACGGTGATGCTGCGGACCTGCTACCCCGAGGTGCCGGTGCAGCGCATGACCAAAGGCACCATCCTCGAAGCCTACGGCACGCCGCCTTCCGCCTATGAGGTGGAGTTTCCCGGCGTCGGCGGCGCCTATACCGTCCCGGCCGATGCGCTGGTGCTGATCCGCGAATAGGCGGAGGCTCAAAGCTCGAAGAACACCTTCCCCTCGATCCGGTCGAGACCGGCGAGGGGCGTCTCGAGCTGCCGCAGGGTCGCCGCGGCCGCGAGGCAGGCGATGACGCTGTCGAGCGCGTCGCCGCCCCGATCCTCGATAAGGCGATCGCGCGCCGGTTTCGCCGGCGCCACCAGGAATCCGAGATCGACAAGGGCCGCCAGGATGTCGCGGCGCATCTTGTGCGCGGCCGGAGCCCGGCCCTTGTACGGCCGGTAGAGATCCAGCCGCTTCAGCACCGAGGCGGGGCAGGTCTCGGCGATCCAGGCGCGGTCCGGCTGGGGCGGCTCGATCGAGACGATGCTGGCCAGGCCGTCGCGATGGAGCGGCGCCACGATGTCGGCGATGCCATGGTAGGTCTGGCGGTAGAGCCGCAGGTTCCAGGCACAGAAGGGCGTCTTGGCGAGCTTGTCGGTCTCGCGGCGCAGCTCGCGTCCCTGGGCGATGCGCCGGCAGCCTTCGCGGAACGCTTCGGCATGCGCGTAGGCGCTGCCGAAGCCGGCGATGAAGGTCTTCCAGTCGGCGCCGTCGAGGACCAGGCTGGGCAGGCCCACGGGGAAGTCGCAACCGAAGATTCCGTCCGGCGTGGCCGCGATCAAGCGACGCAGGGCCGCCAGGGCCGGTGCGCGTTCCCTGCCGGAATCGGGCAGGGCCATCGCCGGATAGCAATCCACCAGCCTGACGCGCCGCCTGCCCTCGAGACGGCCTTCCGCGATCCAGATCGCCTGGCCCGCGGAGCGGGCGCCGCTGAAATCGATCCCGAAGGGCCGGCGCTTCCGCGTCACCGGGAGAGAGCGTAGTCCAACAGCGACAGGGCCGTCGCGACCGCCTGTCGCCTCACGGCCGCGCGGTCGCCGGCGAAATTGCGCTTCTCGACCAGCGTGGGTCCGCCGCGCCTTGCGACACCGAACCAGACGAGCCCGACCGGCTTGGTGGGCGTGCCGCCGCCGGGGCCGGCGATGCCGGTGATCGATACCGCCATGTCGGCGCGGGAATGGGCAAGGGCGCCTTCCGCCATCGCCTGCGCCACTTCGGAGCTGACGGCGCCGACGCGCGCGATAAGAGCGGCCGGCACGCCGATCAGCTCGGTCTTGGCCTCGTTCGAATAGGTGACGAAGCCGCGCTCGACCACGTCCGAGGAACCGGCGATGTCGGTCAGCGCCGCCGCGACCAGGCCGCCGGTGCAGGATTCCGCGGTCGCGATCTTCTTGCCGGCGCGGCGATAGCGCTCGAGCAGCTCGGTCGGTGCGATCTCGGGCGTCATAGCGGCAGCGCCACGGTGGCGGTCGCCTGGGCCGCGATGCCCTCGGCCCGGCCGGTGAAGCCGAGCCCTTCGGTGGTCGTGGCCTTCACGCTGACGCGGCCCTGGTCGAGCCCGAGGATCTGGGCGATCCGCTCGATCATGGCCGCGCGATGCGGCCCGACCTTGGGCCGCTCGCAGATGATCGTGACGTCGAGATGGGCGATGCGCCCGCCCTTGGCGGCGACGAGCTCGCCCGCATGGGCGAGGAATTTCGAGGAATCGGCGCCGCGCCATCTCGGATCGCTCGGCGGGAAATGCTGGCCGATATCGCCGGCGCCGATACAGCCCAGAAGTGCGTCGGTCAGCGCATGCAAGCCCACATCGGCGTCGGAATGGCCTTCGAGGGCGGCACTGTGCGGCACGCGGATGCCGCAAAGCATGATCGCGTCGCCGGGCGCGAAGCGGTGGACGTCATAGCCGCTGGCGCTGCGATATTCCCAGGCCCCGCCGCCCAGCAGCCGTTCGGCACGCTGCAAATCGTCCTCCGTCGTGATCTTGAAGTTCTCTTCGCTGCCCATGACGAGCTCGACCGCGAGGCCGGTCGCCTCGGCGACCGCGGCATCGTCGGTATGCTCGGTGCCGGCGGCCGCGCGATGGGCCGCGAGGATGGCGTCGAAGCGGAAGCCCTGCGGCGTCTGCGCGCGCCAGAGCCGGTCGCGGCTCGTGGTGGTCTCGATCCGTGCCGTCGCGCCGGCTGCCTCCTTGGCGCGCTTGATGGTGTCGACGACGGGCAGCGCGGCGATGGCGCCCGGCGCCCGCGCGAGCCCCTCGATCACGCGGTCGATCACGCCGGCATCGAGGAAGGGCCGCGCCGCGTCATGGATCAGCACCGCATCGGGCTTGAGCGGGATCAGGCTTTCGAGCCCGTTGCGCACCGATTGCTGGCGCGTGGCGCCGCCCGCGACCGGCGGCAGCAGCCCGAGCCCGGCCACCGCCTCGTCATAGCGCGCGCGGTCGTCGGGCGAGATCACGACGCGCACCTGCGCGATGCCCGGATGCGATTGCAGCCGTTCCACCGCATGGCGCAGCACGGCACGCCCGCCGAGCCGGCGATATTGCTTGGGCACATCGCCGCCGAAACGGGCACCCCGCCCCGCCGCGACGATGAGCGCGACGGTGCCGCTCATGGGTAGACCTTATGGAGGGATAGACGGGTCATGGTGCGGGCGAAGCTAAAGCGAAGGCGTCAAGGTATCAATGACACCTTGACTACTTGACTTCCTGACGCCCTTGGCACGGTTTCCATTTAATCCCCTCCCCCGGAACGGGGGAGGGCAGGGAGGGGGCTGCTCGGTGTTGGAAATCGCTCGCTGCCGAGACCGAGCAGCCCTCCCCCTGGCCCTCTCCCAGAAGTGGGAGAGGGGACAGCAAGACAAGGAATTGACCCGCCTCTATAGTGCCGCGCCATGACGGGCGACGACGTTTCCTCCGGTTATCTCCTGAGCCTGGCCGCGGTGGTGGCGCTGCTGCCGGTGACGCTCCTGGCCTGGCGCCGGCCGGGCATCGGCACGCCTTCCTTCTGGATCCTGCTCGCGGTGGCGATCGCCGGAGCGGGGACGGTGGTGGCGGTGCATCAGGGCCATGGCTGGACGCCGGGCCTGTCGCAGGCGCTCTGGGCCACGATCGGCGCCTGCCTGCTGCTGTTCGCGGGGTTGGGGGCCCTGGTGCGCGAGAGCCTGCGGCTGTCGATCCTGCTGCTGCCCTATCTGCTGCTGCTGGGGCTGCTCGCCACCTGCGTGGCGGGGCTGCCGTCCTCGCCGATCTCGGTGGGACCCGCCACCGCCTGGCTCGATCTCCACATCATCGTCTCGGTCTCCACCTACGGCCTCGTCACGCTGGCGGCGGTGGCAAGCCTGGCGCTCTTCCTGCAGGAGCGCGCGCTCAAGGCGAAACGGCCGACCGCGATCACGCGCGCGCTGCCGGCCATGACCGATTGCGAAGCGCTCGAGGTGCGGCTGATGGCGGTCGGCCTCTTCGTGCTCGGCGTCGGGCTGCTGACGGGCATGGCGACCGAATACATGGAGCGGCACACGCTGCTCGTGCTCGATCACAAGACCGTCTTCTCGCTGCTCGCCTTCCTCGCCATCGGCGCCTTGCTGCTGCTCCATCGACTCAGCGGTCTGCGCGGCCGCCGCGCGGCGCGAATCGCGCTGCTCGCCTATCTTTTCCTGACGCTCGCCTATCCGGGCGTGAAGGTCGTGACCCAGATCATCCTCGCCTGATCCGGTTCGCGCGCGTTAGATAACGCGCTGCAACATAAAAGAAATTCTATCTATTGCAGCGCAGCAAAGATCGCGCCATAGTAGGGCCGTGGCAGCGATTTGCCTAAAGTCTGAGCAGTGACGGGAGTTGCCCAATATATGGGCATTGAGATTGGAACGCATCGACTCGACGACCCGGTGATCCTGGCCCCCATGTCGGGTGTCACGGATCTGCCATTTCGCCGGCTCGTGAAGAGCTGGGGCGCGGGTCTCGTCGTGTCCGAGATGATCGCGAGCCAGGCGATGATCCGCCAGTCGCGCCAGTCGTTGAAGATGGCGGAGACCGTGCCGGAGGAATCGCCGATGGCGGTGCAGCTCGCCGGCTGCGAGCCCGAGGTGATGGGCGAGGCAGCGAAGCTCAACGAGGATCGCGGCGCCGCCATCATCGACATCAATTTCGGCTGTCCGGTGAAGAAGGTCGTCAACGGCCATGCCGGCTCGGCGCTGATGCGCGACGAGCTCCATGCGGCGCGAATCCTCGAGGCGACGGTGAAGGCCGTGTCGCTGCCGGTGACGCTCAAGATGCGCATGGGCTGGGACGATGCCAACCGCAACGCGCCGCGCCTCGCGAAGATCGCCGAGGATTGCGGCATCCGCATGGTCACGATCCATGGCCGCACCCGCTGCCAGTTCTATGCGGGCTCCGCCGACTGGGCCTTCGTGCAGCAGGTCAAGGCGGCGGTGACGATCCCGGTCGTGGTCAATGGCGACATCACCACGCTCGACGAGGCGGGCGAAGCGCTGCGCCTGTCCGGCGCCGACGGCGTGATGGTGGGGCGGGGCGCCTATGGCCGCCCCTGGTTCCTCAAGCAGGTGATGCAGTTCCTGCGCACCGGCGAGCGCCTCCCCGACCCGCCGCTCTGGAAGCAGTTCGAGACGGTCATGGCGCATTACCGCGACATGCTGCTGCATTACGGCCGAGAGACCGGCGTCAAGATCGCGCGCAAGCATCTGGGCTGGTACTCGAAGGGCCTCTACGGCGCCGCGGAGTTCCGCACCGCCATCAATCATTGCGATCAGCCTGAGCAGGTAGAGCGGCTGCTGAGCGATTTCTATTCGCCGCTCCTCGAACGGGAGGCGGCGTAACCCATGCGCGCGCGGACGGCTACCCTCATCCCGGTCCGCGCGGTCGCCGCGCGCGATCTGGCTTATGACGCGGGTCCCGACAACGGGCTTCCCAATCCCGCCAATCCGCAACTGCCGTCGGGCCTCGACCTGATCGAGGCGCTGCCGCTGCCGCTGATCGCGCTCGACGATCTCGACTGCATCGGGATGGTGAACGGCGCGGCCGAGCAGTTCCTCGGCGCCAGCGCGGCGCATCTGAGGGGCCGCGCGCTGGCCGAGATCCTGGTCGGGGATTCACCGCTGCTGACGCTGATCCATCAGGTGCGGCAGGACGGCGTGGCCCTTTCGGAAGAGGCCTGCGTCGTGGAATCCCCGCGCTTCGGAAGGCGCGAGGCGGCGGTCGATCTGGCGCCGCTGGCGAACCGCCCGGGCTGGATCGCGGTCGTGCTGCGCGAGCGGCTGATCGCGCGCGGCCTCGACCGCCAGGCGCAGCAGCAGGGCGCGGTGCGCTCGCTCAACGCCATGGCGGCGCTGCTCGCGCACGAGATCAAGAACCCGCTCTCCGGCATCCGCGGCGCGGCCCAGCTGATCGAGCCCGACCTGCCGCCGGGTCGGCAGATGCTGGCTTCGCTGATCCGCGAGGAGGCCGATCGAATCCGCGGCCTGGTCGACCGCATGGAGATGTTCGCGCAGGCCGCACCGGCCGCCTTCAGCGCCCTCAACATCCACGAGGTGCTGGATCACGTGCGCCGCCTGGGCGAGGCCGGCGTCGCGGCCGAGCGCAGCATCGTCGCCGATTACGATCCCTCCCTGCCATCGCTCAACGGCCACCGCGACCTGCTGGTGCAGCTCTTCCTCAACCTGGTGAAGAACGCGGCCGAGGCGACCCAGCCCAAGACCGGGCGCATCCGTCTCATCACGCGCTACCGGCAGGGGGCGAAGCTGACCCGCCCGGGCGGCGGTGCGGCGCCTCATTTGCCGCTGGCCGTCTCGATCGAGGATAACGGCGCCGGCGTGCCCGAGGCGATGCAGGCCCGGCTCTTCGATCCCTTCGTCACCAGCAAGCCGACCGGCAAGGGGCTCGGGTTGGCTCTGGCTGCCAAGATCGTCGCCGACCACGGCGGCGCCATCGAGTTCGAAAGCGTGCCGGGCCGCACGGTCTTCACCGTGCTGCTGCCCGCCGCGCCCGAGAGCTGAGGTCGCAACGTTGATGATGGTGGAGATCTGAAGCCATGGCCGCGAACACCATTCTCGTCGCCGACGACGATCGTGCCATCCGCACCGTGCTGAGCGAGGCCCTGGGCCGGCTCGGCCATCAGGTCCGCACCGCGGGCGATGCCGCCACGCTCTGGCGCTGGGTCAAGGACGGGGCCGGCGACCTCGTCATCACCGACGTGGTGATGCCGGACGAGAACGGGCTCGATCTGCTGCCGCGCATCCGCAAGCTGCGGCCCGACCTGCGCGTGATCGTGATGAGCGCCCGCAACACGCTGCTCACCGCGGTCAAGGCGACCGAGGGCGGCGCCTTCGAATATCTGGCGAAGCCTTTCGACCTGGGCGATCTGCGCAACGCCGTCGAGCGGGCCCTGTCGCGCCCGAAGCCGGTGCCGGCCAATGAATCGGCCGGCGATGAGGAGGCGCTCCCGATCGTCGGCCGCTCGCCCGCCATGCAGGAGATCTACCGGCTCCTGGCGCGCCTGATGACGAGCGACCTGACGGTGCTGCTCACGGGCGAGTCCGGCACGGGCAAGGAACTGATCGCGCGCGCGCTCCACGATTATGGGCGGCGGCGCAAGGGACCCTTCATCGCGGTCAACATGGCGGCGATCCCGCGCGACCTGATCGAGAGCGATCTCTTCGGCCATGAGCGCGGCGCCTTCACCGGCGCCATCAACAAGGCGACCGGCCGGTTCGAGCAGGCGGCGGGCGGCACGCTGTTCCTGGACGAGATCGGCGACATGCCGCTCGAGGCCCAGACCCGGCTGCTGCGCGTGCTGCAGGAGGGCGAGTTCACCACCGTGGGCGGGCGCGAGCCGATCCGGGCGGATCTGCGCATCGTCGCCGCGACCCATCGCGACCTGCGCGAGCAGGTCCGCCGCGGCCAGTTCCGCGAGGATCTCTATTATCGCCTCAATGTCGTGCCGCTGCGCCTGCCGCCCCTGCGCGAGCGCATCGAGGACATCCCCGACCTGGTCCGGCATTTCCTCAACCGGGCGACGGAGGAGGGCGGCAGCCCCAAGATGTTCGACGCGGCCGCGATCGAGCGGCTGCAGCGCTATGAATGGCCGGGCAATGTGCGCGAGCTGGAGAACTTGGTGCGCCGCGTCGCCGTCATCTATGGCGAGGACGTCATCGGCGTCGACATCGTGGCCCGCGAGCTGGCGGCCATCGCCAATGCCGCCACGCCCAGCAAGCCGGCCGGCGAGTCGCTCGCCATGGCCGCCGAGCGCCATCTGCGCGACTATTTCTCGGCCCACACCCACGGGCTTCCGGCCCGGGGGCTCTACGATCGTGTCCTGCGGGAGATCGAGCGCCCGCTGATCCAGCTTTCGCTCGAGGCCACCCGCGGCAACCAGATCCGGGCGGCCGAGATGCTGGGGCTCAACCGGAACACATTACGCAAGAAAATCAGGGAATTGGACATCTCCGTCCTGCGCGGCCTAAAATAGCGTCCCCTCGGCGCTTCCGGACCCACCGCCGCCCGATATGACGATCTAGCCAGGGCCTGAATGGCAATGCAGGCCGACGATACCGCGCCGACCGCCGCGGCAGGGCGCTCTTGGAGCCCTGAACCGCTTTATCGGTCGTTCATTCAGTGGACGCACCGGCATCACGTCGAGCGCAAGCTCTCGATCGCGCTGCTCGTGCTGGCCCTGGTTTCGGGCGTCGCCACCTTCTCGGCGATGAGCGGCAGCTTTGGTATCCGCACCAATCCGCGCATCGTGCTGCTGCTGCTGCTGGTCGACCTCGTGGTCCTGCTGGCGCTGGGCGCGCTGGTGGCGCGCCGGCTGGTCGTGCTCTGGCTCGAGCGCCGCCGCGGTCTCGCCGGCGCCCGCCTCCATGCCCGGCTGGTGATGCTGTTCAGCCTGCTGGCGGTGACGCCCACCATCATCATCGCGCTGTTCTCGACGCTCTTTCTCAATCTCGGCATGGAAGCCTGGTTCTCGGACCGGGTGCGCACCGCGGTCCACGACTCCCTCGTGGTGGCGCGCGCCTATCTCGAGGAGCACCAGCGCAATATCGGCGGCGACGTGCTCGCCATGGCGGAGGATCTGCGCCGCGAAGGCCCGTTCCTCATGGTCAACCGCCAGCGCTTCGAGCGGCTGATGGATTTCCACGTGCGCGCCCGCGGCCTCAACGAGGCGGTGCTGATCAACAGCCAGGCCCAGGTCCTCGCCAGCGCGGGCTTCAACCTGGTAATGGAGTTCGACCCCGATTTACCCAACTGGGCGATCGCGCGCGCGCATCAGGGCGATCTGGTGCTGCTGCCCTCCGACACCGGCGACCGGGTGCGGGCGCTGGTGCAGCTCGATCCCGTGTCCGACACCTATCTCTTCGTCGGCCGGCTGGTCGATCCGCGGGTGATCGCGCATCTGAACGCGACCGAGGGCGCCGCCCAGCTCTATGAGGAACTGGAGGGACGGCGGTCGGGCTTGCAGATCACCTTCGTGCTGATCTTCATCGTGATCGCGCTGCTGATGCTGCTGGCCGCCGTCTGGCTGGCGCTCATCGTGGCGACCCAGCTCGCGCGGCCGATCGGCGATCTGGTCTCGGCCTCCGAGCGCATCGCGCATGGCGATCTGGCGGCCCGCGTGCCGGAGGCGGCGGCCGACGACGAGATCGGCGCCCTGTCGCACGCCTTCAACCGGATGACGGGACAGCTCGAGAGCCAGCATAACCAGCTGGTCTCGACCAACCGCGAGCTCGACGAGCGCCGCCGCTTCACCGAGCTGGTGCTCGCCGGCGTCTCGGCCGGCGTGATCGGGCTCGATGACGAAGGCCGCATCCGCCTGCCCAACCGTTCCGCCTCGCTGCTGCTCCATAGCGACCTCGTGGCCGCGGTGGGCAAGCCGCTGGGCGAGCTGATCCCCGAGCTGGCGCCGGTGATCGAGCAGGGGCGCCGCCGCCTGGGCCGCCCCGCCGAAGGCCAGATCCAGATCACGCGCGGCAGCGAGACCCGGACCATGATCGTCCGCGTGGTGAGCGAGCTCGACGAAGGCGACCTGATCCGGCTGGTGGTCACGGTCGATGACGTGACGGAACTCATGTCGGCGCAGCGCAAGGCGGCCTGGGCCGACGTCGCGCGGCGCATCGCGCACGAGATCAAGAACCCGCTGACGCCGATCCAGCTTTCGGCCGAGCGGCTGAAGCGGAAATATCTCAAGGAGATCACCAGCGATCCGGAGACCTTCCAGGTCTGCACCGATACGATCGTGCGCCAGGTCGGCGATATCGGCCGGATGGTGGACGAATTCTCATCCTTCGCGCGGATGCCGGCGCCGGTGCTGCGGCCGGAGAACCTGCTCGATCTCTGCCGGCAGGCGCTGTTCCTGCAGCGCACCGCCAATCCCACCGTGCAATATCACACCCGCCTGCCGGACGAACCTGTCATCGTGACCTGCGATTCCCGGCAGGTGAGCCAGGCCCTGACCAACCTGCTGCAGAACGCGATCGACGCCATCGACGGCAGGTCCCCGCAGCCGGGAGAGACGCTGCCGCCGGGCGAGATCGAGCTCAGCCTCGAGGCGCAGGGAGACAAGGTGATTCTCGCCGTCGCCGACAATGGCCGCGGCCTTCCGTCCTCCGGGCGGGAGCGCCTGACCGAGCCTTATGTCACGACACGCGCCAAGGGGACCGGCCTGGGTCTTGCCATCGTGAAGAAAATCATGGAAGACCATGGCGGCCAGTTGCAACTTGCCGACCGGGCGGGCGGCGGAGCGGTGGTCCGACTTGTATTCCCGGCCGGGACCGAGAGAGCGGCCGAGCCGCAGACAGATGTGACGAGCAAGAGCATGGCCCATGGCACTTGATATCCTGATCGTCGATGACGAGGCCGATATCCGGCTGCTGCTGGCTGGCGTGCTCAAGGACGAGGGCTACGAGACCCGCGAGGCGGCGGACAGCACGGGCGCGCTGGACGCGATCGCGCGCCGGCGGCCGAGCCTGGTGCTGCTCGACATCTGGCTTCAGGGCAGCGCGCTCGACGGCATGCAGCTCCTGACGCTGATCAAGCGCGACCATCCCAACCTGCCGGTCGTGATGATCAGCGGCCACGGCAATGTCGAGACCGCGGTCGCGGCCATCAAGGAAGGCGCATACGATTTCATTGAAAAGCCGTTCAAGGCCGACCGGCTGCTGCTGGTGGTGGCCCGCGCCATCGAGGCGATGCGCCTCAAGCGCGAGAACGACGAGCTGCGGCACCGCAGCGGCGGCGACACGGAGCTGATCGGGAACTGCTCGGTCATCGTGCAGCTGCGCCAGGCGATCGAGCGGGTGGCGCCCACCGGCAGCCGCGTCCTGATCACCGGGCCCGCCGGTTCCGGCAAGGAGGTCGCGGCGCGCATGCTGCACCGCCTGTCGCGGCGCATCGACGGCCCCTTCGTGGCGCTGAATTGCGCCACCATGCATCCCGACCGGCTCGAGGTCGAGCTCTTCGGCCATGAGGAGAGCGAGGAGCACGGGCCGGCCAAGATCGGCACGCTGGAGCAGGCCCATGGCGGCACGCTGCTGCTGGACGAGGTCTCCGACATGCCGCTCGAGACCCAGGGCAAGATCGTGCGCGTGCTGCAGGAGCAGACCTTCAACCGCGTCGGCGGCAACCGTCGGGTCGAGGTCGATGTTCGGGTCATCGCCGCCACCAACCGCGACCTCGCCCAGGAGATCGTCCAGGGCCGCTTCCGCCAGGACCTCTATTACCGGCTGAACGTCGTGCCGCTGCGGGTACCGTCGCTCAAGGAGCGGCGCGAAGACATCCCGTTCCTGGCCGATTATCTCATGGCACGGGCGGCGGAGCTGGCGGGCGTTCCGGCGCGGCGCTTCGGCGAGGATGCGCTCGCCGTGCTCCAGACCTATGACTGGCCCGGCAATGTGCGCCAGCTGCGCAACGTCATCGACTGGCTGCTGATCATGGCGCCGGGCGACGCCACCGAGCCGATCGTGGCCCGGATGATGCCGCCGGAGATCGCCGGCGAGACCTCGGCCACGCTCGGCGCCTTCGGCAACGGCGAGATCATGTCGCTGCCGCTGCGCGAGGCGCGCGAGCTGTTCGAGCGGCATTACCTGGATGCGCAGGTGGCCCGCTTCGGCGGCAACATCTCGCGCACCGCCGCCTTCATCGGCATGGAACGTTCGGCCCTGCACCGCAAGCTGCGGGCGCTCGGCATCGTGACCAACGATCGAGAGCGGGTCGAAGGGTGATCTGCGGCGGGCATCGCTGCCCATGAAAGTCATCATCTGCGGCGCGGGGCAGGTGGGGTTCAACATCGCGCGCTACCTGTCGCGCGAGGAGAACGACGTCACCCTGATTGACACCGAGCCCAGGCTGATCGAGCAGATCAGCGATACGCTCGATGTCCAGGGCGTGGTTGGCTATGCCTCCCACCCGGACGTGCTGGAGCAGGCGGGCGCCCGCGACGCGGACCTGCTGATCGCGGTCACGCATTACGACGAAGTCAACATGGTCGCCTGCCAGGTGGCGCACGCGCTGTTCGAGGTGCCCCGGCGCATTGCGCGGGTCCGCTCGCAGAGCTACCTGCAGCGCGGCTATGCCGAGCTCTTCAACCGCCAGAACATGGCGATCGACGAGATCATCTCGCCCGAGATCGAGGTGGCGCGCGCCATCGCCTACCGGCTGGGCATCCCCGGCGCCTTCGACGCGATCCCGCTCTGCGACGGGCGCATCACGCTGGTGGGACTGCGCTGCGACGAGGATTGCCCCGTCGTCGACACCCCCCTGCGCCAGCTCACCGAGCTCTTCCCCGATCTCGCCATGTCGGTGGTGGCGATCCGGCGCGGCGAGCGCGACATCGTGCCGTCGGCCGAGGATCAGATGCTGGTGGGCGACGAGGTCTATTTCGTCGCCGACACCCGGCATCTGAAGCGGGCACTCGCCGCCTTCGGCCATGAGGAGCCGGAGGCCCGCCGGCTGATCGTCGTCGGCGGCGGCAATATCGGCACCTTCCTGGCGGAGATCCTGGAACAGGAGTCGCCCGGCGTCGAGATCAAGCTGATCGAGATCAACCGGCAGCGGGCCGAGCGCGTGGCCCGGCTGCTGCCGGGCAGCGTGGTGATCCAGGGCGACGCGCTCGATCCCGAGATCCTGGCCGAGGCCAACGTGAAGGCGACCGAGACGATCGTCGCGGTCTCGAACGACGACGAGGTCAATATCCTGGCCTCGCTGCTCGCCGAGCGCCATGGCTGCAAGCGCTCGATCGCGCTCATCAACAAGCCGGTCTATGGCTCGCTCATTGGCCAGCTCGGCATCGACGCGGTGGTCAGCCCGCGCGCCATCACCGTCTCCACCATCCTGCAGCATGTCCGCCGCGGGCGGATCCGCTCGGTCCATAGCGTCGGCGACGGGCTCGGCGAGATCATCGAGGTCGATGCCCTGCCGACATCGGCGCTGGTGGGCCGCCCCTTGCGCGAAGCCAAGCTGCCGCCCGGCGTCCTGATCGGCGCCATCCTGCGCGGCGACAGCATGATCGTCCCGCGCGGCGACAGCGTGATCAAGCCCGAGGACCGGGTGGTCATGTTCGCCATCGCCAAGTCCGTGCCGCTGATCGAGAAGATGTTCTCGGTGAAGCTGGAGTTCTTTTGAGACCAGAGGGATTTGTCCCCTCCACCGCGTCGCGGGGGAGGGTTAGGGAGGGGGCTGCTCGGTATCCGACATCGCGTCGTCCCCCTTCCTAACCTTCCCCCTCAAGGGGGGAAGGGACATGATCTCGCTCGATTCCGTCACTGCCTCACGCCCAGGTCCGCTCCATGCCCCGCATCGCCTACGTCAACGGCCGCTATGTCCCGATCGCCCAGGCCCAGGTCCATATCGAGGATCGCGGCTATCAGTTCGCCGACGGCGTCTATGAGGTGGTGCCGCTCTATCGCGGGCGTCTGATCGACGAGGAGCCGCATCTCGATCGCTTCGACTATTCGCTGGGCGAGCTCGAGATCGCGCGGCCCATGTCGCGCGCGGCCCTGAAGCTGGTGCTGCGCGAGCTGGTGCGCCGCAACGGCTTGAGTGACGCCCTGCTTTACTTCCAGGCGACGCGCGGCGTGGCGCCCCGCGATCACAAGTTCCCGGCCCGGGTGAAGACTGCTTTCGTCGCGACCATCCGCCGCTCGCGGCCGCCCTCGGCCGCGGCGATCGAGCAGGGGGTCTCGGTGATCACGCTGCCCGATATCCGCTGGGAGCGCTGCGACATCAAGTCGATCGGCCTTCTGCCGAACCTGCTGGCGAAGCAGAAGGCCACGATGGCGGGTGCGTTCGAGGCCTGGCTCGTCGAGGCGGACGGAACGATCAGCGAAGGCAGCTCGACCAACGCCTGGATCGTCACGGCCGACGGCAAGCTGGTGACGCGCGACGCCGGCGCCGCGATCCTCAACGGCATCACCCGCCAGCGCGTCATCAAGCTGCTGGAGAACCAGGGCATCGCCTTCGAGCAGCGCGCCTTCAGCCGCGAGGAGGCGCTCGCGGCGCGCGAGGCCTTCCTCTCGAGCTCCTCGAGCTTCGTGCTGCCGATCACGAAGATCGACGGGCACGCGGTGGGCGAGGGCAAGCCCGGTCCCGTGACGCGCCGGCTGCGCGATGTCTATGTCGCGGCCGCGCTCGAAACCCCGGTCCTGATATGACGGCAGGCTTGGCCGGTACGGAACGGCTCACGCTGCCGCGCGCCGTCCTGTTCGACTGGGACAACACGCTGGTCGACAGCTGGGCCGTCATCGCCGACGCCCTCAATGCGGCGCTGGTGGCGATGGGGCACGAGCCCTGGACGCTGCAGCAGACCCGCGAGCGGGTGAAGGCGTCGCTGCGCGACAGCTTCCCCGGCATGTTCGGCGGGCGCTGGAAGGAAGCCGAAAAGATTTTCTATAGCCGCTTTCAATCGCACCATCTGGAGCGGCTCGAGGCGCTCGCGGGGGCGGAGGCTCTGCTGGCACGGCTGGCGGAGCGGGGGGTCTATCAGGGCGTGGTCAGCAACAAGCGCGGGGCCTTCCTGCGCAAGGAGGCGGATCATCTCGATTGGACACGCTTTTTCGGCCGCGTCATCGGCGCCGGCGATGCCCCGCGCGACAAGCCGGCGCGCGAACCGGTCCTGATGGCGCTCGAGGGCGGCGCCATCGCGCCGGGCCCGGATGTCTGGTTCGTGGGCGATACCGATCTCGATATGATCTGTGCCAGGGACAGCGGCTGTGTTCCGCTTCTGGTGCGGGCGCAACCGCCGCAGCCTGGCGAATTCACGGCGATCATCGGTATGCGGCATTTCCATAGCTGCAATGAACTACGCCAACTCGTTGACAAACTTTAGAGTTTCCGAAATCTGCCATTTTGTGCTACCTAATCGGGCTTTCCGGGACGGGTTTTACCGTTCCGGCGCCCGATAGGGATTGTCCATGGACCCAGGCCGGTTCCGCCGGCGTCAGGTCCCAACAAGACCGGGCCCCGAGAACACTTCAGAAAAAGAGGGAGCCGATGGCTACGGAAAAGTCGCAGAACGTTCAGGACGTTTTCCTGAATCACATTCGCAAGGGCAAGGTGCCGGTCACCGTCTTCCTGGTGAACGGCGTGAAGCTGCAGGGCATCGTCACCTGGTTCGATAACTTCTCGGTGCTGCTGCGCCGGGACGCGCATTCGCAGCTCGTCTACAAGCACGCCATCTCCACCATCATGCCGGCCCAGCCGGTGCAGCTCTTCGAAGGCGCCAAGGAGGGCGACGAGGAGTAAGTGGCGGAGACGATTTCCAACGGCAGCGGACCGGAGCTCACCCGCGGCGAACGTTGCCTGGTCCTGACCCCGGTCATGCGGGGCCCCGTGGCGCCGGGCCGCGAGCCCGAGGCCAGGCTGGCCGAGGCGATCGGCCTCGCGCGCGCGATCGATCTCGACGTGGTCCATGCGGAGACGGTCCGCGTCGCGGAGCCGAAGCCCGCGACCCTGATCGGATCGGGCGCGGTCGAGCGGCTGCAGGGCCTGATCGAAGCCGAGGCCATCAAGCTCGCGGTCGTCGACTGGCCGCTCTCGCCCGTGCAGCAGCGCAATCTCGAGCGCGCCTGGAGCTGCAAGGTCATCGACCGGACCGGGCTCATCCTCGAGATCTTCGGCGAGCGTGCGCGAACGCGGGAAGGCCAGCTTCAGGTCGAGCTCGCGGCGCTCAGCTATCAACGCAGCCGCCTGGTGCGATCCTGGACCCACCTGGAACGCCAGCGCGGCGGCTTCGGCTTCATCGGCGGTCCCGGCGAATCCCAGCTCGAGATCGACCGCCGCCTGATCGGCGAGCGCATCGGCCGGCTGAAGAAGGACCTGGCCGAGGTCAAGCGCACGCGCGGGCTGCATCGCGAGGCGCGCCGGCGCGTGCCTTATCCGGTGGTGGCGCTGGTCGGCTATACCAACGCCGGCAAATCGACCCTGTTCAATCGCCTGACCCGGGCGACGGTGATGGCGAAGGACCTGCTGTTCGCGACGCTCGATCCGACCATGCGGGTGGTGAAGCTGCCCTCGGGCCGCGACATCATCCTGTCGGACACGGTGGGGTTCATCTCCGACCTGCCGACCGACCTGGTGGCGGCCTTCCGCGCCACGCTCGAGGAGGTCAGCGCCGCCGATATCATCCTCCATGTGCGCGACGTGGCCCATCCCGAGACCACGCTGCAGCAGCAGGAGGTGATCAAGGTCCTCAAGGACCTCGATCTCGAGCCGCGGCTGGACCACGACCTGATCGAGGTCCTGAACAAGATCGACCTGCTCGCGCCGGCCGATCGCGAGACCCTGCTGCGACAGGCCGGCCGTCAGACGCATGCGGTCGCGTTGTCGGCGCTGACGGGCGAGGGCACGGCGGCGCTGCTGACGGAGATCGACCGCCGCCTGGCCGCGCAGCGCCAGATCGGCCATTTCAAGGTGCCGCATGGCGAAGGCGCGGCGCTGGCCTGGCTCTACAGCCATGGCGAGGTGCTGACCCGGCGCGACGACGAGGGTTTCGCCTATGTCGATGTGCGGCTCGATCCGGCCGATCTCGGCCGCTATCAGCGGCTCTATCCGGTCGCCCGCGCGTGAGGCTCGATATCGACAAGGTCTCGGCCCTGATCGCGCAAGCGGCGGCCGAGGAGGTCATGCCCCGCTTCACCAACCTGCGCTCGGGCGACGTGCGCGAGAAGGGGCCGGGCGATCTCGTCACGGTGGCCGACGAGGCGATGGAACGTCGCCTGGCGCCCCTGCTGGCCGCCTTGCTGCCGGAGGCGCTGATGGTAGGCGAGGAGGCCGCCGCGGCCGATCCGACCCTGCTGGCCCAGCTCGATACGGCCCGGCTGGCCTGGGTCATCGATCCCATCGACGGCACCGCCAATTTCGCCGCCGGCAAACCCCTGTTCGGCGTGATGGTGGCGCTGCTCGATCATGGCGAGCCGGTCGCGGCCTGGATTCACGACCCGGTCGCGCGCAGCACCGCGACGGCGGCGAAGGGCGAGGGGGCCTGGCTCGATGGCCATCGCACCGGCCGAAAGCTCAAGGTCTCGAGCCCGCCGGCCGACCCGCATGAGCTGACGGGGACGCTCCATTCCGGCTTCTTCGGCGATCGCCAGCTCGATCATCGGGTGCAGGCCCACCGCAACCGGGTCAAGCCGATCAAGTCGCTGCGGGCCGCCGCGCATGAATATCTGCGCCTCGCCAAGGGCGAGGTCGACTTCACGCTCTTCACCAAGCTGATGCCCTGGGACCATGCACCGGGCGTGCTGATCCACCGCGAGGCGGGCGGCGCCGGCCATTATCTCGATGGCAGGGACTATCACGCGGCCCAGACCCAGGCCGTCGGGCTGCTGATGGCGCCCGACCGCATGAGCTGGACCGCGCTGCGCGGCCTGCTGCTGGACGAGTAGGGCTCTCTACTTCGCCGCCTGCGCGTAAGCCGGATAGTCGGTGTAGCCCTTGGCGTCGCCGCCATAGAAGGTATTGCCGTCCGGCGTGTTGAGCGGCCAGCCCTGGCGGAAGCGCTCGGCCAGGTCGGGATTGGCGATGTAGCTGGCGCCGAACGAGATCATGTCGGCATCGCCGCGCGCGATCGTGGCCTCGGCCTTCTCCAGCGTATAGCCGCTGTTGGTCATGATGGGCCCGTGGAAATGGCTCCGCATCTCGCGCGGCAGGATATAGCCGCCGGCCGGCTCCGGATCGTCCGGGAAATGATCGATGAGATGCAGATAGGCGAGGCCGAAGCCGTCGAGCACCTTGGCCGCGTGATGGAAGATCGCGCGCCGGTCGGTGTCGGCCGAGCTGCCGAACACGCCGTTGGGCGAAAGCCTGACGCCGACACGATTGGCGCCCCAGACCTCGGCGACGGCCGTGGTCACCTCGGCCAGGAAACGCGTGCGATTCTCGACCGAGCCGCCATAGATGTCGGTGCGCTTGTTGGTGCCGTTCACCAGGAACTGCTCGACCAGGTAGCCATTGGCGCCGTGGATCTCGACGCCGTCGAAGCCCGCCTCGAGCGAGCAGCGCGCGCCATGGCGGAAATCCTCGACCACCTTCTTCACCTCGGCCGTGCCGAGCGCGCGCGGCGCGACATAGGGCTTCATGCCCTCGAAGGTGTAGATCTCGCCCTCGGGCGCGATCGCGGAGGAGGAGATCGGCAGCTCGCCGTTCGGCTGCATGCTGGGATGCGAAGTGCGGCCCACATGCCAGAGCTGCAGGAAGATGCGCCCGCCCGCTGCATGCACCGCGTCGGTGACGGCGCGCCAGCCCTTGACCTGCTCGGCCGTATGGATGCCGGGCGTGTTGGGATAGCCCACGCCTTGCGGCGAGACCTGGGAGCCTTCGGTGATGATCAGGCCCGCGCCCGCGCGCTGGCGGTAATAGAGAACATTGAGCGGGGTGGGGACGTTGCCGGGGCCGGCGCGGTTGCGCGTCATCGGCGCCATGGCAATGCGGTTGGGCAGGGTCAGGCGGCCGATCTTGATGGGCTCGAACAGTTTCATGATGTCTCGCATCCCGTTCCGGTGAGGGCGGCATGGAGCCATAGCGGCCCCCTCCGCATCAATCCCACCAGGATGACAGCGACTTACTCCGAAGTGACTGCCAGGGAATTCAGCCAGGGTTGCAGCGCCAGGGCTCGCCGGTAAGATGCCGGCCGCTTCATTCCAGCGGGAGAACGGACGCCATGTCGAACAACGTCGCCTTCCTTGGCCTCGGGGTCATGGGCTTTCCGATGGCGGGCCATCTGGTCAAGGCCGGCCATCAGGTGACGGTCTATAACCGGACGGCGGCGCGGGCCCAGAATTGGGCGGCGAAGCATGGCGGCAAGGCGGCGCCGACGCCGGCGGCCGCGGCCAAGGGCGCCGAGATCGTGTTCGCCTGCGTCGGCAATGACGACGACCTGCGCTCGATCCTGCATGGCCCCGAGGGCGCTTTCGCGGGCATGGGGAAGGGCGCTGTCTTCGTCGACCACACCACCGCCTCGGCCGAGGTGGCGCGCGAGAGCGCCGGCAAGGCGGCCGAGCAGGGGCTGGGCTTCCTCGACGCGCCGGTGTCGGGCGGCCAGGCCGGCGCGGAGAACGGCAAGCTCACCGTCATGGTGGGCGGCGAGCCCAAGCTGTTTGAGCGGGTGAAGCCCGTGATCGACGCCTATGCCCGGGCCTGCACCCTGATGGGCCCCGTGGGCGCCGGCCAGCTCGCCAAGATGGTCAACCAGATCTGCATCGCGGGGCTGGTGCAGGGGCTCTCCGAAGGCGTGAATTTCGCGCTCAAGGCGGGCCTCGATCCCAAGCTCGTCATCGACACCATCTCCAAGGGCGCCGCCCAGTCCTGGCAGATGGAGAACCGGGCCCTGACGATGGCCGAAGGCAAGTTCAATTTCGGGTTCGCGGTCAATTGGATGCGGAAGGATCTTGATATCTGCATGAACGAGGCGAAGCGCAATGGCGCGCGCCTCCCGGTGACCGTCCTGGTGGATCAGTTCTATGCCCAGGTCCAGGCCCGCGGTGGCGGCCGTTGGGACACCTCGAGCCTGATCCATCTGCTGATGAATGATTGATCACTTTAAGATCGATCTATAAGACATTATGATAGATAAAGAAAAATTCATTGGCGACGGGTACTGGCTGCTGCCGCCGGGCAAGCTGGCCAATGTCGTCGTCTGCCTCGAGATGACGGCGAAACCGACCCAGCGACCGGTGCCGCAGCGGGACAGACCCTTCGCGTTGGAGCGGATGCCGGGCCCGGATCTCGGCGCCTACCGGGCCTTGTTCCGGCGCATCGGCGAGGACTGGATGTGGTTCTCGCGGCTCAAGATGCCCGACGACCGGCTGCACGCGATCCTGGCCGATCCCGCGGTCGAGGTCTTCGTGCTGAAGGAAGACCAGATCCATATCGGGCTGCTGGAGCTGGATTTCCGCGAGGAGGGCCAGTGCGAGCTGGCGTTCTTCGGGCTGGTGCCGGAGGCGATCGGCCAGGGCGCCGGGCGCTTCCTCATGGACCAGGCCATCCAGAAGGCCTGGGCGCGGCCCATCCGGCGGCTCTGGGTCCATACCTGCAGCTTCGATCACCCGGGCGCGTTGGGCTTCTACCGCCGCTCCGGCTTCGTGCCTTACGCCTATGCGGTCGAGGTCCATGACGATCCGCGGCTGACGGGCCATCTGCCGCGCACGGCTTCGCCGCAGATTCCGCTGATCGAGAAGTAGTCGCCCGGTCAGAACGCGGAGTTCGCGGCGGCATGAGAGGTCTCCGACCGCAGAGGACGCCATGAGAATTGCAAGGACGGGCGGCTCTTGACGGCCGGATCGCCTGAGAACAGGGCCTTTGCAGGGATCCGCCGGCATCAGCATTTCCCAAGCCGCTGGAGATACGTCTTTTTTCAAACACCACTCAGTTTATGGGGCGCCCCAAAAACAGGCCCGGAACAGGGCCCTATCAGGCAAGGAACAGGCGCTTGACGGTGGCCCGCCGGTCCCTCGGGATCGCCCCGGAGCGATCGTGAATGCCGGGATCCGACCTTGTCCGATCTCCGCGGGCCGGGTCTTTCTCTCTTCTCGCAGCTTAGAACAAAAAGAGAACAATATCAAGCGAAGGTGCGTCTCGGCCGCTTAACGCTCTTCCTGTTTGACCGCTTGCCAGAGCGCCTCCAGCGCATCGAGCCCCGGCCGGGTGCCGGGGTCATGGCGCTGGGCCAGCAGCGCCTCCAGCCGGCGGAAGCGGCGCTCGAACTTGGCATTGGCGCCGCGCAGGGTCTGCTCGGGATCGAGCTCCAGATGGCGGGCGAGGTTGGTGACGGCGAAGAGCAAGTCGCCGACCTCGTCGGCCAGCCGGTCCCGGCCGCTGCCCTGGACCAGCTCCGCTTTGATCTCGTCGACCTCCTCGACGATCTTGTCGAGCACCGGGGCGGCCTCGGGCCAGTCGAACCCGATCCGCGCGGCGCGCTTCTGCAGCTTGGCGGCGCGGGTCAGGGCCGGCAGCCCCAACGGCAGGCCGTCGAGCTGGCTGGCGGCCGCGCCCTTGGCGGCGGCCTCGGCGGCGCGTTCGCCGGCCTTCTGTTCCTCCCAGGCGAGGGTCTGGGCGTCGGCGCTGTCCACGGCGCCGTCCGCGAAGACATGCGGATGGCGGCGGATCATCTTGTCGTTGAGGGTCCGGACGATGTCGTCGAATTCGTAGAGGCCGCGCTCGCGGGCCATCTGAGCGTAGAAGATCACCTGGAACAGGAGATCGCCGAGCTCGCTCTTGAGCTCGTCCATCCGGCCGCGCTCGATGGCGTCGGCCACCTCGTAGGCTTCCTCGATCGTGTGCGGGACAATGGTGGGGAAGTCCTGCTCGAGATCCCAGGGACAGCCGGCCGCCGGATCGCGCAGCCGCGCCATGATGGCCAGCAGCCGGTCGATCGGCGCCAGGTTTTCGGACGGGGCGGCCTTGAGCTTGGATGGGGTCATCGCGCGACTCTTGGGAGGGTTCAGGGGCAACTTAGCGAGGGTCGAAGCAGGCCCCAAGCGGCAGTCCGATAACGGAGGAGAAGAGCCGCGGGGGGGGGGGGGGCCTGGAGAGCCGCAAGAACCGGCCGTTTCGGCCTATCTGTAAGTCGCATAATACATATTATGGAAAATTATGAATGGGCCGGGAATTCACGCGGATCGGTGCTGCCGGCTCCCCAGGACCTGCCACAGCACCGCGAACAGAACCACCGCCCCGCCCAGCAGCGTGGCGCCGCGCGGCACCTCGGCGAAGAAGATCCAGACCCAGAGCGGCGCGACCGGCGTCTCGAGGATGCTCAGGAGCGCCGCCTCCACCGCCGGAATGTGTTTGGCGCCCATCACGTAGAGCGCCAGGCCGAGGCCCATGTTGAGGATGCCGAACAGCGCCAGATTGACGAAATCGAGCGCGGTGATTCCGCTCGCCGGCCCTGCCATCGGAAAGCAGATCGCGGAGCCCGCGAAACAGGCCAGGCAGGCCGCCTGGATCATCGGCACGCCCGGATAGCGCCGGGTGATGCTCGTGGTGAGCGCCATGGTCGTCGTCATGACGAACGCGAGGAAGCAGCCCAGGAGGCTGCTGCCGCCATGGCCCAAGGCGCCGCCGACGGTGATGACCACGCCACCCAGGGCCAGCAGCCCTGCCAGCATGGTGCGGCGCGTGGGCCGCTCCTTGAACCAGAGCCAGGCGATCGGCGCCGTCAGGAACGGCAGGATCGCATAGATGACCGTGACGTCGGCCACCGCGGTCAGCCGCAGCGAACCGATGAAGAGCAGCATGCCGCCGGTGTTCAGCAGCATGACGATCAGGCCCGGCCAGCCCATCGGCCGCCACAGGCGACGCCCGGGCGCTCTCGCATCCCAGGCCATGAACAGCAGGATGCTCAAGCCGCCGAAGAGACCGCGCCAGGCCAGCATGGTCCAGAGATCGAGCGGGATGAGCCGGGTGAAGAAGCCGCCGCTGCTCCAGAAGATGGCCGAGGCCGTGACCATGGCCAGGCCGAGCCGATGGCGCGACCTCGCCTCGCCGGCTGTCAGGGCGGCATCGGGCATGGCGGAGGATGATCCTGCGCGGGAAGTGATCGTCGTCTGGGTCTGGAGCCACGGGAGCGCGTGGCCGTTCGGGTCTGCGTCTCAGAACTACGGCTTCAGGCGGCGCAGCGCCAGCATGATTCCGCCCGCCAGCAACCCCCAGAAGGCGGAGCCGATACCGGCGAAGGACATGCCGGATGCGGTGGCGATCAAGGTCACCAGCGCCGCGTCGCGCTCGCCCGGGCTCGTGAGCGCGTTGCCCAGGGCCGAGCCGAAGGCGCCCAGCAGGGCCAAGCCCGCCACCGCCTCGATCAGCAAGGGCGGCGAGGCGCTGATCCAGGCCGTGGCGGCGACCGCGATCATGCCGAAAAGGATGTAGCCGACGCCGGTCGCGACCGCGGCGATATAGCGCCGGCCCGGATCGGGATGCGCATCGGGTCCGGCGCAGAGCGCCGCGGTGATCGCCGCGAGATTGATCGCATGGCCGCCGAACGGCGCCGCCAGGATGGTGCCGACGCCGGTCGTGACGATGAGCGGCCGCGAGGGCGGCTGGAACCCGTTGGCCTGCAGCACGGCGAAGCCCGGGATGTTCTGCGAGGCCATGGTCACGAGGAAGAGCGGCAGCGCGATGCTCACCATGGCGCTCCAGGAAAAGACCGGCGGCACGAGAGTGAGTTGGGGCCAGAGCTGGCCCACGGGCGGCGAGGGCCCTGCCCCCTGCCAGAACATCAGCGCCACCGCCAGCAGCACGGCCGCCGGCACCGCATAGAGCCGCCAGAAGCGCGCCACCACCGCCCAGAGCAGCACCACCGGCAGCGCCAGCGCGGGGATCTCGGCGATGGCGAGGAACGGCGCCACGCAGAGATGGAACAGCACGCCCGCCAGCATCGCGTTCGCGATCGAGGACGGGATCGAGGCCACGAGGCGCCCCAGCGGCTTCCAGAGTCCGGCCAGGACGATGAGCGCGCCCACGACCAGGAAGGCGCCGACGGCGGCGGCGAAGCCACCCTCGGGCGCGCCCGTCGAGGCCAGCAGTGCCGCGCCCGGCGTCGACCAGGCGACGCTGATCGGCATGCGGTAGCGGAGGCTCAGGAGGATGCCGAGCAGGCCCATGCCGACGCTCAGGACCAGCAATCCCGAGGCCGACTGGGCCGGATCGGCGCCGACGCCGACCAGGCCCTGCACCACCACCGCGAAGGAGCTGCCGAACCCGACGAAGGAGGCCAGCAGGCCCGTGGTGATCGCCTGGCCCGGCGCCGCGGCCGCGGACAGCTCGGACACACGGTGTTGATCCATGGGCGATCCTTTTGCGAGATCCCTTCGAGAGCGGTCGGCCGGTTTCAGCCCCCGGCTTGGCACACCCCGCCCCGGCCTCTATAGTTGAATTGGATCCAATCGACAATCCACCCCATGACCGCGACCCTCGCCCAGCTCGTCGATCAGGCCCGGCCCCGCTTCCGCACCGCGACCGAGTTCGTCGAGGCGACCCTGCGCCAGGCGATCCTGAACGGCACGCTGGCGGGCGGCACGCCCCTGCGGCAGGAGGAGCTGGCCGCGACCTTCGGGGTGAGCCGGATGCCGATCCGCGAGGCGCTGCGTCAGCTCGAGGCGCAGGCGCTGGTCGATTTCTATCCGCATCGCGGCGCCATCGTGGCGGAGATCTCGGCCGAGGACGCCGCCGACAACTACACGATCCGCCTCGCCCTCGAACCCGTGGCCCTGCGGCTCTCGATCCCCCACCTGTCGGGCGCCGATCTGGACCGGGCGGCGGAGCTCCTGGCCGAGCTCGATGGCGAGCCGGACCAGAACCGCCTGGGCGAACTCAACCGGCGCTTCCACATGACGCTCTATGCCCGGGCCGGCCGCCCTCGCCTGCTCGCCCTCGTCGAGCAGCATCTGGCGCAGGCGGACCGCTATCTGCGCTTCCATCTCGCCGCCATGGGCCGCCATCACATCTCGCAGGGCGAGCATCGGGCGATGCTCGAGGCTGCGAAGGCGCGCAAGCCCGCGCTCGCCTGCCGCATCCTCGTCGCGCATATCGGCACCGCGGCGCAGACGCTCGAGCGCTTCCTCGAGGGCCGCGATCGCTGAAGCGGGCCTTCGTGCTCGCTCTCTTTTTCCTCTCCACCTGCAAAGCGGGGAGAGAGGTCAGGTGAGGGGGCCCCGATGGCCAGCGACATGTCGAAGGGCTCGCCCCGTTTTGCGACGCCCCTCACCCTCCCCTCTCCCCCGCTCTCGTGGGGGAGAAGAAGAGGAAGTGGTGGCGAGCGCGCGCCGATCAGGATGGCGGCACACGCTCTGCGGTTGCACGGCGGTGGGGAATCTTTGCCGCACTCGTTGAAAAAAATCGCGCCGATGAACGCGAAGCCTCGCGAAGCGGCGCGCATCGGTTATGGTGGCCGATATGGAATCGATCTCGGTCACATTGCTCGTGGGCGCCGGCCTGGTGGCGCTCAGCATCCTGGCGGGCGCCTATGCCACCCGCCTCGGGGCGCCGGTGCTGCTGATTTTCCTGGTGCTCGGCATGCTGGCCGGCCAGGACGGGCCGGGCGGCATCGTCTTCGACGATTTCCATCTGACCTACATGGTCGGCAGCGTCGCACTGGCGGTGATCCTGTTCGACGGCGGGTTGCGCACGACACGTACCGTCTTCCGGCTGGCGCTGTGGCCGGGCCTTTCGCTGGCGACGGTGGGCGTCCTGGTCACGGCGGCGATCGTGGCGGTCGTGGCCTACGAGGTCCTGAGCTTCGGCACGGTCGAGGGTCTGCTGCTCGGCGGGATACTGGCTTCCACCGATGCGGCCGCCGTGTTCCTGCTGCTGTCGCGCGGCAACCGCGTCCTGAACCAGCGCGTGCAGGCGACGCTCGAGGCGGAATCCGGCATGAACGATCCCATGGCGGTGTTCCTGACGATTTCCTGCGTCGAATGGCTGCTGCAGTCGGGCGAGGCCGGCGCCTTGCGGGTGGCCCTGTCGCTGGTGCTGCAGATGGCGGGCGGGGCCGCCTTCGGGCTTCTGGGCGGCTGGGCGATGCGCTGGCTGATCGACCGGGTCGAGCTGGCGGTCGGGCTCTACCCGATCCTGGTCGCCGCCGGCGCGCTGGTGCTGTTCTCGGCCGCCAACGTGGTCGGCGCCTCGGGTTTCCTCGCGGTCTATCTCGCCGGCATCGTGATGGGCAGCAAGCCCTTCCGCGCCCAGCAGATGGTGATCCGTTTCCATGACGGGCTGGTCTGGCTGGCGCAGGTGGTGATGTTCCTGCTGCTGGGTTTGCTGGTGACGCCGACCGAGTTCTTCCCCTTGACCGTTCCCGCGCTCGTCATCGCGCTCGTGCTGATGCTGGTGGCGCGGCCGGTGGCGGTGCTGCTGTCGCTGCTGCCCTTCCGGTTCGATCGTCCTTCCCTCGCCTTCATCAGCTGGGTGGGCCTGCGCGGCGCCGTGCCGATCTTCCTCGGCTGCCTGCCGGTGCTGGCGGGGCTGCCCAACGGACGCGCCTATTTCGACGTGGCCTTCGTGATGGTGCTGCTGTCGCTGGTGGTGCAGGGCTGGACGGCGCCGGGCCTGGCCCGCGCGCTCGGCCTCGAGGTGCCGGCGGCGCCGGAGCCCGAGGCGAGCCGGCTGTTCGAGCTGCCCGACGCGGCCGATCGCGACATCCTCGGCTGGCGCGTCGTCGAGGACAGCAGCGCGCTCGAGCATTCGCCCTCGACGCTGCCGCTGCCGCCGCGCACCGGCAGCCTGGGCGTCGTGCGCGAGGGCCGCATCCTGCCGCCGACCGAGCCCGGCAAGCTCGAGCCGGACGATTATGTGATTCTGCTGGTGCCGCCCGAGCAGCGCCACGAGGTGGACAAGCTCTTCGCCCCGGCATCCGCCGGCGAGCCCGTCGAAGGGCTGGGCGAGTTCATGTTCGATCCCTCGGCCCCGTTCGAGCTCATCGCCAAGGAATACGGCCTGCCCTTCCCCGCCGACGCCAAGGGCCTCACTGTCGGCGACTGGCTCGCGCGGCGCATCGGCCGGCTGCCGGTGGTGGGCGATCGCGTGAAGCTCGCGCCTGTCGAGCTGACGGTGCGCGCCACCCAGGGCGACCGCATCACGCTGGTCGGCCTCGAGCTCGAAGAGGCGCGCACCCGCCTGCCGCTCCTGCGCTGGCTCGAGCGGATGCGCCGCAAGTTCGGCGGCGGGACGGCGAAGGCGTAGAGGGAAGAAGCAAAACGAGGAAGGGAAGACACCATCCCCTCCCCCGTTCTGGGGGAGGGTCAGGGAGGGGGCTGCCCGGTATCGGACATCGAGCAGCCCCCTCCTTAATCCTCCCCCGAAGACGGGGGAGGAGATTGTAGCGCGGCGCTACTCCCTACCCCCGCGCCAGCGCGCTGCGGCCCGGATAGATCGCGCTCAGGCCCAGTTCCTGCTCGATGCGCAGGAGCTGGTTGTATTTCGCGAGGCGGTCGGAGCGGCTCAAGGAGCCGGTCTTGATCTGGCCGCAATTGGTGGCGACGGCGAGGTCGGCGATGGTGGCGTCCTCGGTCTCGCCCGAGCGGTGGGACATGACCGCGCGATAGCCCGCCTTGTGTGCCATCTCGACGGTCTCGAGCGTCTCGGTGAGCGTGCCGATCTGGTTGACCTTCACCAGCACGGCATTGGCGATCCCCTTGGCGATGCCTTCGCCCAGCCGCTTGGTGTTGGTGACGAAGAGATCGTCGCCCACGAGCTGCACCTTGCCGCCGAGCGCCTTGGTCAGCTCGGCCCAACCCTGCCAGTCGTCCTCGGCCATGCCGTCCTCGATCGTGACGATCGGGTAGCGCTTCACCAGATCCTCGTAGAACTTCACCATGCCGGCGGCATCGAGCGTCTTGCCCTCGCCTTCCATGGCGTATTTGCCGTTCTTGTAGAACTCGCTGGCCGCCACATCGAGGCCCAGCACCACCTGCTCGCCCGGCTTGTAGCCGGCCCGCTCGATCGCCTTCATGATGGTGGCGAGCGCCACGTCCGCGCCGGCGAGATTGGGGGCGAAGCCGCCCTCGTCGCCGACATTGGTCGAATGGCCGGCGCCCTTGAGCTCGGCCTTGAGCGCGTGGAACACCTCGACGCCCATCCGCAAGGCTTCGGCGAAGCTCGGCGCCTTCACCGGCAGGATCATGAATTCCTGGAAGTCGATCGGGTTGTCGGCATGGGCGCCGCCATTGACGATGTTCATCAGGGGCACCGGCAGCTTGCGCGCCGCGGTGCCGCCGACATAGCGATAGAGCGGCAAGGTCGCCTGCTGTGCCGCCGCCTTGGCTACGGCGAGGCTGACGCCGAGGATCGCGTTGGCGCCGAGCCGGCTCTTGTTGGGCGTGCCGTCGAGATCGATCAGCATCCGGTCGACCTTCGCCTGTTCGGTCGCGTCGATGCCGGAGAGCGCGTCGAGGATCTCGCCATTGACCGCGGCGACCGCCTCGCGCACGCCCTTGCCCTGATAGCGGCCCTTGTCCCCGTCGCGTTTCTCGACCGCCTCGTGGGTTCCGGTCGAGGCGCCGGAAGGCACCGCCGCGCGGCCGAAGGCGCCGCTTTCGAGACTGACATCCACCTCGACCGTGGGGTTGCCGCGGCTGTCGAGAATCTCGCGGCCGGTGATGTCGAGAATGGCGGACATGCCTGGGGATCCCTTCCGATGTGACATTTCAAGGTCTTGCGCGCCGACCGGTCCAGCCTACCCCGGCCGCCGCTTCCGGGCCGCTTATAGGGCCGGCCTCACGGCAACTCAAGCGCGGCCAGGTCGGGCGCGCGCAGGGGCTGGTCCTCGACCAGGAAGAACTCGTCGAGCTGCGGCGGCGGCACGGCGGTGCCGGCCAGCATGGCATGGACCTGCCCGCGGTGATGGATCTGATGGACGAAGAGATGGGTCAGCACCGCCGAGGCGGGATTGACCGGCCGGTATCCGTTGGCCCGGCGGATGGTGACGGGGGCATCGACCGTCTGCGGCGTCAGCCGCTCGCAATAGGCGATGAGCCTCAGGTCCATGGCGCGCTGCGCCGGCGTCAGCTCGGCGAGCGTCCGGTAGGGAAGATTGTAGTCCATGGCATCGCGGTCGGTCGGCGTCGCCTCGAGCTGGTCCAGATAGAGCCAGTCGACCTCGAGGATATGGAGCAGCGTCTCGGGCAGCGAGGGAAAGAAGCTGGTCCGCTTCTTGTTGAACTCGGCCTCCGTCAAGCCGGCGCAGGCCTTGTGCAGCCGGTAGTTGGACCAGGCGTTGTTGCGCGCCATGGCCCGGAAGTGCTGGACCATCTCCATGATCGATGTCCTCTCTCGGGATTGCGATGCTCGACGACGGCGAAGCGGATGGGACGGGGCCGGAACCGGCCGGTTCGACAGGAGCCTCAGCCTCGCGCTAGTTTGGCGCCGCCGCAAGCCCGAGCCTGGGGCCTGCCCATGTGGCTTATTGGAGGTAAGACGCGATGTTGCCCGTTGGCCCCACCTTGACGAAATTTCCGTCCGGCAAGCCGCCGGTCCACGGATCGCTCGCGGGCCGCTATGTCACGCTCGAGCTGGTGGTCCCGAAGAAGCACGGGCACCTTCTCTACGCGCAGAGCCATGTTGACGAGGCGACCAAACAACTCTGGACCTACATGCCCTACGGGCCCTGGGCCAGCGAGCCCGAGTTCATGGATTGGCTCGAGGCCCAGGCGCCGCTGACGGAGCCGCAGTTCTATGCCGTGATCGACAATGCGACCGGCGAGCCGAAGGGCATGGTGAGCTTCCTCAACATCCGCCCCGGCCAGGGCGTGATCGAGGTCGGGCATATCTGGTACGAACCCAGGACGCAGCACACGCGCCTTCCGGTCGAGGCGATGTATCTCATGTTCCGCCATGTGTTCGAGCTGGGCTATCGCCGGCTCGAATGGAAATGCGACGCGCTCAATGCCCCGTCGCGCTCGGCGGCCTTCCGCTTCGGCTTCCGCTTCGAAGGCCTCTTCCGCCAGCACATCATCTACAAGAACCGCAACCGCGACACCGCCTGGTACGCGATCATGGATCACGAATGGCCGGCGCTGCGCGCCAATTTCGAGCGCTGGCTCGAGCCTGCGAACTTCGACGCGGCCGGCCGGCAGAAGAGCTCGCTGGGCGACGCGAACCGCGCGCTGACGGGCGAAGGCAAACCGTCGCGATAAGGCCGGCTCACTTCAGGAGCTTGAGCCAGTCCTGCACGGCGGGAATGGCGGCGTCGGGCGTGCCGACATGGTCGGCCTCCACGGCGACATGGCGATCGAGCGGATTGTGCGGCACGGTCGCGAAGGCCTTGCCCGCGATACCCTGGCTGGCATCGCGGTCGCCCGAGACCCACAGCAGCGGTTCCGCCAGTTTCGGCAGCACGGTCGTCATCATCGCCTTGATCGTGACGATCGGGCTGTCGGGTCCGTGGAAGCTCAGGAAGTTCTGCGGTGTGGCATGGACGGTGATGGTCTTGCCGTTCACGATGTCGTTGAAGTCGGTGGCGGTTTCAGCTTGGCCGGCTTCCATCATCGGCTGCGCCGATTTGATGCTGCGCTGCAGGTCGGCATAGTTCGAGAGGCCGGTGGGATCGGCCGCGGGCGCCAGCGCGATGATGCCGGCGAGCTCGGGGTGGCGGGCGCCATAGGCGAGTGCCACGGCACCGCCCTGGCTCATGCCGAGGACCACGATCCGGCCGGCACCGCGGCTCTTCAGATCGGCCGCGGCCTTGTCGATCTCGGCCATGCAGTCGTCGAGCGGCTTGTCGAAAATCCGATTCTTCGACCAGCACATCTCCGGCGCGTCGACGAGATAGCCCGAGGCCGTCAGCGCCGCGCCGAGCTTGGCGAGCTGCGATGGCATCCCCGTCTTGCCATGCATCAGCACCAGCCCGATGGTGCCGGCAGCATCTGCGCTCGTGGCACCGAGCAACGCCGCGCACAACCCGGCAACCGCCAACAGTCGACGCATGACGAACGGTCCCCTCTCCCGGATCTCCGATCCTAGGGGGACGAGGAAGGCCGCTGCAAATTACGGCGCGGACAGGCGGGCCGCCGTGGCGCGGATCAAGCCGCCTTCGCGAGCCGGTCGAATTCCATCAGCCGCTGGAGCAGTGCCGGCATCTGCTTGATCGGCACCATGTTGGGGCCGTCGGAGGGCGCATGATCGGGATCCTGGTGCGTCTCCATGAAGACGCCGGCGACGCCGACGGCAACGGCGGCGCGTGCCAGCACCGGCACGAACTCGCGCTGGCCGCCCGACGAGGTCCCCTGCCCGCCCGGCTGCTGCACCGAATGGGTGGCGTCGAACACGATCGGATAGCCGGTCTCGGCCATGATCGGCAGGCTGCGCATGTCGGAGACGAGCGTGTTGTAGCCGAAGGAGGCGCCGCGCTCGGTGAGCAGCAGATTCTGGTTGCCGGTCGAGGCGATCTTGTCGGCGACGTTCTTCATGTCCCAGGGCGCCAGGAACTGCCCCTTCTTCACATTGATGGTCTTGCCGGTCTCGCCGGCGGCGAGCAGCAGATCCGTCTGGCGGCAGAGGAAGGCCGGGATCTGCAGGATGTCGACCGCCTCGGCGACCGGCTTGCACTGCTCGATCGAATGGACGTCGGTGAGGACCGGACAGCCGAAGGTCTCGCGCAGCTCGGCCATGATCGGCAGGCTCTTCTCCATGCCGAGGCCCCGCTGGCCCTTGAGGCTGGTGCGGTTGGCCTTGTCGAAGGAGGTCTTGTAGACGAGGCCGATGCCGAGCTTGCCGGTCAGCTCGGTCAGCGCCTGGCACATCTCATGCGCATGGGCGCGGGATTCGAGCTGGCAGGGCCCCGCGATCAGCGACAAGGGCTTGTCGTTGCCGAAGGTCACCTGGCCGACATGGACATGGCGTTGCTGGGTCATGGGTCTCGTCCGATCAAGCGGGAAGTTGTGGCTCGGTTCGCTCTGCCGTCATCCCCGCGAAAGCGGGGATCCATCCTGATCCAGCGCGCCTGAGCGGAACCATGGGGCCCCGCTTTCGCGGGGATGACGATGGGAGGGCGGCATCATGGTCCGGCGCCCTCTGTCCGGCAATGGGCATATCCGCACGGGAACGCCATGGAAGCCGGCTCCCGCCCGCCTTACACCAGCCGGCTCTGCTCCAGCGCCGCGTGGATGAAGGAGGTGAAGAGCGGGTGCGGGTCGAAGGGCTTGGATTTGAGCTCCGGGTGGAACTGCACGCCGATGAACCAGGGATGTTCCGGGATCTCGACGATCTCGGGCAGGACCCCGTCCGGCGACATGCCGGAGAAGCGCAGGCCCACCTGCTCCAGCCGGTCCTTGTAGTTGATGTTGACCTCGTAGCGGTGCCGGTGGCGCTCGCTGATATGGCGCTTGCCGTAGATGTCCGCCACCTGGCTGCCCTCGGCCAGGTTGCAGTCATAGGCGCCGAGCCGCATGGTGCCGCCGAGGTCGCTGTTGGAGGTGCGCCGCTCGACCTGGTTGCCCTTGACCCACTCGGTCATGAGCCCGACCACGGGATCGGCGCAGGGGCCGAACTCGGTGGAGCCGGCCTTCTCGATGCCCGCCAGGTGGCGCGCGGCCTCGATCACCGCCATCTGCATGCCGAAGCAGATGCCGAAATAGGGCACCTTGCGCTCGCGCGCGAACCGCGCCGCGGCGATCTTGCCTTCCGAGCCGCGCTCGCCGAAGCCGCCCGGCACCAGGATTCCGTTCACATCCTCGAGGTGATAGACCGCGTCCTCGCGCTCGAAGATCTCGGAATCGATCCAGTTGAGCTTGACCTTGGCGTTGTTGGCGATGCCGCCATGGGTCAGGGCCTCGGCCAGCGACTTGTAGCTGTCGAGGAGCGCGGTGTATTTGCCGACCACCGCGATCTGCACGTTGCTCTCGGGCTCGCGCACGCGGTTGACGACATGGTGCCAGTTGGCGAGCGCCGGCTCCTTGGCCTCGAGCTTGAAATGCCGGCAGACCTCGGTATCGAAGCCCTGCTCGTGATAGGCGATCGGCACCTGGTAGATCGTGTCGACATCGAGCGCCGGGATCACGGCCTCGGGGCGCAGGTTGCAGAAGAGCGCGATCTTGCGGCGCGATTCCGGCGAGATCGGCCGGTCGCAGCGGCAGAGCAGGATATCGGGCCGGATGCCCACGCCCTGCAGCTCCTTGACCGAATGCTGCGTCGGCTTGGTCTTGAGCTCGCCGGCCGACGGGATCCAGGGCACCAGCGTCAGATGCACGAACATCGAGCGCTCCGGCCCCAGCTCGTTGCCGAGCTGGCGGATCGCCTCGAGGAAGGGCAGGCTCTCGATGTCGCCGACCGTGCCGCCCACCTCGCAGATCAGGAAATCCTCGCCGTGAAGATCGGCGGTGACGAATTCCTTGATCGCATCGGTGACGTGCGGAATGACCTGAACGGTGGCCCCCAGGTAATCGCCGTGCCGCTCGCGCGCGATCACCGTCGAGTAGATGCGGCCCGAGGTGACGTTGTCGCTGCGCCGCGAGGCGACGCCGGTGAAACGCTCGTAATGGCCGAGATCGAGATCGGTCTCGGCGCCGTCGTCCGTGACATAGACCTCGCCATGCTGGGTCGGGCTCATCGTGCCCGGATCGACGTTGAGATAGGGGTCCAGCTTGCGCAGGCGCACTTTGAATCCGCGCGCCTGAAGAAGCGCGCCGAGGGCCGCTGCGGAGAGGCCTTTACCGAGAGAGGAAACCACGCCGCCGGTGACAAATATGAACCGCGTCATGGGAACCCTTTATCACCCGAATTTAATGCCGGTCGCAAGCGCGGCCGCGCGCATGGCGCCCATGCGCGACGCGGGCCCGCGGAAAGCCTTGAAATTCCGGAGCGGCTACTGCTGTCCGAGCGGGACGCTCGGCGCCGAAGGAGTCGTCGGCGCGGTGGTTCCGGTGCCGGTGCCCGAGTCGGCGGGTGCCGCCGGCTGCTCCTGCGTGGTCGGCGCCGGCGCCTGGTCGAAGATCGAGACCGGGCCCGTGCCGTGGCGCGCGAGCAGCGCCAGCAGGATGCTGGTGGCGATGAAGCAGGCGGCGATCACCGCCGTGGTCCGCGTCAGCAGGTTCGCCTGGCCGCGACCGGAGAGGAATCCCGACATGCCGCCGCTGCCCGCCGTGCCGAGCCCGAGGCCGCCGCCCTCGCTGCGCTGCATCAGCACGACCGCGATGAGCGCGATCGCGAGCATCAAGTGAATCACCAGCACGACCTGTTGCATCGAAGAACCTTGGGCCAGGACCAGAGAGACGGGCGGCAGGCCGCCCGGAAACCATCAACGGCAGATAGGCATGCCCGCCGGGTGCGCCAAGGGCGCCCGCAGGGGGTCATGAAGCGGCGCCGTTCTACCCGCTTCCCGCCGCCGATGCCAGCGGCAAGTTTGCCGCGTTCGGGCAATAACTTAGAGCGCGCCGCTCGCTGCTACCGGCAGCCTGTGGCGCCAACCGGCCGGAGCCGGGCCGGGGGCCCGGCCGCCCGCGATCAGGATTTCGGCGGGCTCGGCGGCTTGCCGCCCTTCACCGGCCCTTGGGCGGGCTTGGAACTAGGCGCCTGCGAGCTCTTCGGCGTCGGGGTCGAGGATGGGGGTTTGGGCGTGGTGGCCATGGGGGCTCCGTCTCGAGCAAGGCCGGATCAGTCCGGCCGACGGATCATGTACCGGGCGCCCTTTTGCGTCATCTGCTCGCTTGAGCGATGGCGAGGAATTCGTCGGCCTTGAGGCTGGCGCCGCCCACGAGCGCGCCATCCACGCCCGGCACCGCCAGGATCTCGGCGGCGTTGCTGCCCTTGACCGAGCCGCCATAGAGGATGCGGGTGCGCTCGGCCTCGGTTCCCATATGCCGCTTCAGCTCCGCCCGCAGCGCCTGGTGCATGGCGCCGATATCGGCCGTGGTGGGCGTGCGGCCGGTGCCGATCGCCCAGACCGGCTCATAGGCCACCACCAGCGTCTCGCCATCGGCACCCGCCGGCAGCGAGGCCGCGAGCTGCGCCGCCACGACGGCGAGCGCATCGCCGCGGTCGCGCACCGCCAGGGTCTCGCCGACGCAGAGGATGGGGATCAGGCGGGCCGCCCTCGCCGCCTCGGCCTTGGCCTTCACCAGCGCGTCGCTCTCGCCATGATCGGCGCGGCGCTCGGAATGGCCGACGATCACGAAGCGGCAGCCGAGATCGGCCAGCATGGGGGCCGCGATATCGCCGGTATGGGCGCCGCTCGGCTTGGGATGGCAATCCTGCGCGCCCAGATGGATGGCCGAGCCCTTGAGCCGCTCGCCGACCAGGGCGAGGAGCGTTGCCGGCGGGCAGACCAGGAGCTCGCCGCGCCCGCCCGCGCCACCCGCCCCGGCCAGGAGCGCATCGGCCAGCGCCAGCGCCTCGCGCTTGAGGCCGTTCATCTTCCAGTTTCCGGCAATCAGAGGCCGGCGTCCGGCGGGCTCGGTCATGGCATTCCCTCGAGGCGGGTTGGATCGGCGTTCGCGTGGGGTCCTAGCATGCGTGGCGGCGCGGCGCCACCCGCCCTATCCGCCTGGAATCCCGCAGGCTTTCCCCTGTTGCCCGGTCCGGGGGCGGCCCCTATGATGCCGGCCGTTTTTCCGCGCCCCAGACGGCGCTTCCGGATCCCATCCTCATGCTCATTGCGCTTCGCAGCAAGGCCGCCACCTGGGTCGTCAAGATCCTGTTCGTCTTCCTGATCCTCACCTTCGGCGTCTGGGGTGTCGGCGACATGTTGCGCCAGCGCGTCCAGGCTCCCGACATGGCCGAGGTGGGCGACGTCAAGATCACCGGCCAGGAGCTGCGCACCGAGTTCGACCGCCAGATGCGGCAGTATCGCCAGGTCTTCGGCGAGAACTTCGACAACGAGCAGGCGAAGAAGCTGGGGCTTCTCGACCGGACGCTCGCCAACATCGTGGCGCGCAACCTGTTCGACATCTACGCGCAGAAGCTCGGCCTGACCGCCAGCGAGGCGCAGATCCGCGAGCAGATCAAGAAGGACCGGCTCTTCCAGAACAGCGTCGGCGAGTTCGATCTGGGCCGGTTCGCGGCCTTCCTGCAGCAGATCCAGAGCAGCGAAGCCGCCTATGTGGAGCAGGTCCGCCACGAGATGATGCGCCAGTCGGTGGCGGACGCCGTCGCTGTCGGCGCGGTCGCGCCGAAGGCCCTGGTCGAAAGGCTCTACCGCTATCGCAACGAGACCCGCGTGGCCGAGACCTTCCTCGTCACCGACAACGCGATGCCCGAGCCGGCCGATCCCACCGACGACGATCTGAAGGCCTTTCACGACGCCCACCAGGAGCTGTTCCAGGCGCCCGAATATCGCAGCCTGCTGCTGGTGCATATGACCCCGGACCAGTTCGCGGCCGGCCTGACCGTGCCGGACGACAAGCTCCAGGCGGCCTATCAGGAACGTTCCAAGGAATTCGACCAGCCCGAGCGGCGCGAGGTCGAGCAGATGGTGTTCTCCGACGAGGCCAAGGCGAAGGAAGCCGTCGACAAGCTCGCGGCCGGCGCGGATTTCGCGCAAGTCGCGCAGGACATGACCGGCGCCGCACCGGTGCCGCTGGGCAAGATCGAGAAGAGCGGCTTCGTCACCGACCTGCAGCCCCTGACCGACGCGGCCTTCGCGACCGACGCCGGCCAGACCGCGGGTCCGATCCAGACGCCGCTCGGCTGGCATGTGATCCATGTTCTGAGCATCGAGCCCGAGCAGAAATCGACCTTCGAGGAGGCCCGTCCGCAGCTCCAGCAGGAGCTGGTCAAGGAGCTGGCCATCAACAAGATGATCGATACCGCCAATCAGCTCGACGACGCGATGGCGGGCGGCGCTTCGCTCGACGACGCTGCCAAGGAGCTGGGGCTGCCGGTCGCCAAGATCGACCAGGTGGATGCCCAGGGGCTGGGCCCGGACGGCAAGGCCATCCCGGAGGTCGCCGGCAATCAGCTCGTGCAGGGTCTGGCCTTCTCGACCGAGGTCGGGACCACCTCGAGCCTGACCGAGGATCCCAATGGCGGCTATGTGATCGTGCGGGTGGACGGCTCGACGCCGCCGGCGACCCGCCCGCTCAAGCAGGTGCATGCGCAGGTCGCTGCCGCCTGGAAGAGCGCCGAGCGCGACAAGGCCGCCGCCGCGCGTGCCGGGGAGCTGGCGGGCAAGCTGGGGCTCGGCGGCGACATCCAGGCGATCGCGGCGGAGGTCCAGGCGACGGTCGCGACCTCGAAGCCGGTCACGCGCAGCGGCACCGATGCGGATGCCCATGTGACCCAGGAACTCGCGGGCAAGCTCTTCACGCTGCAGCCCGGGCAGACGGCGACCGTGGCCGTGGATGGCGGGCAGGTCGTGGCCCGGCTCAAGACCGTGAACGACGCCAACCCCACGACCGACAGCGCCGGCGTCGACGCGCTGCAGAAGCAGCTCGACGGCGCCTATCAGGGCGACGTGGCCGAGGAGTTCGGCGAGGCGCTGCGCCGCGAGATCGGCGTCACCATCCACCAGTCCGCCGTCGACGCGATGTTCTGATCCCCATGCGCGTCGAACCCAGCCTGGAAGCCGTCGAAGCCCGCTACCGCGCCGGCCAGCCGACCGTCGTCTGGACCCGGCTCGTGGCCGACCTGGAGACGCCGGTCTCGGCGATGCTCAAGCTCTGCAACGGCAAGCCGAACAGCTTCCTGCTGGAATCCGTCGAGGGCGGCGCCGTGCGCGGGCGCTATTCGCTGATCGGCCTGCAACCCGATCTGATCTGGCGCTGCTTCGGCGACAAGCCCGAGATCAACCGCCAGGCCCGCTTCGACACGGGCCGCTTCGAGCCCGTGGCCGGCGGCGCCATCGCCTCGCTGCGCGCGCTGATCGAGGAATCGAAGATCGAGCTGCCGGAGGGCCTGCCGCCGATGGCCGCGGGGCTTTTCGGCTATCTCGGCTACGACATGGTGCGGCTGATGGAGACGCTGCCGGACATCCAGCCCGACAAGCTGGGACTGCCCGACGGCATCTTCCTGCGGCCGACCATCATGGCCGTGTTCGACAATGTCGAGGACATCGTCACGGTGGTGACGCCGGTCCGGCCGCAGGCCGGGATCGATGCGCGCGCCGCCTACAATCTCGCCTGCGAGCGCCTCGCGGCGGCGGTCGAGCTGTTCGACCGCAACCTGCCGCAGCTGCGCGAGGCCAGCGAGGACCAGGCCGGGCTGCCTGAGCCCCGCTCGAACATGACGCCCTCCCGCTTCCACGAGATGGTGCAGAAGGCGAAGGAATATATCCTTGCCGGCGACATCTTCCAGGTGGTGCTCTCGCAGCGCTTCGCCCTGCCCTTTAAGCTTTCGCCCTTCGCGCTCTACCGCTCGCTGCGGCGCCTCAACCCCTCGCCCTTCCTCTTCTTCCTCGATTTCGGCGGCTTCTCGGTCGTCGGCTCGAGCCCCGAGATCCTGGTGCGGCTGCGCGACAGGAAGGTCACGATCCGCCCGATCGCGGGCACCCGCCGCCGCGGCGCCAACCCGGCCGAGGACAAGGCCCTGGCCGAGGATCTGCTGGGCGATCCCAAGGAGCGGGCCGAGCATCTGATGCTGCTCGATCTCGGCCGCAACGATGTCGGCCGCGTGGCCAAGATCGGCACCGTCAAGGTGACCGAGAAATACGTGATCGAGTATTACTCGCACGTCATGCATATCGTCTCGAACGTCGAGGGCGAGATCGATCCCAAGCATGACGCGATGGACGCGCTGATCGCAGGCTTCCCCGCCGGCACCGTGTCGGGCGCGCCCAAGGTGCGCGCCATGGAGATCATCGAGGAGCTCGAGCCCGAGCGCCGCGGCCTCTATGGCGGTGCGGTCGGCTATTTCGCGGCCGACGGGGCGATGGACACCTGCATCGCGCTCCGGACCGCCGTGGTGAAGGACGGCGTGATGTATGTCCAGGCCGGCGGCGGCATCGTCTATGACAGCTCGCCCGAGGGCGAGTTCCAGGAGAGCGTCAACAAGGCCAAGGCCCTGGTGCGCGCGGCGCAGGAAGCGGTGCGGTTCGCGTCGGGGGGACGGAACCGGTAAAGAGGGCGACGCGCGCCCTCATTCCGTCATTCCGCGAAGCCAGTCTTTCGTCATCCCCGCGAAAGCGGGGATCCATCCTGATCCAGCACACCAGGCTTGCGGTTGGATCCCCGCTTTCGCGGGGATGACGAGAGGGGGAACGGGCTCATGAACGCAAGAAGAGCCTCCCTCTCATGAAATCCGGCGCCCTGGCCCTCACCGTCTCCGATCGCCCCCTGCTCGGCGCCGCCATCCTGGTGGGAGCGCTGGCGATGCTGCCGGGCATGGACGCGATCGCGAAGCATCTCTCGGGCCATCTGCCGGTGCTCGAGATCGTCTGGGCGCGTTACTTCGTCTATGCGCTCCTGCTTCTGCCTGCGGCTGTCCGGCGCCATGGCCCGGGCCTGCTCAGGCCGAGCCGCCCGTTCTGGCAGCTCCTGCGCGGCGGGCTGATGGCGTTGTCGGCGCTGATGTTCTTCTCGGCCATCGCCCGCGTCCCGCTCGCCGACGCGATGGCGGTTTTCTTCATCTACCCGCTTCTCATCCTCGTCATCTCGGCGCTGTTCATGGGCGAGACCATCGGCTGGCAGCGCTGGCTGCTGGTCCTCTTCGGCTTCATCGGCGCGATACTGGTCATCCGGCCGTCGATCCAGGGTGTGTCGCCGGGCGTGCTGTTCGCGCTCGCCTCGGGCGCCGCCTACGGATCGGCGCTGGTCGTGACCCGCAAGCTCGCCGTGCACGACCCCGGGCTCGTGACCGCGACGATCTCCGCCCTCGTGGGCGCCGCCGCCTATTCGCTCATTGTGCCCTTCGTCTGGGTAATGCCCGCGCCGGCGGATTGGCCGATGATGGCGCTGATCGGCGCCATCGCGACGGCCGGCCATTTCCTGATCATCGCCGCGCACCGGATGGCGACGGCTTCGCAGCTGGCACCCTACGGCTATACCGAGATCGTCGCCGCCATCCTGTTCGGGTTCATCGTCTTCGGCGACATTCCCGATCCGATCGTCTGGCTCGGCATCGCCGTCATCATCGCGAGCGGAATCGCCGTCACCTGGTCGCATCGCAAGCCGGCCTGAGCGGCGGTCGGCGGCTAGCCCGTCACCCCGTTCGTCCGCCGCACGATCGTGCTGATCGGGACCAGCGCGAAGCCGCGCTGGGCAAGCGTCGGCAACCAGCGCTGCAGGGCCGCGATCGTCGCCGGGTGCGGATGGCCGATGCCCACGGCGTAGCCGCGCTTGTGGGCGATGCGCTCGAGCTGGGCCAGCATCTCGTCGATCTTAGCCGGGCTCTGGTCGTCGTCGAGGAAGACGTCGCGGTCGGTATGCGGCACGCCATAGGCGGCCGCCTCCTTCGAGCCGACGCTATCCGCGATGGTGCGGGAATCGAGGAAGAGCAGCCCGCGATCGCGCAAGGCCTGCATCACCAGGCTCATGCCTTCCGTCGAGCGGCTGAACTTGCTGCCCATATGGTTGTTGATGCCGACGATGCCCGTAAGGCGGCCCAGGTCCCAGTCGATCCGGCGCTTCAGCTCGTCGGGCGCCAGGTCGGTGCGCAGCGCCTCGGGGCCCGCGTCGAGGCTCGCATCCATGGGCTCCATCGGCACATGCAGCATCAGCTCATGACCATGCTCGTGCGCGAGCGCCGATTGCTGGTCGAGATGCTCGGCATAGGTCATGAAGGAGATGGTCAGCGGACCCGGCAAGGCGATGGCGCGCGCGGAGTTGGCGCGGTCGAGCCCGACATCGTCGATCACGATCGCGATCATCGGCCGTCCCTGCGTATCGGGCACCGGCACCGCATAGGCGAGCCAGGTCGCGGGCGCGCCGCCCGTCGTTGCCGGCGGGGTCGCCGGTGCCGATCTCGCGACCGGCGGCGGCGCGGCGGTCGCGACGCTTGGGCTCTCGGGCGTGGGATCCAGGACCGCGGGCGCGCTGGAGGATTCCTCATAGGCCGGCAGCGGCTGTGCGACAGGTGGTGCGACGGCAGCCGTCGGGGGTGCCGGCGGCTTGGCCAGGGGCTCGGGGATGAAGGCGGTGACGGCCGGACCGTTCGAGGTGGCGCTCGGCGCCGAGGCGACGGGGTGCGGCTTGGGCGGCGCGATGAACCAGCCCAGGCTGACGCCGACGGCGACGGCGCCCAGCAGGATGCCGAGGGAGAGCCAGAGCGGCACGCCCGCGAGGCGCAGCAGCGTGTCGCGCCAGCCGGGCTTGTGGGCCCGGCCCCGCCGCCGCGGCCCGATCGGGAAGATCGACGCGCGCGCCGGGCGGCGGCCCGGCGAACGCCCTTTGCCTCCTGCCCCGCGGCTGCTGCGCCGGCGTGCCGTCATGCCCGATCGTCTGCCTCTGTCGCTGGGAACGTCCGCGCTTTTATCATACCCGCTCCCGAGTCTGGGGCCCCGTGGCCGGCGGTGGGCCGGCCTTGGACCCGCCCTTCCCGCCCTGCTATAACGAAGCCCCACGGCCATTCGCAGGGCGCTGCAGCCGCTGGCGCCAAGGATTTGAAATGTTTCTGTTAATCGACAACTACGACAGCTTCACCTACAACCTCTATCACTATCTGGGCGAGCTCGGCGCCGAGATGCTGGTGCGGCGTAATGACAAGATCGGCGTGGCCGAGGCGATCGCGCTCAAGCCGCAGGGCATCATCATCTCGCCCGGCCCCTGCGATCCCGACCGTGCCGGCATCTGCCTCGAGCTGATCGACGCCGCCAAGGGCAAGCTCCCGATCCTCGGCGTCTGCCTGGGCCATCAGGCGATCGGCCAGGCCTTCGGCGGCAAGGTGATCCGCGCGCCGCTGCCGATGCATGGCAAGGTCAGCCGCGTCCTGCATCGCGGCACCGATATCTTCGAGGGCATTCCCAGCCCCTTCACCGGCACGCGCTACCACTCGCTCGTGGTCGAGCGCGACAGCTTCCCCGAGGCGCTCGAGATCACGGCCGAGACCGAGGACGGGATCGTGATGGGCCTGGCCCATCGCGAGCTGCCGATCTTCGGGGTCCAGTTCCATCCCGAAAGCATCGCCTCGGAGCATGGCCACCGTCTGCTCGCCAACTTCCTGCGGCGTTGCGGCCACAACGCCCAGGCCATGAGGCTCTCGGCATGACGGCTGCGCCCGCGCCGGCGCCCGTCGGCGACCTGAAACCCCTGATCGGAACGGTCGCCGCCGGCAAGACGCTGAACGAAGCCGAGGCGGAGCTGGCCTTCGACATCATGATGTCGGGCAACGCCACGCCTTCGCAGCTCGGCGGCTTCCTGATGGGCCTGCGGGTGCGCGGCGAGACGGTCGAGGAGATCACCGGCGCCGTGCGCGCCATGCGCGCGAAGATGACCCGCATCGAGGCGCCGCCGGGCGCCATCGATACCTGCGGCACCGGCGGCGACCAGTCCGGGAGCTGGAACATCTCGACGGGCGCGGCCCTGGTCGTGGCGGCGGCGGGCGTGCCGGTCGCCAAGCACGGCAACCGCGCCATGTCGTCGAAGACCGGCACGGCCGATGTGCTGCAGGCGCTGGGCGTCAATATCGAGGCCGACATGAGCCTCGTGAAGAGATCGCTGTGGGAGGCGGGCCTCTGCCTGATGCTGGCGCCGCGCCATCACAGCGCCATGCGCCATGTGGGCCCGACCCGCGTCGAGCTCGGCACCCGGACCATCTTCAATCTGATGGGGCCCCTCTCCAACCCCGCGGGCGCCCGGCGCCAGCTCATCGGCGTCTTCTCGCGCGACTGGATCGAGACGCTGGCGACGGTGCTGGGCCGGCTCGGCACGGAGAGCGCCTGGGTCGTGCATGGCTCGGACGGGATGGACGAGATCACCACGACCGGCCCCACCCATGTGGCGGAGCTCAAGGACGGCAAGGTGCGCCGCTTCGAGGTGGCGCCCGAGGATATCGGCCTCAAGCGGGCCAGCGCCGCCGACCTCAAGGGCGGCGATGCCGCCACCAACGCGCTGGCGCTGACCGCCCTCCTCGACGGTCATCCCGGTCCCTATCGCGACGTGGTGCTGTTCAATGCCGCGGCGGCGCTGATGCTGGCCGGCAAGGCGGCCGACCTCAAGGCCGGCAAGGCGCTGGCCGAGGCCGCGATCGATTCCGGCAAGGCCCGCGCGGTGCTGGCCAAGCTCGTCGCCATCAGCAACGAGCCGGTGCCCGCATGAGCGACGTGCTGCAGAAGATCTGTGCCGACAAGCGTGCCCATGTGGCGCGGCGCAGGGCCGAGCGGCCGCTGGCTGCGGTCGAGGCGGCGGCCAAGGCGCAAGGGCCCGTGCGCGGCTTCGGCGACCGCCTGGCGGCGGCCGTCGCCGCCGGGCGCTATGGCCTCATCGCCGAGATCAAGAAGGCCTCGCCCAGCAAGGGGCTGATCCGCGCCGATTTCGATCCGCCGCAACTGGCCAAGGCCTATGCGGCGGGCGGCGCCACCTGCCTCTCGGTCCTGACCGACGAGCCCTATTTCCAGGGCCGCGACGAGTATCTCACGGCGGCGCGCGCCGCTTGCGATCTGCCGGCGCTGCGCAAGGACTTCATGCTCGAGCCCTATCAGATCGCCGAGGCGCGGGCGCTCGGTGCCGATTGCGTGCTGCTGATCATGGCCGCGCTCTCGGATGCGCAGGCGGCCGAGCTCGAGGCCGCCGCGCAATCCTGGAAGATGGACGTGCTTGTCGAAGTTCACGATCAGGATGAGCTCGAGCGCGCGCTCAAGCTGAAGGCGCGCCTGCTCGGCATCAACAACCGCAATCTCAAGACCTTGTCGGTCGATCTTGCGACGACCGAAGCGCTGGCGCCGCTTGTGCCGAAGGATCGGCTGGTGGTGGCCGAGAGCGGCCTCAACAGCCCGGCCGATCTCGCGCGCATGCGCAAGGTGGGCGCCTCGATCTTCCTGATCGGCGAATCGCTGATGCGCCAGGCGGATGTGACGGCCGCCACGGCGGCGCTGCTCGCGGGCGCCGGTCCCGCGCGGCGCAGCGCCTGAGTTCCGCTTTCATGGCGAGAAAAACCCGGGTGACGAAGACGCCGGCACGCCTCACCCATTTCGACGAGGCGGGTCGCGCTCATATGGTCGACGTGTCGGCCAAGGCGGCGACCAGGCGCGTGGCGGTCGCTTCGGGCCATGTCACGGTCTCGAAGGAGACGATGCGCCTCATCCGCGCGGGACAGGTCAAGAAAGGCGATGTGCTCTCGGTCGCGGAGCTGGCCGGGATCATGGGCGCCAAGAAAACCTCCGAGCTGATTCCGCTCTGCCACCCGCTGGCGCTGAGCGCCGTGTCGGTGGTGCTGAAGCCCAACCCGCGCCAGAGCCGGATCGAGATCACGGCAACCGTCAGGACCACCGGGCCGACGGGTGTCGAGATGGAAGCGCTGACAGCGGTTTCCGTGGCGGCCCTCACCGTCTACGACATGTGCAAGGCCGCCGACCGCGCCATGGTGCTGGGCGATATCCGGCTCGAGCATAAGAGCGGCGGCAAGTCCGGGGTTTACGAGCGGACGCGATGATTCCGGTCGAGCAGGCGCAAAAGCAGATCTGCGCGGCCTTCCGGCCTCTGCCGGCCGAACAGGTCGGCTTGGCCGAGGCGCTGGGTCGCGTGCTGGCCGAGGAGGTGACGGCGCGCGTCAGCCATCCGCCCTTCGCCGTCTCGGCAATGGACGGCTATGCCGTGCGCGCCGCCGATGTGGCGACGGTGCCGGTGCGGCTCAAGCTGGTCGGTACGGCGCCGGCCGGCGGTCACTATGAGGGCCGCGTCGGGCCCGGCGAGGCGGTACGGATCCTGACGGGCGGTCCCCTGCCCGAGGGCGCCGACAGCATCGTCATCCAGGAAAACGCCCGGCGTGACGGCGACAGCGTCGAGCTGACCGCCGCGGCCGAGCCCGGCCGCCATATCCGGCCCCAGGGCCAGGATTTCGAGGCGGGCAAGCCGATCTTCCGGGCCGGGACGCGGATGACCGTGCGCGACATCGGGCTGGCGGCCGCCGCCAACCGCCCGTGGCTCAAGGTGCGCCGCCGCCCGCGGGTGGCGATCCTCAGCACCGGCGACGAGCTTTCCATGCCGGGCGAGCCGCTGGGGCCGGCCGGCATCGTCGGCTCCAACGGGCTGGCCCTCTCGGCCTTCGTGCGGGCCTGCGGCGGCGAGCCGGTCGATCTCGGCATCGCGCGCGACGACAGCGGCGTGCTCGCGGAGATGCTGGCCGGGGCCGCCGGCGCCGATCTCCTGCTCACCACCGGGGGCGCCTCGGTCGGCGATCACGACCTGGTCCAGGAGACGCTCCAGGCCCAGGGCATGAAGCTCGCTTTCTGGAAGATCGCCATGCGGCCGGGCAAGCCCGTCATGTTCGGACAGCTCGGCAGCACGCCGGTGCTGGGCCTGCCGGGCAACCCGGTTTCGGCCCTGGTCTGCTCCCTGCTCTTCGTGAAGCCCGCCTTCGCCGTCATGGAAGGCCGCGCGCCCGGTGGCGAGACCGAGACCGCCATCCTGGGCAGCGACCTCAAGGCCAACGACCAGCGCCAGGATTACCTGCGAGCCCGGCTCGGCCGCGATGCCGAGGGCAAGCTGGTCGCCCACCCCTTGGCGCGCCAGGACAGCGCCATGATGGCGTTCCTCGCCCAGGCCGACGGGCTGGTGATCCGGCCGCCCCACGCGCCGGCCGCCAAGGCGGGCGAGATCGTCCCGGTCATCCGCTTCCCCAGCGACCTGCTGGGCATCTGACATCGCCGCGACGGCCCTGGCCGCCCCTGGCAGGCCCCGGTGGGCTGTGGAAAACCCTTGACCCCTGTCAGGAACCAAACTAGAACGTGTGTCGTCGTTTAGGTTTTGTTCCATATCTTGGGGTGCCGGTTCATCCGGTCGCGAGGGAAGCCATCCATGCTGACGCGCAAGCAGAACGAGCTCCTGCATTTCATCAACAAACGCCTGACCGAAGCGGGCGTTTCTCCCTCGTTCGATGAGATGAAGGAAGCGCTGGGGCTGAAATCCAAGTCCGGTATCCACCGCCTGATCACGGGCCTCGAGGAGCGCGGCTTCATCCGCCGCCTGCCCCACCGGGCCCGGGCGCTGGAGGTGCTCAAGCTGCCCGATGCGGTCGGGATCACCGCCTCGACCCGGCCGACCGCCACCGGCTTCGCGCCGACCGTCATCCGCGGCGACTTCGCCGGCGCGCTTCCGGGCGCGCCCCTCGCCCGCGATGCCGAAGCCGTGCAGCTTCCCCTCTATGGCCGGATCGCGGCCGGCACGCCGATCGAGGCGCTGCGGGACAGCTCGAACTTCGTCGACATCCCCGCCGGCCTCCTGGGCCGCGGCGAGTATTACGCCCTCGAGGTCGACGGCGATTCGATGATCAATGCCGGCATCCTCGACGGCGACACGGTCGTGATCGAGCGCTGCGACAATGCCGATAACGGCACCATCGTGGTGGCCCTGGTCGACAACAACGAGGCCACCTTGAAGCGGTTGCGCCGCAAGGGTGATTCGATCGCGCTCGAGCCCGCCAACCCGACCTACGAGACCCGCATCTTCGGCCCCGACCGGGTCCGGGTGCAGGGCCGTCTGATCGGGCTGCTGCGCCGCTACTGAGCGGCGACCTGTCCCCGCTCCTGCCCTTATTGCCATCCCCGCGAAAGCGGGGACCCATCTCGATCCAGGTCACCAAGCTTGGAGTTGGAGTCCCGCTTTCGCGGGGATGACATTGGAAGGTAGCCCTGCAGCGGCAGCCAGCGCTGGGCTCTCCCGCCACGGGGAAGGGAAAACTACGGCGCCGGCTGCCTCAGCGGTTCCGGACCTTGTCCATGTCGAGCAGCGCGATCAGCCCCTTGAGGAGCTGGAGCGGGCTCGGCGGGCAGCCGCGGATATGGAGGTCGACCGGGATCGCGGCCGAGACCCCGCCCAGGCAGGCATAGCCGCCCGCGAACATCCCGCCATCGAGCGCGCAATCGCCGGCCGCCACGACCCATTTGGGATCGGGCGTCGCGCGATAGGTGCGCTCGAGGGCCGTCTGCATGTTGCGCGTCACCGGTCCCGTCACCAGCAGCACGTCGGCATGGCGCGGCGAGGCCACGAAACGCAGGCCGAAGCGCTCGAGATCGTAGAACGGGTTGCCCAGCGCATGGATCTCGAGCTCGCAACCGTTGCAGGAGCCGGCATCGATCTCGCGGATCGAGAGGCTGCGGCCGAGCTTGCGCCGGGCGCTGCGCTGGAGGGCGGCCGCCAGTTCGGCCAGCGCCGCGTCCTCGGGCTCGGGCGCCGGCTCCGTCAGCGCGCCCTTCACGAGGTTGTCGAACAGGATCCGGTGCATGCCGATCGCCTCAGAGGTCGTGCCCCGAATAGGAGCAGTTGAAGGACTTATTGCAGAGCGGGAAGTCGGCGACGATGTTGCCCTCGATCGCCGCCTCCAGCAGCGGCCACTGGAACCAGGAGGGATCGCGCAGATGGCAGCGCGCGACCTTGCCGTCCGCGCCCAGCCGCAGCCAGGCCAGGATGTCGCCGCGGAAGCCTTCGACCATCGCCATGCCCTCGCCACCGGCGCCGGGGAGCGCCGTCCGAAGCTCACCCGCGGGCAGGCGGTCGAGGATCTGCTCGATCAGCGCCAGGCTCTGCTCCACCTCCCGGATCCGGATCCAGACCCGAGCGTTCACGTCGCCTTCGGTAAGCACCGTCACCTCGAAGGCGAGCTGGTCGTAAGGCGCATAGGGCAAGCTGCGCCGCGTGTCGAAATCCCGGCCCGAGGCCCGACCGATATAGCCGCCGCAGCCGAAACGCCGCGCCAGCTCCGGCTTCACCACGCCGGTGCTGACGGTGCGGTCCTGGAGCGAGGCGCTGTTGTCGTAGAGCTTGATCAGGGTCGGGAATTGCCGCCGCGCCTCGGCGACCAGGGCGCGGATCGCCGCGATCCCGTCGCTGCCGAGATCGGCCGCGACGCCACCGGGCAGGATGCGGTCGCGCATCAGGCGATGGCCGAAGCCGGTATTGGCCGCGCGCAGCACTTGCTCGCGCAGGGTCTGGCAATGGGCCTGCATCACGCTGAAGGAGGCATCGTTGCAGATGGCGCCGATATCGCCGAAATGGTTGGCAAGACGCTCCATCTCGGCCATGAGGGCCCGGAGCCAGACGGCGCGGGCCGGCGGCGCGATCTCCAGCGCGGCTTCGGCCGCCCGCGCGAAGGCCAGGGCATAAGCGACCGTGCTGTCGCCCGAGACCCGGCCCGCGAGCTTGGCGGCGCGCTCCAGATCGGCACCCATCATCAGGCCGTCGATGCCTTTGTGGGTGTAGCCGAGGCGTTGCTCGAGGCGCACCACGGCTTCGCCGTTCGCGGTGAAGCGGAAATGGCCGGGCTCGATGATGCCGGCGTGGACCGGCCCCACGGGGATCTGGTGCAGGCCCTCGCCTTCCGCGGCCAGGAACTCGTAAGGCCGCGCGGCCGCGGCCTCGCTGCGGTCCCCCAGCGGATGGCCATGGCCCCAGCGGCCATGATCGAGCCAGGGACGCTCGTCGGCAGCACCCTGGGGCGCCAGGCCGAAGAGGTCGTTCATCGTGCGTTCGAGCCGGATCGCCGGCGCATGCAGCGCGCCGATCGAGGGGAAGCGGCGGTCGGTGCAATCGAGGGAGAGGACCGCGATCATTCCTTCCTGCGGATCGCGAAGCGCCATATGGGCCGCCGCCGCCTCGCCCCAGAGGCTGAGCAGCGTCCAGTCTCCCTCGGCGAGCCGCTGGCCCGCGAGCCGCCAGCGCTCGGCATCGACGGTGGCGCGCGGCCAAGGGCGGTGGTCCGGTGCGGGGCGGCCCTGTCGGATCAGCTCGGCCAATGTCGTCATGACCGTCCTCCCTAGCCCAGCTGCGCCGCGACATGCTGGAACCAGGTCACCAGCGGCGGCGGCAGATAGACGCCGGCGATGCAGACCAGGCTCAGATGCGCGAACATCGGCACGTAAGAGGCTTCGACCGGCGCCAGGCTGCCGGTGGGTTCGCCGAAGGCGAGCCCGCTCAGCCGCAGGAACAACGCGCCGAAGGCGACCAGTATCCCGAACACCAGCGGGAGCGCCAGCAGCGGCTCGCGGGCGAAGGTCGAGCTCACCACCAGGAACTCGCTCATGAAGATGCCGAGCGGCGGCATGCCGGCGATGGCGACGACGCCCAGCACCAGGCCCCAGCCCAGCACGGGATGGCTCTGAGTCAGGCCGCGGATGTCGGCGATCTTCTGCGTGCCCTTGACCTGGGCGATATGGCCGACCGCGAAGAAGATCGCCGATTTGGTCAGGCTGTGCATGGTCATGTGCAGGAGCCCGGCGAAATTGGCGAGCGGACCGCCCATGCCGAAGGCGAACGCGATGATGCCCATATGCTCGATCGAGGAATAGGCGAACATGCGTTTGATGTCGCGCCGGCGATAGAGCATGAAGGCCGCGAAGATCAGCGAGGTCAGTCCCATCGTGACCATCAGCGGGCCGGGATCGATCGCCGCGGGATTGGCCGCCAGCAGGATCTTGAAGCGCAGCACCGCATAGAGCGCCACGTTGAGGAGCAGGCCCGAAAGCACCGCCGAGATCGGCGTCGGGCCCTCGGCATGGGCATCGGGCAGCCAGGCATGGAGCGGCGCCAGGCCGACCTTGGTGCCGTAGCCGAGGATCAGGAAGATGAAGGCGACGTTGAGCAGCGCCGGATCGAAGCCCGCGACCTTCTGCACCACGACCGTCCAGACCATGGCGTCGAGCCCTTCGCCGATGACGGGCCGCGCCGCCATATAGACGAGGATCGTGCCGAACAGCGCCAGCGCGATGCCGACGCTGCCGAGGATGAAATATTTCCAGGCCGCCTCGATCGCCTCGTGCGTGCGGTAGATGCCGACCATCAGGATCGTGCTGAGGGTCGCGAGCTCGACCGCCACCCACATCAGGCCCAGATTGTTCGACAGCAGCGCCAGATTCATGCCGAACATCATGATCTGGTAGATCGCATGGTAGAACCGCAGATAGGCGGGCGTCAGCCGCCCGATCTCCAGCTCGTGCGCGATGTAGGTGGCGCTGAAGACCGAGGTGGTGAACCCCACGAAGCTGTTGAGCGCCAGGAAGACGATGTTGAGGTCGTCGACGAAGAGATAGCTGTCGGGCTCGGGCCGCTCGACGAACAGGAACAGGGCCGAGAGCAGCGTCAGCAGGCTCGCCAGCACGTTGAGCTGGGACGAGAGCCGGTAGCCCGGCAGCAGCGCCAGGACGCCCGCCGCGATCAGCGGGATGAAGAGAATGCCGGCCGTCGCGTCCACGTGAAAAGGGCTCATTGCTGCTCGCCCCGGAACTCGTCGAGCGCGCCCACATCCACCGTGTCGAACCGCTCCCGGATCCGGAACAGGAAGACGCCGATCACGATGAAGGCGATGAGGATCGAGAAGGCGACGCTGATCTCCACCACGAGCGGCATGCCCTTGGCACCCGTGGCCGCCAGGACCAGGCCGTTCTCCAGCGACATGAAGCCCACCACCTGGCTCACCGCGTTGCGCCGGGTGACCATGATGAGCAGGCCCAGCAGCAGCACGGAGAGCGCGAAGGCCAGGTCCTCGCGCGCCAGCGGGTCGGCCTCGGGCGTCACCCGCAGCATGACCACCATGGAGAGACCCACCAAGGCCATGCCCGCCAGCATGGTCGAGCCGACCCCCACCACCGTCTCGATCTGCCGGTGGATGCCGAGACGGCTGATGATGCGGTGGAGCGCGATCGGGATCGCCATGCCCTTGAAGAAGAGCGCGATGGCGGCCGTGACATAGAGATGCGGCGCGTGCTGGACATAGGCCTGCCAGGCGACCGAGGCCGTCAGCACCACGGCATGCAGCGCGAACACGTTGAGCAGCGCGTAGAGCCGGTCCTGATAGAGCATCATGAAGCTCACCAGGACCAGGCTGCCGGCCAGCAGATGGGCGACGTCGAAGGAAAGGGTCCCCATCTAGAGGCTCCGCGAGACGAAGAGAAGCAGGGTGCCGAGCAGGCCCAGCATCAGGGCCGCGCCCAGGAATTCGGGAACACGGAAAACACGCATCTTGGCGATCGAGGTCTCGAACAGGGCGAGCAGGAAGCCGCCGACCGCGAGCTTGCCGAGGAAGGCCAAGGTGCCGATGGCATAGGCCGCGATCCCCTCCCCGTCCCGCGCCAGGCCCCAGGGCGCGAAGACGCAGGCGATCAGCGCGACATAGAGCTGGAGCTTCAAGGCCGAGGCCAGCTCGATCATGGCCAGGTGCCGGCCGGAATATTCCAGCACCATCGCCTCATGCACCATGGTGAGCTCGAGATGCGTCGCGGGATTGTCGACCGGGATGCGCGCATTCTCGGCGATCGCGACCATCACCAGCGCGATCAGCGCCAGGCCCAGCGAGACCCTGAGGCCCACGCCCGGCACGAGCATATGCTCCGCCATGGTCGCGAGCTGGGTCGAGCCGACGACGAGGGCCAGCGTGAACACGATCATGATCATGGCGGGCTCGGCCAGCGTGCCGATCAGCATCTCGCGGCTCGAGCCGATGCCGCCGAAGCTGGTGCCGATATCGAGGCCCGCCAGCGCCAGGAAGAACCGGGCGCTGCCCAGGAGCGCGATGATCGCGATCAGATCGGCCGACCAGCTGAAGACGAGGCCCGTCGCGAAGGTCGGCACCAGGGCGGCCGCGACCCAGGTGGCGGCGAAGATCAGGTAGGGCGCCACGCGGAACAGCCAGGAGGCGTTCTCGGCCAGCACCACCTCCTTGCGCAGCAGCCGCAGCAGGTCGCGATAGGGTTGGAAGATCGACGGGCCCCGGCGGCGCAGCAGGCGGGCCTTGAGCTTGCGCACGAGCCCGGTGAAGAGCGGCGCCAGCACCAGCACCAGCACCATCTGGGCGCCCTGAACCGCGATGTCGGCGATCACGTCCATATCGCGACCACCAGCAGCAGGGAGATGAGGGCGAGGAAGACCAGGCTCAAGTAGCGGCGGATCGTCAGGAACTGGAGCCGGTTGAGCCGGTCGGCCGCCCACCAGATCGCATCGGCGACGGGCGCGTAGAGGAGCTCCCAGATGAGATCGCGGAGCCGCACCTGCAGCCGCGCCGGACGGAGATCGCCGGGAGCCGGCATCTCGACCCGCTCGCGGGCCCGGAACACGAGCGCGCCGAAGACGCGACGGATCGGCTGCGCGAAGCTGCTGGCGCTGTATTGCGTGACGGGGCTGGCCGAGGGGAAGCCGCAATCCCAGGCGGGCCCGCGCCGCAGCGCATGCGAGGCCAGGCGATGGATGCCGAGCACCGTGACCGAGGTCGAGAGCGCGATGAAGACGAAGACCAGGAGCCCGTTATAGGAGCTGCGGCTTTCGGCGATCGGCACGATCGAGAGCCATTCGCGCCCGAGCTGATGCGGCATCACATCGCCCGTCAAGAGCAGGACGGCGGGCCGCATGAAATCGATCAGCAGCCCCGGCAAAACGCCGGCGAAGAGACAGAGCGCCGCGAGCAGAATCATGGCCGCGAGCGAGAACCGATCCACCTCGTGCGCCGCGCCCACGGCCGGGCTGCGCGGGCGGCCGAGGAAGGTGATGCCGAAGGCGCGCACGAAGCAGGCGCCGGCCAGCGTCGCCGCCAGCGCCAGCAGGCCGCCGACCGCGGGAATCGCGAGCTTGAGCCCCCATTGCGGGATCTCGGGGCTCAGCAGGATGGCCTGGAAGGTCAGCCATTCGGAGACGAAGCCGTTGAGCGGCGGCAGGGCCGCGATGGCGGCCGAGCCGACGAGGAAGGTGAAGCTGGTGACCGGCATGCGGTGGATCAGCCCGCCGAGCTGCTCGATGTCGCGCAGTCCCGTCGCGGACAGGACCGATCCGGCCCCGAAGAAGAGCAGGCTCTTGAAGATCGTGTGGTTGAGGACGTGAAGCAGCGCCGCTGTCAGGGCCAGCGCCGCCGCCCAGTTCATCGCGTTGGCACGGAAGGCCAGCGCCAGGCCGATGCCGATGAAGATGATGCCGACATTCTCGACCGTGCTGTAGGCCAGCAGGCGCTTCAGATCCTGCTGCATCAGCGCATAGAGCACGCCCAAGGCCGCGGTGATGCCGCCCAGCGTGATCACGAGCAGGCTCCACCACCAGGCCGGCGCTCCCAGCAGGTCGAGCACGATGCGCAGGAACCCATAGATGGCGACCTTGGTCATGACGCCGCTCATCAGCGCCGAGACCGGGCTGGGGGCCGCGGGATGCGCCAGCGGCAGCCACACATGGAGCGGCACGAGGCCGGCCTTGGAACCGGCGCCCAGCAGCACGAGGATCAGGACCAGCGCCGCCACGCCGGGGGCAGGCTGGCCGGCGCGGATCGCGGCGAAGCTGTAGCCGCCATCGGGACCGGCCAGGAGGCCGAAGGCCAGCAGCAGGCAGAGCGTGCCGAAGCTCGCCATCAGCAGATAGATGGTCGCCGCGCGCCGGTTCTCGGGCTCGTGGTGATGCGCCATGACCAGCGCCCAGGAGGTCAGCGACATGAACTCCCAGGTGAGCAGGAAGGTGAAGGCGTCGTCGGCCATCACCACGAGATTCATGCCGGCCAGGAAGACCGGGAAGAACGGCATGACGCGTTGAGGCGCCGATTCATGCCGGCCGTAACCCATCGAGTAGAGGCTGGCGGCGGCACCGCCCAGATTGACGACCAGCAGGAAGAAGGCCGAGAGGGCGTCGATGCGGAAATGCGCGCCGAGCCAGGGCAGCGCCAGCGGCAGGGTCGTGGCCCAGGCCTCTTCCGCAGCGACGCGCAGGAAGGCGTTGGCGCCCGCCACGACGGATGCGATCAGGCAGAGCCCGTAGACCAGGCCAGTACTCGCCCTCGACCGCCCGAGAATGACGGCAAGCACCGCCACGCCCATCAGGACAGCGACACAACCCAGTCCGACGGCGGGCGGCATTGCGTTACCTCTATCCGTCCGAAATGTCGCCCGGCGTCACCCGTTTCGGACATCCGGACAGGGCAGCTCTCCCCCCTTGCGGGGCCATCTCGGTCTTTTCACCGCCCATCGATGCATTTCACATATAACATATGTTGTTTGCTGTCCAGGATGCGGGTTGCTGGAAGAAGGCGACATCTCGAAGGTAATCGGCCCCGCAGCCGAGCGGAACCCTCAAGCCGCACTACCGGGCTGCATCCTGCCACCGATCGACGAGCATGATCTTGTGATGAATCTCGACGACGTCTCTCCGCTGATCACCTTGGCCCGGACCACGACCCCGTTCGGCGAGATCACCATTTTCCGGAACCGCGAGACGGGTGCGGTGGCCTATTGCCATGGCGACCACTACCAGAGCGAGGCCGATCCGGCCGGGATCAGCCTGGCGGCCTATGTCCATGCCTTGCACGCCCTGGTGGTACAGACACAGGCGCATGAGGTGCTGATGATCGGCTGCGCCGGCGGGACGCTGGCGACCATGCTCGCCGCGACGGGCCAGGCCGTGACGGTCGTCGATATCGATCCGGAAGCCATCCGTTTGGCCCGGCAGTATTTCGCCTTGCCGCCCGGCGTCGAATGCCATGCCAGCGAAGGTCAGGTTTTCCTGGAACGCAGCCCGCACCAGTTCGACGCCATCGTCGTCGACGCCTTCGCCGGCGACAGCGTGCCGGCCAATCTTCGCTCGCCGGTCTTCTTCCGGCTCGCGCGCGAGCGGCTGGTGCCGGGCGGCTGCCTTTTCTTCAACATGTTCGTCGCGCATGACCTGGACGCCGATGCAGACCGGGTCGCGGCCCTCATGGCCGAGGCCGGCTTCACGGTGCGGCTGCTCGATTCGCCGGGGCGCACCGAGCGCAACGTCATCGTGATGGGCGGTGCGGTGACCGGGCTCACATCGCCCGGGATCCTCCTCAGGCCGACGATCAGCGCCGACGATATCGTGACCGAGCTGGCGCAGATGCGGTTCCGCAGCGCCCGGCGGCGCGCGGCGCGGGCGGACGAGCCTGCCAGCAAAGGATAGCGCGTCTCAAGAGGTCCCCTCTTCCGCCGGCAGATCGAAGGTGTGCGGCGGCGCGCCCGAGACATGGATGCGCCACATCTCGGCATAGGCGCGCTCGAGGCTGCGGGCGAAGCGCGGCGGATCGAACAGGATGGAACGCGGCCGTGCGGTTGCCAGCCGGGACTTCACCGCCGCGAGGGCGACGGGGTCGCGGCCGAGCGCCACGGCCAGCCGCTCGTATTCGTCGAGATCCGCCACGATCAGGTCCGGCAGGCCCAGCGTCGTCAGCAGGCTGGCGCCGACACGGCCGGCGAAATCCTCGCCGAGCCGCGCGATCGCGGGAACGCCCGCCAGCAGCGCGTCGCTGACGGTCGTGTGGCCGCCATAGGTGATGGTGTCGAGCATCAGGTCGGCGAGGCCGATACGCGCCAGATGATCGGGCTTGGGTTTCCGGGCGGCGAAGATCAGGCGCGCCGGATCGATCCCCGCAGCCCTGGCCGCGCCCTCCAGCCGTGCCAGCATGGCGGGATCGCCGGACAGGAGCCACAGCACCGACCCGGGAACGGCATCCAGGATCGTCATCCAGCGCCGGAACGTCTCCCGCTCGATCTTGTACGGGACGCAGAAGCAGCAGAAAACCATGCCCGCCGCGGGCAAGCCCTCGGCTTCGCGGCTGCCGGGCGGTCCCATGTCCGGCGGCCAGCGATCGTTGGGGAAGTAGGTGTGCGGCAGGCGGCAAAGCCGCTCGCCATAGAGCGGCTCCGCCGCGGGCGGCGCCACCACCGCATCGGCGATCGCATAGTCGTAGAAGGCGGCGCCGGTGGCGCCCGGGAATCCGATCCAGGTGGCGGTGATCGGCGCCGGCCGCATGGCGGTGATTTCCTGGCGCGCGAGCCGCGTGGGGCCGTTGAGGTCGATCAGGATGTCGACCCCGTTCTCGTGGATCAGCCGCGCGGCGTCGACATTGCCGACCTCGCGCAGATCGACGAAGCGGTCGGCGTCCTGCGCGATGCGCCGGCGATAGACGCTGCCATCGTCGGGGCCGATCGCATAGACATCGACCGAGACCCGGCTGCGGTCATGCGCGCCGAACAGATAGCCGATGAGATGGCTCATCGGATGCTCGCGCAGATCGGAGGAGAGATAGCCGACCGTCAGGCGCTCGCGCGAGGCCGTGCCGAAGGTGAAGGGTGCTGCCCCTCGCCGCTCGGTCCGGGCGCGCTGGAGCATGCGTTTCGACTGGGCGCGCGCCACGGCGGCATGTTCTGCCGCCGAGACCGGCAACGACAAGGCGAAGAAGGGCGTGATGGCGCAGGGCTGACCCGCGACCGCCTTCGCGAATTCCGCCCGGAGCTGGGGCATCAGCCGATCGAGCTCGTCCCAGGCGCAGATGGCCTGGTAGCAGCGCGCGAGCTCGCAGACGGCCTCGCTCAGGTCGGGGTCGAGCTTGTGCGCCTCCTCCAGCTCGGCAATCGCCCCCGCAATATTGTTCGCATGGCGCAAGGTGCCGCCCAAGGTGAGGCGGAGCTGCGCGTTGCGGGGTTCGGCCTCGATGGCCTTGCGCAGTTCCCGTTCGGCGCCGGTGAAATCGTTGCGATTGCGGAGATCGTTGGCGAGGCCGAGGCGCGCCACGGCCAGATGCGGTGCCTGGCGCAGCGCGTCCTTCCACAGCGCGACGGCCTCGGCTCGTTCGCCGAGGCGATAGAGCGCCGTCCCGAGATTGGCCATGAGGCCGGGATGGCGGGCTTGCGCCCGCAGGCCCGCCCGATAGGTCGAGACGGCGTCCGCGAGCTCGTCGCATGACGCCAGCAGATTGCCGAGCTCGAGATGATGCTCGGCCGCGTTCGGCGCGAGCTTCACCGCCTGTCTCAAATAAGTCTTGGCGGCGTCGGTCTCGCCGGCTTCCGCCAGCAGGCGGCCCAATGCGTAGTGGGCGCCGCCATGGTTCGGCGAAACCTTGATGGTCTCCATCATGACCCGGCGGCCCTCGTCGCGCCGGCCCATCTCGAGAAGGCAGAGGCCGAGGAGGAAGAGATAGCGCCCGTCCTTGGGGTGAGCCGCGACCGCGCGCCGGTAGAGCGGCTCGGCCTGGGCGCGCTGGCCGGCCCGGTGAAGAGCCATGGCCTTGACCAGCAGGGGATCGGGCGCGTCGGAAGACGGGGTCATGGGCCCGCCTCCTCGCCGATCCGGATCGGACGCGGCGGGCCGCCCTCGCGATGGATCCGCCACATCTCGGCATAAGCGCGCTCGAGATCGCGCGCGAAGCGGTCCGTGTCGAACAGAGGCGCCGTCGGCAGGGCGGCGGCCAGCTTCGCCTTGAGCCGGTCGAGCGCGGGGCGATCGGATCCCAGCCGGATCGCCAGGGCCTCGTAGCTTCTGCCGTCCTCGCAGATCAGCTCGTCAAGACCGACGGCAGAAAGCAGGCTGGCGCCGACGCGGGCTGGGAAGTCGTCGCCGCATCGGGTGATGGCCGGGACGCCGGCCGCCAACGTGTCGCTGATGGTGGTATGGCCGCCATAGGTGAAGGTGTCGAGCATGAGGTCGGCCAAGCCCATGCGCGCCAGATGGTCGGGCTTCGGTTTGTGGGGAGCGAAGATCAGCCGCTCTGCCGCGATGCCTGCTTCCGCGGCCGCGGCACGCAGATTCCGGAGCTGGATGTCGTGGCCCGCCATGAGCCAAAGAACCGAGCCCGGCACGCGATGGAGGATGCTCATCCAGAGCCGGAAGGTCTCGCGCTCGATCTTGTAGCCCGTGCAGAAGGAGCAGAAGGCCATCGCTTCTTTCGGCAGGCCTTCGGCCTTCCGCGTCGTTGCCGGACCCAGGACCGGCGGCCAACGGTCATTCACCTGATAGCTGTGCGGCAGCCGGCAGAGGCGCTCGGCATAGAAGCGTTCGCTCGCCGCCGGCACGACGATCCCGTCCACGATGACATAATCGTAGAAATCGGCGCCTGATGTGCCCGGGAAGCTGAGCCACGTCGCCACGACCGGTGCCGGGCGCATGGCGGCGATCTCAGTGCGTGCCATGGCGGTCAGCCCGTTGATGTCGACCAGGATATCGATGCCATCGGCATGGATGCGGCGCGCTGCTTCGACATTGTTCAGGTCGCGCAGGTCGATGAACCGATCGGCGTCCGCTTCGAACCGCCGGCGATATCGGCTGCCGTCGTCGGGCCCGAGCGAATAAGCCGATACCGTCACACGACGGCGATCATGCGCGCCGAACAGGCTGGCGAGGAGATGCCCACCGGCGTGATCGCGCAAATCCGACGAAAGATAACCGATCGAGAGCCGGTCGCGCGAGCGGTCAGGGAAGGTCAGCGGCGGCATGCCCCGCCATTCCGCGGTTGCCTGGGCCGAGACCTGTCGGGCGCGAACCCGCGCGACGGCCGCTCTTTCCTCTGCCGTCGCTGGTAGCGCCAGGGCGAAGAAAGGAGGAATGCCGCATTCTCGCCCCGCCAGGGCCTTGGCGAACTCCGCGCGGATGTCGGGCATCAACCGGTCGAGATCGTCCCAGGCGCAGATCGACTGGTAGCAGCGCGCGAGCTCCCCGACCGTGTCGCCCGACCGGGGATCGAGCGCCCTTGCCGCCTCCAGCTCCACGATCGCCGCCGGCGCATCGTCGCGATAGCGCAGCAGGCGGCCGAGGCTCGACCGGATCTGCGGATTGCGCGGCTCGGCGGCCGCGGCGAGGCGGAGCTCGCGCTCGGCGCCCGCCAGATCGTTGCGGCTGCGCAGATCGTTGGCGAGCCCGAGACGGGCCACCCCCAGGCTGGGCATCCGCTGCAGGGCTTCATTCCAGAGCGCCAGGGCTGTCGCGCGCTCGCCGTAGCGATAGAGCGCGGTGGCGAGGTTGGACTGGATGCCCGGATGTCCGGGCGCGATGCGCAGCGCCGCGTCGAACGCCTCGATGGCACCTGGGAGATCGTTCATCCGGGCCAGCAGATTGCCGAGCTCGACATGATGCTCGGCGACATTCGGCCCCAGGGCCACGGCTTGCAGGAGATGGGTCCTGGCAGGCTCATCCTCGCCGTCCTGCGCCAGCAGGCGCCCCAGCGCATAGTGAGCGCCGGCATGCAGCGGTGCCGTCGCCACCGTCTCGGCCATGACGGTGCGGCCCTCGGCGAGCTTGCCCTGCTGCAGGAGGCAGAGCCCGAGGAGATAGTGATAGCGCCCGTCCCGCGGATGGGCGGCCGCGGCTTGGCGATAGAGCGGCTCGGCCTCGGCGGTACGCCCCGCCTTGTGCAAGGCCATCGCCTGGGTCAGCAGCGGATCGGCTGTTGCGGAACTCGACGTCATGGCGGGCGCAGTCTATCGGCCCGACTCCGACGCGGCCAGCCGCCTAATTCTCCTCGTCCGTCGCGGAATCGCCATCGGTGAGCGGGCGCGCCACCCAAGGACGGTTGCCCCGGCTCTCCGCCACGGTCTCGACCTCGACCGCGCCCGGCTCGAGCCAGATCGCATGGCCGCCTTGCCGCCACAGATCGAAGCGATCGATGACGCGGCCGGCCGAAGGACATGGCGTGCGCACCGGCTCGAGCGCGATGACGAGGTCGGCGCGGTTGCAATCCTCCGGCAGCGCCTCGGTGCTCCAGGCCAGCGCCACCAGATGGCCCTCGTTCCGATAAAGGCATCCGAGCGGGTCGCAGGCGAGCCGGCCCCCGGCCCCTGCTCCCTGGCCAGGCCAGCGGTCGCTCTCGCTCTGACCCGCCCGCCGCAACCAGGTTTCCGCGGCGAGGCTGCTGCGTTGCGTGTTGAGCACCAGCTCCCCGTCGGGCGCCTTCACCGCGAGGAGCTTGCCATCCTCGGCGACCAGGATGTCGGGGGTCTGCGTCAGCAGCATCGTCGCCATGCCGGCCAGGATCGGGACGATCCCGGCATAGCGCCAGGGTCGATGCCAGAGGCAAAGCCAAAGCCCGCCGAGCGTGACCATGATCAGCCCCGCGAGCGGCATGGCGGGCAGCATGAGGACCGCACCCGGCAGGGCCGCGACCGTTTGCGCGATCCAGATGATGCCGTCGATGCCCCAGCCCATCGGAACGAGCGCCAGCGCCTCCAGCCCGAAGGGCATCAGCAGGCAGGCGGCGACGGCCCAGGGCATGACCCAGAATCCGGTCAGCGGTATCGCCATGAGATTGGCGAGCACACTGTATTCGCTGAAACGGTTGAAGTGATAGATCGCGAAGGGCGCCGTGGCGGCACCGGCGATCAGGCTCGTCGCGACCAGACCACCGAGATAGAGGGACGTGCGTCGGATCGGCCCCGCATCGGCGCGCAAGCCCGCCCGCCATTCGCGGCTGCCCTCGTAGGCCGCGATCAGCGCCATGACGGCCGCGAAGGACATCTGGAAGCTGGGACCGATCATCGCGTCCGGCCGGATCAGAAGCACGACGAAGGCGGCCCAGGCGATCAACCGCATCGAGAAAGCGACACGGTCGACCAGCACCGCCAGCAGCACGAGCCCGGTCATGAGGAAGGCGCGCTGGGTCGGGATCGGGCTGCCGGCCAGCAGCGTGTAGAATCCGGCGCCGAGGATCGCTGCGAGTGCCGCCCATTTCTTGATCGGGTGGCGCAGCGCCAGGGAGGGCCACAGCGCCATCAGGGCCCGAGTGCAGAAGAACAGGATCGCCGCCACGAAGCCCACATGAAGGCCGGAGATCGACAATAGATGCGCGAGGCCGGAATCGCGCATCGCGGTCATGACCGGCTTGTCGATCGCGGTCTGCGTACCGGTGACGAGGGCGACCGCCATCGCGCCCTCCTGATCCGGCAGCACGGCCAGGATCCGCGCCGAGATCGCCGCGCGGATATCGGCAATGACGGTGTCGAGCCGGCCGGCCGCGATCTCGCCCGGTGTTTCGACCTCGGCACCGCCGAACGCGAAGCCGATGGCGCCGATGCCGTTGAAGAACGCATCGCGCTGGAAATCGAACCCGCCGGGCGCGAAGGGCGGTGCCGGCGGCGAGAGCTTGCCCAGCAGGGAAACGCGGTCTCCCGGCGTCAGCCCGGGCGTCTCGCGCATCAGCTTGATGCGCAGGCGTGCGGGGGTTGCGTCGGGGGCGATCCCGGCGATGACGGGATCGGCCAGCACCAGCCGCTGGCCCGACGGCAGCGGCTCGATATCGAGGATGCGCCCCGCGATCCGGACAGGCCCGATATCGCGCTCGAGGATCGGGGCCGCCACCCAGGCGGTGCGAAGGCCGGCGGCGCCGAACCCGAGCGCCACCAAGGTCATCGCGGCGGCGAGCCCCATCAAGCCTGGCTGCCGCCGGCAAAGGAGGCAGAGCAGGATTCCCAGAACGGCCAAGCCCGGCCCGAGCCAGAGCGGCGGCTCCTCCCGCAGGCCGAAATAGACCGCCACGCCGGTTCCGAGCGCCACGGGCGCCCAAAGCAGCCACTGGTCGCGCTCGGCCGCGAACCAGCGGCCCAGGCGCAGCCCGATCCGACCCAGTCCCAGGGTCGGGATGGTCAAGGCGGTCCCGCTCATGTCCGGCTCCCCTGAAGCCAGACTAGCCCATTCCAGGGGCCGGGTCCCCAAAGGGGCGCTGGTTGGGCGCGCCGGATTCAGCCAGAATTGGCCCTTTCCGGCGGTGGGGCGGGCGTGTCCGGCCCCCGCAGCGAGGGAGAGAGACGGCCATGCTCAGCGAGGCGCAGATCGACCAGTTCTGGCGCGACGGATATCTGGTGGTCCCGAATGCGGTGACGCCGGACCAGCTCGACGGGCTGCGCCGGGAGGTCGCGGGCTGGGTCGAGGAGAGCCGGCATCACCGCTCGCCCTTCGGTCCCCCCACCCTCGACGGACGGCCGCGCTTCGACATGGGCGAGGAGCATTCGGCCGAACGGCCGGCGCTGCGGCGGATCAACAATCCCTCCGACATCTCCGCCGCCTATATGGAGGTGGTGAAGAATTCCGCCATGACCGACATGGTGGCGGACCTGATCGGCCCCGATGTGAAGTTCCATCACTGCAAGATCAATCTCAAGCTGCCGGGCACCAACACCGAGGTCGGCTATCACCAGGACTTCGCTTATACGCCCCACACCAACGACGACCTGGTCACGTCGCTGCTGATGCTCGACGACATGACCGCCGAGAATGGCTGCCTCAAGGTCATTCCCGGCAGCCATCGGGGACCGCTCTACTCGCTCTATGACGGCGAGCGCTTCACCGGCGCGGTCGCTCCGGCGGTCGAGCGCCGCTTCAAGCCCGAGGAGGTCTCGGTGATGGGGCCGGCCGGCAGCGTCTGTTTCATGCATACCTGCCTGCTGCACGGGTCGGACGCGAACCGCTCGACCCGGTCGCGCGGCCTCTATATCTGCGTCATGAGCGCCGCCGACGCCTTCCCGCTTTCCAGGAACGTGATGGCCAATCCCAACGAAGGCATGATCCTGCGCGGCCACCCGACCCGCACGGCCCGGCTCGAAGCCCGCGACATCGAGCTGCCGATCGCCTATAAGCAGGCCTCGTTCTTCGTCGTCCAGGGACAGCGCTCGGCCTCGGCCGGCGGCCGTACCTGAAACTTCCCCGTCCGCTCCCGTCAGAGATTGCATGACTGTCATCACCCGCTTCGCCCCCTCGCCCACCGGTTATCTCCATATCGGCGGGGCGAGGACCGCGCTGTTCAATTGGCTCTATTCCCGCCACCACAAGGGCAAGGTGCTGCTGCGCATCGAGGATACCGACCGCCAGCGCTCCACCGAGGCCGCGATCTCGGCCATCATCGACGGGCTGAACTGGCTCGGGCTCGATTTCGACGCAGCCCCGGTGTTCCAGTTCGCTCGCGCCCCGCGTCACGCCGAGGTCGCCCGCTCGCTGCTCGAGAAGGGCCGGGCCTATTACTGCTACTGCACGCCCGCCGAGCTGCAGGCGATGCGCGACCAGGCCAAGGCCGAAGGCAAGCCGATGCGCTACAACGGCTACTGGCGCGATCGCGATCCGCGCGAAGCGCCGCCGGGCGTGGCGCCGGTGATCCGCCTCAAGGCCCCGCAATCGGGCGAGACCGTGGTGATGGACCAGGTCCAGGGCGAGGTGCGGGTCGGCAACGAGCAGCTCGACGACATGGTGCTGCTGCGCGGCGACGGCACGCCGACCTACATGCTGTCGGTCGTGGTCGACGATCATGACATGGCGATCACCCATGTGATCCGCGGCGACGACCATCTGACCAACACCTTCCGCCAGGTCCAGCTCTACCAGGCGCTCGACTGGCACATCCCGACCTTCGCGCATATTCCGCTGATCCACGGGCCGGACGGTGCCAAGCTCTCCAAGCGCCATGGCGCGCTCGGCGTCGATGCCTACCGGGATATGGGCTATCTGCCGGAAGCGTTGCGCAACTACCTGCTGCGGCTCGGCTGGGCCCATGGCGACGACGAGATCATCTCGACCGAGCAGGCGATCGAATGGTTCGACCTGCCCGCCGTCGGCCGCTCGCCTTCGCGCTTCGACTTCGCCAAGCTCGACAATCTCAACGGCCATTATCTGCGTCTCGCCGACAATGCGCGGCTGGCCGATCTCACCCTGCCGCGGATCGAGAAGCGGCTGGGCGGGCCTGCAGACGCGCAAGGCAAGCAGCGCCTCCTGGCCGGCATGAACGGCCTCAAGGAGCGGGCCAAGACCCTCGAGCAACTGGCCGACAGCGCCTTGTTCTACTTCAAGTCTCGCCCCCTCGCCTTCGAGCCCAAGGCCCAGGCCTTGCTGACGCCGGGCGCGCGAACGGCCTTGGCCGCGCTGATGAACCGGTTCGAGGGCTTGCCGGAATGGTCCGCGGCGACCCTGGAGGCGGCCACGCGCACTTATGCTCAAGAAGCAGGCATCAAGCTCGGCGATGTCGCCCAGCCGCTGCGTGCGGCCTTGACCGGTCAGACCACATCGCCGCCGATCTTCGAGGTCGCGGCATTGTTCGGGCGAAGCGAAACCCTCGCTCGAATCAAGGACATCGCCGCCTGATCGCCGTCACCAATGGTTAATTGAACCTATCGAGGATAGGCACTACGTTTCGTTTCGGCCGCTCGGGGAATGCTCTCGGGGGAGTGCTGCGGCCGCCTGATGACCCAGTCGAAAGGTATCCGAGATGGCCACAAAGTCTGGCGCAAAAACCGAACTTCAGTCCAAAGACAAGGTCACCGTCACCGACCATCGCAGCGGCAAGAGCTTCGACCTGCCGGTGCTCGACGGCACCTTGGGGCCCTCGGTCATCGATGTGCGCAAGCTCTATGGCGATGACGGCTATTTCACCTACGACCCGGGCTTCACCTCGACCGGCAGCTGCCAGTCGAAGATCACCTATATCGACGGCGAGAACGGCGTGCTGCTCCATCGCGGCTACCCGATCGAGGAGCTGGCCGAGCATAGCGACTTCATGGAGGTCTGCTATCTCCTGCTCCATGGCGAACTGCCGACCGCCAAGGAGAAGAAGGATTTCGAGCACAACATCACCTACCACACGATGCTGCACGAGCAGATCCACGCGATCTATCGCGGGTTCCGCCGCGACGCGCATCCGATGGCGCTGATGGTGGGCGTGGTCGGCGCGCTCTCGGCCTTCTATCACGACAGCCTGGATATTTCCGACGCGCGCCAGCGCGAGATCGCCTCGCACCGCCTGATCGCCAAGGTGCCGACGATCGCGGCCATGGCCTACAAATATTCGGTCGGCCAGCCCTTCGTCTATCCGCGCAACGACCTGGGCTTCGCCGAGAACTTCCTGCGCATGACCTTCGCCGTGCCGGCCGAGGAGTACAAGGTCAATCCGGTCGTCGCCAAGGCGATGGACAAGATCTTCATCCTCCATGCCGATCACGAGCAGAACGCCTCCACCTCGACGGTGCGCGTGGCGGGCTCGAGCGGCGCCAATCCCTTCGCCTGCATCGCGGCCGGCATCGCCTCGCTCTGGGGTCCCGCCCATGGCGGCGCCAACGAGGCCGTGCTCGCCATGCTCCGCCAGATCGGCCACAAGGACCGCATCCCCGAGTTCATCAAGCGCGCGAAGGACAAGGACGATCCCTTCCGCCTGATGGGCTTCGGCCACCGGGTCTACAAGAACTACGATCCGCGCGCGGCGGTGATCCGCAAGTCCTGCCACGAGGTGCTGGATGCGCTGGGCATCCGCGACGAGCCCCTGCTCGACCTCGCCATGGAGCTCGAGCGGATCGCGCTCCATGACGAATATTTCGTCGAGCGCAAGCTGTTCCCGAACGTCGATTTCTATTCGGGCATCATCCTGCAGGCGGTGGGCTTCCCCACCTCGATGTTCACCGTGCTGTTCGCCGTCGCCCGCACCGTCGGCTGGGTGGCGCAGTGGAACGAGATGATCGAGGATCCCGAGCAGCGCATCAGCCGGCCGCGTCAGCTCTATACCGGCCACGACAAGCGCAGCTACACGCCGATCAACAAGCGCTGAGCGATCCGGCGCTGCCGACCGGCAAGAAAGGGCGGCCTTCGGGGCCGCCCTTTTTTCATGGCTCGTTCGAGGACGGGGCCGGCGGCTCCGGACCGGCCTTTGCGGCCGGCAGGCCCTCCGGCGCCTTGCGGCCGCCCATGGTCCACTCCATGAGCAGCGTGAATCCCAGCGCCAGCAAGGTCGGGCCGAGGAAGATGCCGATGAAGCCGAAGGCCAGCACGCCGCCGATCACGCCCAGGAAAACCAGCAGCAGCGGCAGGCGGCTCTCCCGGCTGATGAGATAGGGGCGGACGATGTTGTCGATGCCGCTGATGCTGAAGAAGCCCCAGATCGCCATGAAGATCGCCCAGCCGGGCTCGCCGGTATAGAGAAGCCAGATGGTGACCGGGACCCAGACCAGCGGCGGACCGCCGGGGATGAGCGACAGGACGAAGGTGAGGAAACCCAGCAGCAGCGTGCCGGGCACGCCGGCGATCCAGAAACCGATCGCCGCCATGGCCGCCTGGGCGATCGCGGTGCCGATGATGCCGTAAACGACGCTCTTGGTGGTGCTGCCGGCGACGTCGAGCAGGTGGCGCGCCCGCGCGCCGGCAAAACGTCCGGCGGCCGTATGCAGCCGGTCGGCGGCGAGCTGCCCGTCGCGATAGACGAAGAAGCAGACCAGCACGCTGAGCGCCAGCTCCAGCACGCCGCGGCCGAGCGTGGCGCCGCTTTGCAGCGCCCACACCCGCGCCTGGCCGATATAAGGCCCGATCGCCGAGAGATAGGTCGTGCCCTCGTGGGCGAGCGCTTCCCAGTAGCGGCGGACTTCCGTCGAGATCAGCGGGATCTTGTCGACCCAGGGCGCCGGCTCCGGTATGCCCTGCGCGAGCAGCTCGCGGACCACTTCGGCGACGCTGGCGACATGCTGGGCGAGCGTGGCGCCGAGAAAGGCGAGCGGCACCACGAGCACCATCGCCACCAGCAGCGTCATCGACAGGGCCGCCCAGAACTCGTTCCCGCCGAGCCGCCTCAGGAGACGCTGGTAGAGCGGCCAGGTGCTGTAGCTGAGGATGACGGCCCAGAGCAGCGAGGTCAGGAACGGCCGCATCACCAGGAGGCAGCCCACCACCAGCACCGCCAGGAGCGTCAGCCCGACGGCATATTCGGTCCGTGACGGTCTCAGCGCCATGCACCGGCCCCGTGCGATCGCGTCGAGTGTCCAGGGCTGGCCGGATGGCGGAGGCTCGACACGTCCCGGCCCGCCACCTTAGAGGGACTTCTCGATCAGCTCGATCTTGTACCCGTCCGGATCCTCGACGAAGGCGATGACGCTGCCGCCATGCTTCATCGGGCCCGGCGGGCGCGGGATCTTGACGCCTTCCTTGGCCAGCCGCTCGCAGGTGCCATAGATGTCGCCGACACCGATGGCGAGATGGCCGAAGGCGGTTCCCAGCTGATAGGGCTCCTTCTGCCCCCAATTGTGGGTCAGTTCGATGACGGCGGTGTCGTTCTCGTCGCCGAAGCCGACGAAGGCGAGCGTGAATTCCCCGCTGGGATAGTCCTTCCGCCGCAGCAGCTTCATGCCGAGCAGGCGGGTGTAGAAATCGATCGATTTGTCGAGATCGAGCACGCGCAACATCGTATGCAGGAGACGCGGCTGGGCATCATGGGCGGCGGTGTTCATCGTGTCGAAGGCCTCTCTCTGTCCTCGATGGCCAGGCTGGCACCTATCCTACAGGCGGGGGGCCGGCCTCGCCAGCAACTCCGCCAGCAGCGAAGCGGCGCGCTCGCTGGGCCGTCCCTCGATGGCCAGCCGCGCCATGATCTCCCGGAAGCCGGCCTTTTGCGCGGCTCCAGCCGCGGGATCGCGCAGCAATGTCAGCGCCGCCTTGACGAGCGCGTCAGGTTCGCAACGTTCTTGCAAGAATTCGGGAACCAGCGGCCGGTCGAGCAGCAGGTTGGGCAGCCCCGCATAACGAACCAGGGCCCATCGCCGGATGATCGCGGCCGAAATCAGCCCGGTGCGATAGACGATGACCATGGGCGTGCCGGCCGCCGCCAGCTCCAGGGTCACGGTGCCGGATGCGGCGAGTGCCAGGTCGGCCACCGCCAGAGCCTCCTGTCTCCCGGCCTCGGTCTCGATCAGCAGGGGAGGACGCTGCCAGGATGCGAAGGCCGATCTCAATGCCGCTGCAAGCTGCGGTAGCGTCGGCACCAGGAAATGCAGCCGAGGCTCCTCGCGCTGCAGCCGTGCCGCGGTTTCCTTCAGCACCGGGAGGATATGCTGCAGCTCCCCGCGCCGGCTGCCCGGCAGAAGTGCGACAACCGGAGCGCCGTCGGCGATGGAGAGCCGCCGGCGGAAATCGCGGATCCGGTCGGGCGTCACCGGCTCGCGTTCGAGGACCGGGTGTCCGACATAGCGGCAATCGATGCCGGCGGCGGTGAAAAGCGGCGGCTCGAACGGCAGGATCGCGAGCAGGCGGTCCATGCGCCCGACCCAGCGGCGCAGCCGCCCCGGTCGCCAGGCCCAGATCGCGGGCGCGCCGTAATGGGCGGTCGCGACGCCGCTGCCGCGCAGCCGATCGAGCAGGCGGCCATTGAAGCCGGGGGAATCGATGGTGACGACGAGATCGGGGCGATCCTGGCGGATCGTTGCCGCCGTCTGGCGCAGCCGCCGCACCAGGCGCGGCAGGTGCGGCAGCACCTCGGCAAATCCCATCAGCGTCAGCTCGCGCATCGGGAAGAGGCTTCGCAGCCCCTCGCCCGCCATCGCCTCGCCGCCGATGCCGGAGAACGCGACCGCGCCCAGGCGACGCTTGAGCGCGGCCATGAGCTGCGCGCCCAGGCGATCGCCGGAGGGCTCGCCCGCCACGAGGAAGATCCGAGCCGGTGCGGCGCCGGCCTCCTGCGACGATGCCGCGGCGGACGAGGTCACTCGCCCGTCTCGATCGCGACGAGGAACAGCCCGGCCTTGTCGGCCGCGGCGACCGTGGCCTCGAGGTCGATCACCAGCGTGCTGTCCGCGCCGATCGCGATCCCCGAGAAACCGGCAGCGGCGGCGCAGGCGATCGTGGCGGGGCCTATGGTGGGCGGATCGGCACGGCTTTCCTGCTGCGGCTTGCTGACCTTCACCAGCACCGGCCCGGCGCCGTCGCGGCGAAGCTTGCCGCTGCGCTCGATCAGCGCGTCGGTTCCCTCGACCGCCTCGACGCCCAGGACGAGACCGTCCTGAACGACCGCCGCATGGCCGATATCGAGGCGCCCGAGGGTGCGGGCGACCTTGGCACCGAGCGCGATATCGGCACTCTGTTCCACGGTCGGCGACAGGCGGCCCAAGGGGCCCGACGCCAGGCGGTCCTCGTCCAGAACCTCGGACGGCGCCCGGACAACGAATCCCTCCGCTTCGCAGGCGGCCACGATCGCCGTCATGAGCGCGTCGTCGCCCTTGTCGGCCTTGAGCGCGAACTCGGCCATGAACTTGGCCGCGCGCCAGTCGGGCCGCAGCGCGCGCCAGGAGGGACGCTCGACCTTGCCCGCGAACACGACCTCGCGGCAGCCGGCCTTGCGCAGCCGGTCGAATATCTCGCCCACGGCGCCAAGCCGCACGGTCTGGAACGCGAGGCCGGACTGGAGCGCCGGGTCGGCATGGCCGTCGAGCAGCAGGAGCAGAAAGTCGCGGCCCCGGGCGAGACATCGGTCGGCGATCCGGCGCGGCAAGATGCCAGCCCCGGCGATGATGCCGAGCTTCGGCGCGTCAGTAGCGACCATGGCGCTGTCCCGGCTTGCAAAGCGATCGGGCTTTGCCGCCGCGGACGAACTCGAGCACGGGCTGGGCCAGGGGCTCGGCCGCATATTCCGCCGAGGCCCGCTCGGTGCGCTCGGCGAAGGTGCCGGGCCCTTCGAACAGGGCACGATAGACGGCCCGCAGCGTCAGGATGTCGTCGCGGTCGAAGCCGCGCCGCTTGAGGCCGACCAGATTGAGGCCCGACAGATGCGCCGGGTTGCCGACCACCATGCCGAACGGCACGACATCCTCGGCGCAAGGCGTCATCCCGCCGATCATGGCATGGGCGCCGATGCGGACATGCTGGTGCACGGCCGTCAGCCCGCCGATCACCACATGGTCGCCGACGCTCACATGGCCGCCCAGCGTCGCCTGGTTCGCCATGATGACATGCGATCCGATATGGCAGTCATGGGCGATATGGACGCCGGTCATGAAGAAGCCGTTGTCGCCGACCGTGGTCCGCCCGCCCCCCATGGCCGTGCCGCGATTGATGGTCACATATTCGCGGATCCGGCAATCGCGCCCCACCTTCAGCTCGGTCGGCTCGCCTTCATAGCGCAGATGCTGCGGCGCCCCGCCCAAGGTCGCGAACTGGTGAACGACCGTGCCTTCGCCGATCTCGGTGCGGCCTTCGATCACCACATGAGCCTTGAGCTCGACAGCGCGACCGAGCACCGCGTCGGGACCGATGACGCAGTAAGGGCCGATCTCGACGTCGGCGGAAAGATGGGCACCCGCTGCGACAATAGCCGTCGGATGGATGCCGCCCATCAATCATCCCTGATCATGGCCGTGATGGTCGCCTCGGCGACCACATTGCCGTCGACCTTGGCTTCGCCGTTGAATTTCCAGACGCTGCCGCGGTTCCTGTCCTTGGTGACGTGAACCCGCATCTGGTCCCCGGGGACCACCGGGCGCCGGAAGCGCGCCCCGTCCACCGACATGAAATAGACGAGCTTGCCCTCGGCGGCCTTGCCCAGGGTATGGGCCACCAGGACGGCCGCGGTCTGCGCCATGGCCTCGATGATCAGCACGCCCGGCATGACGGGCTGGCGCGCGAAATGGCCCTGGAAGAAGGCTTCGTTGATCGACACGTTCTTGATGCCGACGGCGCTCACGTCGGCGATCAGGTCGACCGCCTTGTCGATCAGCAGGAACGGGTAGCGGTGAGGGATCATCTCCATGACCCGCATCACATCCACCGCGCCGATCGTTCGGCCCTGAGCCGCGCTCTCGCTCATCTTGCCCTACTCCTTGAAGCGGCGTTCCGCGTCCCTAGCCCGTTCCATCGGTCCGCAGACGGCAATGACCGGCCGGCACACCCCCGAGGCACGGTCGATCTTAGCGCGAACTCCGTCGCGCCGGAACGTCCGCGGGGCCCGGTGTCGTCTAGCGTTCAGGGAGGTGACGGGCTTACTGGCTGGCCGGCTTGGGTATGGTCACCGACGGCAGCTTGGCATTGAGGCCCTTCAGCGCGTCGGCGGTGATGTCGAAGCTGTTCGCGCTCAGCGGCACGGCCCGCTTGTCGAGAACCAGGGTGAGGCTGCGCTGCTTGGCGATGTCGGTCAGCACCCCGGCCAGCGCCTGGCTGACCTGTCCCATGCCGGCATTGAACGCGTCCTCGAGCTGTTGCTTCAGCTTCTCGGAGTTCTGCCGCAACTGGTCCATCTGCTGGCGAAGCTGGTCCTGCTTCTTGGCGAAGTCGTCCGCCGACAGGGTCGCTCGCTGCTCGGCCAGCTTCTTGTCCGCGTCCCGCAGCGCGTTCTCCTGCTGCGCGATCTGGGCCTGATAGGCATCCTTCTGCTTGTCCACCTGGGCGCGAACCGATTTGGCCGCGGTGGAATCCCGCAGGATCTGCTGGATGTCGATGACGGCGATGTTGAGGGGAGCCTGCTGGGTTGCAGGCTGGGCCGTCTCAGCGTGCGCTCTCGGGGCTGCGCTGGGCGCCAACACGGCAAGCGCCAGCATGGCCAACGCCAGCTGGCGATACCTTGAGTTCTTCATCACTACCTAGAATCTCGTTCCTACGCTGAAACGGAAGTACTCTTCCTTGTCGTAATCCTGCTTCACGATCGGATACGCCAAGTCCACGGCGATCGGTCCGAAGGGGGATTTCCAAGTAATGCCCGAGCCGATCGAAACGCGCAACACATTCTCGTCAACCGAGGTGGGGGTGCTCAGGTCCGAATTCCAAAGCGAACCAAAATCGGAGAAAACACGCCCACGGATTTGATATTCCTCAGGCAATCCGAGGGGAAAGGCGAGCTGGATGGAGCCCACGTAATACATGTTGCCACCCAGGAAGTCGCCCGTGGCCCGGTCGCGGGGGCCGAGGCCGCCGATCTTGAATCCGCGGAAGGTATTTCCGCCGAGGCTGAACGAATCGATGATTCGGACGTCGTCGCCAAAGACGCCCTGGATATAGCCCACCTGCCCTTCGGCGCTGGCGGTGATGTCGCCGAGGAAGGTGTAGTAGTAGCCGCCATAGACCTCGCCCGCGGCGTAATACACGTCGCCGCCCAGGCCCGAGAAGTCGGTCGACAGCTGCAGGTAATAGCCGGTGCGCGGATCGAAGCGGTTGTCGCGCCGGTCGTAGATCAGGTCCTGGCCGACCAGCGAGCTGTAGGAGACGCCCTTCTGCTGCTTGATGGCGAGCGAGGCATCGTTGTCGACGTCGTAGATGTCGTTGCGCGTGAAGCGATACCGCCAAGTCTGGCGCAGATATTCCTGGATATCGTAGGCCGCGCGCAGGCCGCCGCCGAGACGGCTCTGCTGGAACGAGCTCTCGCTGCGGTCGGTCTCGGTGCGGAACGCATCGACGCCGGCCGCGATCGGCTCGTCCATGAAATAGGGATCGGTGTAGCTCAGATTGACCTGCGAATTGCGGCCCGAGATGGTGAAATCCAGCCGCAGATCCTGACCGAGGCCCAGCAGGTTGCGTTCGCGCAGGTTGATCTGGCCCAGCGGACCGTCGCCGGTGGAGTAGCCGATGCCGAAGGTCAATTCGCCGGTCGACTGCTCCTCGACGTTGACCGCGAGGTCGATCTTGTCGGGCTCGTCCGCGGGTTTCGCGGAGATGTCGACCTTGCTGAAGAAGCCCAGGTTCTGGATGCGCTGGCGCGTGCGCGTGAGCTTGGTGCTGTTGAAGGCGTCGCCCTCGGAGATGCGGAACTCGCGGCGGATGACCTTGTCGAGCGTGCGCACGTTGCCGGTGATGTCGATCCGGTTGACGAAGACGCGGGGCCCTTCCTCGACCACATAGGTCAGGTTGATGATCTTGTTGCCCTTGTCGTCGGTCGCGCGCTCCAGCCGGGGCTCGATCTTGACGAAGGCGTAGCCCAGCGTGCCGATCGCCGTCGTCATCTGGTCGATCGATTTCTGCACCGCGGAGGAATCGTAGGTATCCCCTTCGCTCGTCTCCAGATATTGCTGAAGCGTCTCGGGATCGAGGTCCTTGAGCCGGGAATCGACGTTGATCTTGCCGAAGTTGTAGAGATCGCCTTCATCGACCGTGAAGGTGATGAAGAATGATTTCAGGTCGGACGAGAGCTCGGCCACGGCCGACACGACCTCGAAATCGGCGTAGCCGTTCGAGGTGTAGTATTTCGTCAGCGCATCCTGGTCCGCCGCGAGCCGGTCGGGATCGTAGATGTCGGAGTTGGTGAGGAAACGGTAGAAGGCCGTCTCCTTGGTCAGGATCTGGTCGCGCAGGGTGCTGTCGCTGAAGGCCTTGTTGCCGACGAAGTCGATGCGCTCGACCGTGGTCAACGAGCCCTCGTTGATCTCGAAGACCAGATTGACGCGGTTCTGGTCCAGCGGGATGACCTTGGGCTCGACGGTCGCCGCGTAGCGGCCCGAACGACGGTAGAGCTCGAGGATGCGCTTGGTGTCTTCCTGGACGCGGGTCTGGGTATAGACCGTGCGCGGACGCAGCTGCACTTCGCTCTGGAGCTGCTTGTCGTCGATGCGGTCGTTACCCTCGAACGCCAGCTCGTTGATGATCGGGTTTTCCTTGACCACCACCACGAGCGTCCGGCCGTCGCGCTGGAAGGTGACGTCCGCGAACAGGCCGGTGGCGAACAGCGCCTTGAGGGCGCGGTCCACTCGCACCGGCTCGAACGGATCGCCCGGCGAAATCTGCATGTAGGAACGAACCGTTTCCGATTCGATACGCTGATTGCCTTCGACGCGGATGTCGGAGATCGGTTCGCCCGTGAAGAAGTCCTGGGCGTGTACCGCCTGCAGCAAGCCACCGGTCAGAAACAATCCAAGCGCCAGCAGGAAAACCTTGCACCAGACCCGCACGCGCCGCCCCCTAGTCGCGAACCCCCTTCGGCCAGACCCCCGTCAGCCGATCAGGGTTCGGAAATGCTTGAAAATCTCCAGCGACACCAGGTCATTCCAGGTCGCAAAGACGAATAGCGTCAATACCATAGCCAACCCGATCCGCAAACCCCATTCCTCGGCTCTGGCGGAGAGGCGCCGGCCGCGCGCGGCTTCGGCCATGTAGAACACGAGATGCCCGCCATCGAGCATCGGTACCGGGAACAAATTGATCAGGCCGAGATTGATCGACAGCACGGCCGTGAAGGTGACCCAGGCCGGAAATCCGAGCTTGGCGACGTCGCCCGACATCTTGCCGATCCGCAGGATGCCGCCGAGCTCGCCGCTCGAGCGCGTGCCGACGATCATCTGCCACACGGCCTTGAGGATGTTGGAGGTGGCATTCGCGGTCTCGCGCAGCGCGGCTCCCGCCGCCTGCACAGGACCGTAATGGATGACTTCCGCGGTACCGTCGCTGCCGATCCCGAGGCGGCCGGCGCTGTGCTGGTTGCCGAAATTGTCGGTCAGCACGACGACATCGGGAACCGCGTGGAGGGTCATCGGCTGACCGTCGCGCACGAGGTCGATGGCCAGAGGCTCGTTGAGGCCGATCTCCACGGTACGCGCGATCTGATCGAAGCGCGTCACGCTCTGGCCATTGAGGCTGACGATCTTGTCGCCGGGCAGGATCCCTGCCCGTGCGGCGGCGCTGCCCTCGACGACCGTGCCGATCGTGGTCGAGGAAACCTGCTGGCCGTAGCTGGTGAAGAGGATGGCGAAGACGATGGCGGCGAAGACGTAGTTCGCCGCGGGACCGGCGACCACGATCGCCATGCGGCGGACCACCGGCTTGTGGAAGAAGGATACCGAGCGCTCGTGGGCGGTCATCGGCCGAGGCGCTTCGCCGGCCTCGGCATCCTCGCGGTCGCCGAACATCTTCACATAGCCGCCGAGCGGCAGGACCGAGACCTTCCAGCGGGTGCCATGGCCGTCGGTGAAGCCGAACAGCTCGGGGCCGAAACCGATCGAGAACACCTCGACCTTCACCCCGGCCCAGCGCGCGATCAGGTAATGGCCCAGCTCGTGGACGAAGACCACGACGGTCAGCACCGCGACGAAGCTGACGGGGTATTGCAGGACCGGCGGCAGGAAATCGAGCATCAAACAACCTCGGTTGCTCGTGACGTCATTGGCGGGGGGATCAATCTAGCGGAAAGGCGGCCGCGCACCGAACCCGTAAGCGCGAGGACACTAGGCTAAGGGCAAACCAACTGACAAGGGCTGAACAAGGGCCGCTTTGTGGTATAATATGAAAAATCAACCACTTATCTGAGGTCACGGCCAGTCGCTTGCAAGAGGTGCGACGCCGGTGACCAGCACGAATCCCGCAACCGCAAGGGCCACGGCCACCAGCCCGTCCACCCGGTCGAGCATGCCGCCATGGCCGGGGATCAGACCTGAACTATCCTTAACGCCGAAATGCCGCTTCACCGCGGATTCGAAGGCATCGCCGGCCTGCTCGATGAAGGCGAGCAGGAAGCTGAGGCAAGCGAGCGGCCAGGGGCTCGCCTGCCCGATCCACCGTGCGGCGACATAGCCGACGACCAGGGCGCCCAGCGCGCCCCCCGCCAGCCCCGCCCAGGTCTTGTTGGGCGAGATCCGGGGAATGAGCTTGGGCCCGCCGATGAGCTTTCCCGCCGCGTAGGCGGCGGTGTCGATCGCCCAGACCAGGATCAGCAGCCAGAGCAGCGTGGCGAGGCCGGCCTCGGGGATGTCGCGCAGCCACGCCAGGGACAACGCCGGCAGCGCCACATAGAGGATGCCGGCGGCGAGCCAGCCGGCATGAGAGGCGCCCTCCCGCATCCCGGCGGCCAGGCCCAGGAGCAAGGTTCCGCCGGCCAGGAGCCACAGGGCGAGATCGAGCCTTCCCGACAGCGGGAGCAGGACGACAACGGCCACCAGCGCCACCATCGCCCAGCCGATCGCACCCATGGATCCGCGGCTGGTCAGACGGCGCCATTCCCAGCCCATGGCGCCGGCGGCGATGGCGATCAGGATTGTCCAGACGGGATTGCCAAGCCAGAGCGCGCCCAGCACCACCGGCATCAGGACCAGCGCGGCCAGAGCACGCCGCGTCAGCGAGCCGACGGCGCCTGGCGCGCCGGAACCGGCGGGCGCCGTCACGCGGAACGGCCGTAGCGTCGTTCGCGCCCGCCGAACTCGTGGATGGCCGCTGCGAGGTCGTCCTTGCCGAAATCGGGCCAGAACTTGTCGACGAAGACCAGCTCCGCATAGGCCGACTGCCACAGCAGGAAGTTGCTGATGCGCTTCTCGCCGCTGGTTCGGATCACCAGATCTGGATCCGGCATGTCGGCCGTGAACAGGTAGTGCTGGATCAGGTTCTCGTCGATGCGCTCGGCCGAGAGACGTCCCTCGGCCACATCGAGCGCGATGCGCCGCGCCGCCGATGCGATCTCGGCCCGGCCGCCATAGGACAGCGCCATGGTAAGACGCATGCGAGCGTTGGCGCTGGTCAAGGCCTCGGCGCGCTCGATCAGGCGGACGATGGCGGGGCTCAGGCGCTGGCGGTCGCCGATGACCGACAGGCGGATCCCGTTGCGGTGCAGCTCTTCGACCTCGCGCTCCAGATAGAAGCGCAGGAGCTGCATGAGATCGTCGATCTCGGCCGTTGGGCGGCTCCAGTTCTCCGACGAGAACCCGAACAGCGTCAGATAGCCGATTCCCAGCTCCACGGCCCCCTGTACGGTGCGCCTCGCCGCCTCGGCGCCGCGCTGATGGCCGATCACGCGCGGCAGGCCGCGGGCCTTCGCCCAGCGACCGTTGCCGTCCATGATGATCGCGACGTGCAGCGGCGCAACCTGATCGGAGGATACGGGCAGAGGTTCCATACTCAGACCTGAAGGATCTCCTTCTCCTTCTGGGCGAGCGCCTCGTCCACCCGCTTGATATGGCCGTCGGTCATCTTCTGGACCTCGTCCGAGCGGTGGCGGTGATCGTCCTGGGAGATCTTGCCGTCCTTCTCCATCTTCTTCAGCTGATCCATGCCCTCGCGGCGCACATTGCGGACGGCGACGCGCGCCTGCTCCGCATATTTATGCGCGATCTTGGTGAGCTCCTGGCGCCGCTCCTGGCTGAGCTCCGGGATCGGGATGCGGACCAGCTGGCCGTCGGTCACGGGATTGAGGCCGAGGCCCGCCTCGCGGATGGCCTTCTCGACCGCGACCACCAGGCCGCGATCCCAGACCTGCACCGAGATCAGGCGCGGCTCCGGCACGTTGACATTGCCGACCTGGTTGATCGGCATGTCGCTGCCATAGGCCTTGACCACGACCTTGTCGAGCAGATGGGCCGAGGCGCGGCCGGTCCTGAGGCCGGAGAACTCGCGCTGCAACGCCTCCAGCGCGCTGTCCATGCGGCGACGGAGGTCATTCATCATGGCGTCAGGCACGGCTATACCTCGTCCGTAATGATCGTGAATTTGCCGCGTCCGGCGAGGACGTCGGCGAGCGCGCCATCCTTCTGCATCGAGAACACGACCACGGGAATCTTGCTTTCCCGGGCGAGCGAGATGGCGGAGGCGTCCATGACTTTGAGGTCCTTCGACAGGACCTCCAAATAGGTCAGGCGGTCGAAGCGCTTGGCATCGGGATGGAGCTTCGGGTCGGCGCTGTAGACGCCGTCGACCTTGGTGCCCTTCATCAGGGCCTGGCAGCCCAGCTCCGAGGCGCGCAAGGCGGCGGCCGTGTCGGTGGTGAAGAAGGGGTTGCCGGTGCCTGCCGCGCAGATCACCACGCGGCCCTTCTCCAGGTGGCGCTGCGCGCGCCGGCGGATATAGGGCTCGCAGACGGTGGACATCGGGATGGCGGAGAGCACGCGCGTCTGCACGCCCATGTTCTCGAGCGCGTTCTGCATCGCGAGCGCGTTGATGACGGTGGCGAGCATGCCCATGTAGTCGGCGCTCGCGCGCTGCATGCCCTGGGCGGCGCCGGCGATGCCGCGGAAGATATTGCCGCCGCCGATGACGAGGCAGAGCTCGAAACCGAGCCGGCTCGCGGCCGCCACCTCGCGCGCGGTGCGCTCGACCGTCGCCGGGTCCAGGCCGAACTCGCGCGAGCCCATCAGGGCCTCGCCGGACAGCTTCAGCAGAACGCGTCGGAAACGACCGGGAACGTCGGCGGGGGTGGCCTTCTTCGCGAGTTGCTCCGACATCGCTCCCTACCTCTTGGTCGTCCGGGCGGTCAACCGCCGGCGGCCGGGCGATTCGGGCCCGGGCCGCGCGGGATCATACACCAAGCGGCCTGCCGCGGCAGGCTTCCGGGCGGGCGATCCCGCAAGACCGCCCGCCGGCAACAGAGGTCCTCAATGGCCGAGCTGGGCCGCAACCTCCGCCGCGAAGTCCTTCTGCTCGCGTTCGATGCCCTCGCCCAGCGCCATCCGGACGAACCCGACCAGCTTCACCGGCGCGCCGACCGTCTTGGCGGCCTGTTCAACGATCTGCTTCACCCGGCTCTCGCCGTCGACGACATAGAGCTGCTCCAGCAGCACCACGTCCTCGTAGTATTTCCGCAAGCGGCCTTCGACCATCTTGGCGATGATCTCCTCCGGCTTGCCCGACGCCCGCGCCTGCTCTGCCAGGATCGAGCGCTCGCGCTCGAGCTGCTTCGGGTCGACCTCGGCGATGGTCAGCGCCTGCGGGTTGGCCGCGGCCACATGCATGGCGAGCTGCTTGCCGAGCGCCGTCAGCTTCTCCTTGTCGCCGGTGGATTCCAGGCCCACCAGCACGCCGATCTTGCCAAGGCCGGGAACGGTCGCGTTGTGGACATAGCTGGCCACGATGCCCTGCCCCACCTTTACCTCGGCCGCACGGCGCAGATTCATGTTCTCGCCGATCGTGGCGATCAATTGCGTCAATTTCTCGGCCACGGATTTGCCTTCGCCGGGATAGGCCTGCTGGGCGAGGGCCGCGATATCGGCGCCCTTGGCGGCGGCGATCGCCGTCACCTTGCGGACGAAATCCTGGAACTGCTCGTTGCGCGCCACGAAATCGGTCTCGGCATTGACCTCGACCACGGCGCCGTGCGTGCCTTCGGCGGCCACGCCGACGAGGCCCTCGGCCGCGACGCGGCCGGACTTCTTGGCGGCCGCGGCCAGGCCCTTCTTGCGCAGCCAGTCGACCGCCTGCTCCAGATCGCCGGCCGTCTCGTTCAGCGCCTTCTTGCAGTCCATCATCCCTGCGCCGGTCTTTTCGCGCAGTTCCTTCACCAGCGCTGCGGATACCTCAGCCATGTGATTCCTCGTCTCGTCTATCGGTTGGTGCGTAGGCCCGGCGGGCGACGCGAAGGCCAGGAGCCGGCCTTGGCGTCGCCCCGCCGTCGCGAAAATCAGGCGGAGGGCTGGGCCTCGTCCTGGCCGGCCGACGGCAGCTGCTCGGCCGGCACCTGCTCGGCCTCGCCGACATCGGCGCCGGTGGCGATGGCCTCGGCCTGAAGACCGTCGAGGACGGCATCCGAGACGAGATCGCAATACATCGCGATCGCGCGCGTGGCGTCGTCATTCCCCGGGATCGGGTAGGTGATGTTCGCCGGATCGGAGTTGCTGTCGACCACGGCCGCGACCGGAATGCCCAGCTTGCGGGCCTCGGCGACGGCGATGGCTTCCTTGTTGGTGTCGATGATGAAGAGGATGTCCGGACGGCCGCCCATCTCCTTGATCCCGCCCAGCGCCCGCTCCAGCTTGTCGCGCTCGCGCGTCAGCTGCAGCAGCTCCTTCTTGGTGAAGCCCTGGCCGCCCTCGGCCAGCTTCTCGTCGAGCTCGCGCAGCCGCTTGATCGAGTTGGAGATGGTCTTCCAGTTCGACAGCATGCCGCCGAGCCAGCGGTGATTGACGTAATACTGGCCGCAGCGCTTGGCCGCCTCGGCGATCTTGTCGGAGGCCGGCCGCTTGGTGCCGACGAAGAGCACGCGCCCGCCGCCCGCGACCACGTCGCGGACCGCCTGCAGCGCCTGATAGAGCATCGGCACGGTCTGCTCGAGATCGAGGATATGGACGCCATTGCGGACGCCGAAGATGTACGGCGCCATCTTCGGATTCCAGCGGCGGGTGTGATGGCCGAAATGAACGCCAGACTCCAGGAGCTGGCGCATGGTGAAAGTCGGCATTGCCATGCGAGATACTTCCTTTTCCGGTTAGACCTCCGCGGGGCCGGGGAGACCGGAGGATCGGGCGAGCCGACCTCAGGCACCGGAGCGACGGACGGGATTTCTCCCCGCCCTGCCGCAAGCCCGCGCGTGTGGATTTGCGCGCCGGTTTTTAGCGATAAGCCCGCCGGAACGCAAGCTTAGCCCTGTCGCAGGGGCCAGGACGGCGGAGCGGCCACGGTCAAATATGAAAAAGGTCTATTATCATATTGAATTATATCGATATTATTTCGAAATCTGAGATTCCAGGTCAGATCTCCTGAACGTCGACGATTCCGGGAATGGCCTTGATCGCCGCCCGGGCCTGGGCCGACAGGGCGAAGGTCTCCTTCAGCGACATCTCGACCTCGTGGTCCCGGTCCAGTTCCAGCACCAGGGCCACCCGGCTCCGCCCCCGCCCCTGGCGCGCCAGGACGCTCTTCAGGCTCTCGACCGGCTTGGGGTCGTTCAGGAACACCCGGAGGCCCACGGCGGCCTGGGCGGCCGCCTGGTCGAGCGACACGATCGACTGGGCCGTCAGGCGGTAGCTCTCCTCCTCGACCCGGACATCGACCGTGACCAGGAGCGCCTTGCCCGGCTCCATCAGCTCGCGCGCGGCGGCCAGGGTTTCCGAGAACACCGTGACCTCGTACATGCCGCTGGCGTCGGTGAGCTGCAGGAAGGCGAAGCGATTGCCCTTGGCCGAGGTCCGCTCCTGCTTGCCCACCACGATGCCGGCGAGCTTGGCCCGGTTGGTGGGCCGCCCCGTGAGCCAGCCGCCCAGACCGCCATAACGGACCGCGTCAAGCCGCTTCAGCGTGGTCTCGTAAGCGTCGAGCGGATGGGCCGACAGATAGAAACCGATCGCCTCGAACTCATGCTGCAGCCGGTCGATCGCGGGCCAATCGGGAATGTCGGGCAGCTGCAGCCGCGGCGGTTCGACCATGCCGCCGCCGAACAGGCTGACCTGGGCGCTGGTGCGCTCCTCGGCCGCCACGGTGGCGTGGCGCAGCACCTGCTCCACCGCCTCGAACACGCGCCGGCGGTTCGCGGAGAGGCGATCGAAGGCGCCCGCGGATGCCAGGCTCTCGAGCTGGCGCTTGTTCAGATGCTTGTGGTCGATCCGGCGCGAGAAATCGGCCAGGTCCTTGAAGGGGCCGTTGGCCTCCCGCTCCGCGACCATGGCCTCGATGGCACCGGCACCGACATTGCGGATGGCGGCGAGCGCGTAGCGGATGGCGAGCGCGCCGGTCTCGTCGCGCTCGACGGTGAAGCCCGCGCGCGACCGGTTGATGTCTGGCGGCAGAAGCTTGATCTTCAGCCGCTCGAGCTCCTGGCGGAACACGTTGAGCTTGTCGGTGTTCCCCATGTCGTAGGTCATGGAGGCCGCGAAGAACTCGACCGGATGGTTGGCCTTGAGCCAGGCCGTCTGGTAGGCGACCAGCGCATAGGCCGCGGCATGGCTCTTGTTGAAGCCGTAGCCGGCGAACTTCTCGACCTGCTCGAAGATCTGCACGGCCTTGGCCTCGGCGACGCCGCGCTTCTTGGCGCCCTCGACGAAATCCTTCCGCTGGGCGTCCATCTCGGCCTTGATCTTCTTGCCCATGGCGCGGCGCAGCAGATCGGCGCCGCCCAGGCTGTAGCCCGAGAGCTCCTGCGCGATCTGCATCACCTGCTCCTGGTAGATCATGATCCCGAAGGTCTCCTTGAGGATTCCCTCGAGCGCCGGGTGCAGATAGTCCGGCTGCTCCTGGCCATGCTTGCAGGCGATGTAGTTCGGGATGTTGTCCATCGGGCCGGGGCGGTAGAGCGCCACGACCGCGATGATGTCCTCGAAACGGTCGGGCTTCATCTTGCGCAGCACGTCGCGCATGCCCGAACTTTCAAGCTGGAACACGCCCGTGGTCTCGCCCCGCCCCATCTGCTCGTAGCTCCTGGGGTCGTCCAGCGGCAGGTTGGCGAGATCCAGCTCCACGTTGCGCTCCCTGAGGAGCTCGCAGGCGCGCTGCAGCACCGTCAGGGTCTTGAGGCCGAGGAAGTCGAATTTCACCAGCCCGGCCTGCTCGACATATTTCATGTTGAACTGGGTCACGGGCATGTCGGAGCGCGGGTCGCGATAGAGCGGCACCAGCTCCACCAGCGGCCGGTCGCCGATCACGACGCCCGCCGCATGGGTCGAGGCGTGGCTGTAAAGCCCTTCGAGCTTGATACCGACGTCGATCAGCCGCTCGACCTGCGGGTCGTCGTCGCGCATCTGCTGGAGCAGCGGCTCGCCCGCGACCGCTTCCGGGATCGAGACCGGCTTGGCCGGGTTGTTCGGCACCATCTTGCAGATGCGATCGACCTGGCCGTAAGGCATCTGCAGGGCCCGGCCGACCGAGCGCAGCGCCGCGCGGGCCTGCAGCTTGCCGAAGGTGATGATCTGCGCGACCCGGTCGCGGCCGTATTTCCCCTGGACGTAGCGGATCACCTCGTCGCGCCGGTCCTGGCAGAAATCGATGTCGAAGTCCGGCATCGACACGCGCTCGGGATTGAGGAAGCGCTCGAACAGGAGCTTCCAGCGCAACGGGTCGAGATCGGTGATGGTGAGCGACCAGGCGACCACCGAACCGGCGCCCGAACCGCGCCCCGGCCCCACCGGGATGCCTTCGCGCTTGGCCCATTGGATGAAGTCGGCGACGATCAGGAAATAGCCGGCGAAGCCCATGCGGTTGATGACATCGAGCTCGAACTCGAGCCGCTGGCGATAGGGCTTGGCGCGTTCCTCGCGCTGCTCGGCGGTTTCGCCCGCCGGCGCGCCGGTCTCCATGCGCTGCGCGAGCCCGAGCTCGGCCTGGCGCCGCAGCTCCATCTCGGCAGCCTCGCCGTTGGGACCGGTGAAAGGCGGCAGGATCGGTTTGCGCGGGCTCGGCATGAAGGCGCAGCGCTGCGCGATCACGAGCGTGTTGTCGATCGCCTCGGGCAGGTCGGCAAAGAGCGCGCGCATCTCGGCGGCGCTCTTGAAACGGTGCTCGGGCGTCTCGCGCCGGCGCTGGGCCTCGCCGACATAGCTGCCGGCGGCGATGCAGAGCAGCGTGTCATGCGCCTCGTACATCGCGCTGTCGGCGAAGAAGACGTCGTTGGTGGCCACGAGCGGCAGGTTCCGCGCATAGGCCATGTCGAGCAGGGCGGGCTCGATCCGCCGCTCCAGCGGCAGCCCGTGGCGCTGCAGCTCGACATAGAGACGGCCGGGAAACAGCCGCTCCAGGGCCGCGAGCGCCTCCGCCGCCGCCGGCGTCTGGCCGTCGCCGAGCAGGCGCCCGACGGCGCCGTGGGTCCCGCCCGTCAGCGCGATCAGCCCGTCGCTGGCGCCCTCGAGCTGTGCCAGGGTCAGCTGCGGCTCGCTGCCGGGCTCGCCCTCGAGGAACGAATGGCTCACCAGCCGCATCAGGTTGGCATAGCCGTTTTCGTTCTGGACCAGCAGCACCAGCTTGTCGGGGACGACCCGATGGCCGGGCCGAGCCGCGCCGCCTTCGGCCGTCTCCCGGCGGATATTGAGCTGGCAGCCGACGATCGGCTGCACACCCGCATCCTTGGCCGCAAGCGCGAACTCGAGCGCGCCGAAGAGGTTGCCGCTGTCGGTGATGGCCACCGCCGGCATGGCGTTCTTCTTGCACAGCTCGACGAGCTGCTTGATCTTGAGCGCGCCTTCCGAAAGCGAATAGGCGGAATGGGTGCGCAGATGGACGAAATCGGCGTGAGGCATGAGCCCAGGATGGCATGGCCGGTCGGTGGCTGCCAGAGGACCGGCAGGCGCCGGCGCGAAACCGGCGGACGGCCTGCCCGATCCGTCTTCCGCCTGACGGTTCGCCACGGAGTCCCGATGCCCGCGATGGACGACTCGGGAGAATGAGCTTGCTCGCGCTGGCCATGCAGAACCAGGTGATCCGGGCCGGTGGCCAACCGTTGCGCCTGGGCGCGTGGCGCGCGCACGACAGCGAGCTGCAGCGGCGGTTCTCGGATGCCGGGGCTGCGGAGGAGAGCAACCATGTCTGGCTTTTTCGCTATCTCCTGACCGGCTTCCTCGAATGGCGCTCGGCCGATGGCGCGCGGGCCTTCTATCCCGGCCTGCCCAGCAATCACGGCGCCGATCTCGATGCGATCGAAGGCTTCAGCCGCTTCGCGCCTCTGATCGGCGCCTGGCTTGCCGCGGGGCGGTCCTCGACGGTCGAGACGCTGGAGGGAAAGCCCATCGATCTGCCGGCGCTGCTGCTCGAGGGTTTCACGGCCGGCACCGATCCCGGCGGTCCCGGCTATTGGGGCGTTCCGACCAAAACCGATCAGCGGATCTGCGAGGCCGCCGATATCGCGCTTGCGCTATGGCTGTCGCGCGACGCGGTCTGGCCGGGGCTCGACAGCGCGCAGCAAGGCCGCATCTTCGACTGGCTCGGCGTCCTCGCCTCGCTCAGGGTCCATGACAACAACTGGCATCTCTTCACCGTCATCATCGTGTTGACGCTGGCGAAGCTCGAGGCCGGGACCCTGCCGCCCGGCGGGCGGACTCACTATGCCCGGGTGCGGGAGTTTCATCTGGGCCAGGGCTGGTTCGCGGATGGGAACCCGCTGCAGATCGACTATTACAACGCCTGGGGATTCCATTATCCCCTCTTCTGGGTCGGAGAGCTGGCGCCCCAGCTCGATCCCACCTTCCTGGCGACCTGCCTCCAGGAATTCGCGGCGGGCTACAAGTTCCTCATCTCGCCCCGGGGACTGCCCATGATCGGCCGCAGCGTGACCTACCGCTTGGCCGTGCCGGCGCCGCTGATCGCCGCGCAGCGCCGGTATCCGGACGTCATCGCGCCGGGCCTGGCACGCCGGGCCCTGGCGGCGGTGTGGGCGCATTTCGTGGCTTGCGGCGCGTTGCGCGCCGGAATCGTGACGCAAGGCTACGAAGCCTCGGAACCCGCCCTGCTCGATCCCTACTCCGGACCGGCGAGCCCGCTCTGGTCGCTGCGCTCGCTGATCCTGGCACTCTATGAGCCGTCTTCGGCCCCGTTCTGGACCGCGCCGCTGCAACCGCTGCCGATCGAGGAGAAGGACTACACCCTCTCTCTCCCGCCGATCGGATGGGAGATCGAGGGCCGCCGATCGACCGGCGAGATCGTCATTCGGCGCAGCGGGGAAATCGCGGAGGATCCCTTCATCCCCGCTCCCGTTCCGGCGCGCTGGCACCCCCTGTTCGGCCGGCCATTGCCCCGGCCGGCCAATTTCCGGGCGCGCTATCTCCGGCGCGAATACAGCTCCGCCCAGCCGTTCTGGCGAAACCCGGCCTAGGCCCGGCCGAGCTCGCCGTCGCGGATGGTGATGATGCGGTCCATCCGTGCCGCCAGATCGAGATTGTGCGTGGCGATCAGCGCCGCCAGGCCCAGCTCGTGCACCAGCCGCGCCAGCAGCGCGAACACGTCGCCCGCCGTGTGCGGATCGAGATTGCCCGTGGGCTCGTCCGCGAGCAGCAGCGCCGGCTTGTTCGCCAGGGCGCGCGCGATCGCGACCCGCTGCTGCTCGCCGCCCGACAGCTCCGCCGGCCGGTGGCGCTCGCGCTGGGAGAGGCCGACTTGGCCCAGCAGCTCGCGCGCCCTCGCCTCCGCCACGCGCCGGCGCGTGCCCGCAATCATCTGCGGGATCACGATGTTCTCCAGCGCCGAGAATTCCGGCAGGAGGTGATGGTACTGGTAGACGAAGCCGATGGTCATGCGGCGCACCGCCGTGCGCTCGGATTCCGACATGGCGGCCGCGTCGTGGCCCGCGATCTCGATCCGCCCCGCCTCGGCCGGTTCGAGCAGGCCGCAGATATGGAGCAGCGTCGATTTCCCCGAGCCGGAAGGGCCGATCATCGCCACCATCTCGCCACGGGCGACCTCGAGGCTGGCGCCGAGGATCACCTCGATGCGCGTGGCACCCGCACCGAAGCCGCGCTTCACATCCTGCAGCCGCAGGATGGGTCCCGATGCGCGCGAGGCGTCACTCATAGCGGAGCGCCTCGACCGGATCGAGCCTGGCCGCGCGCCAGGAGGGATAGAGCGTCGCCAGCAGCGAGAGGCCCAGCGCCATGACGACCACGGCGATGACCTCGTTCCAGTCGATCACGGCCGGCAGCTTGGAAAGGAAATAGATCTCCGGCGAGAAGAGCTGGGTGCCGGTGAGCTTCTGCAGCCACTGGCGGATGGTCTCGATGTTCTCGCAGAAGGCGAGGCCCAGCACGAAGCCGAAGCCCGTGCCGACGATCCCGATGCTGGCGCCGGTCATGAGGAAGATGCGCATGATCATGCCGCGCGTGGCACCCATGGTGCGCAGGATCGCGATCGCACGGCCCTTGTCCTTCACCAGCATGATCTGGCCCGAGATGATGTTGAAGGCCGCGACGATGATGATCAGGGTCAGGATGATGAACATCACGTTGCGTTCGACCTGGACCGCATTGAAGAAGCTGGAATTGGCGCCCTGCCAGTCGTAGATCCGGTAGGGCGAGCCCAGGCGGATATAGAGCTCGCGCAGCGGCGCCGACATGCGGTCGGGATTCTGCACCATGACCTCGAGCGCGTTGACCGCCTGCGGCAGCTTGAAATAGAGCTGCGCCGCTTCCATCGGCACATAGGCGAAGCTGCTGTCGTATTCGTACATGCCGATATCGAAGAGGGCCACGACCTTGTAGGTCTTCATGCGGGGGATGGCGCCCATGAGCGTGGTCTGCCCCTGCGGCGTGACCAGCGTCACCTGACCGCCCACCGAGACTCCCATGCGCGCGGCCAGCCGGGAGCCCAGCGCGATCACGTCGGTGCCATGGAAATCGTCGAGCGTGCCGGCGACGATATGGTCGGCGATGACCTTGTGCTTGCGCAGGTCCTCGAGGTCCATGCCGTGGACCAAGGCGCCCGCCGCCTGCTCGCCCGCGGTCATCATCACCTGGCCCTCGATCATCGGCGTCACGGAGGCGATCTGGGGGATCCCGCGGATCGCGTCGGCGACGCCTTGATAATCCAGGATCGGACCGTTGGCCGCCATGACGGTGGCATGCCCGTTGATGCCCAGGATCCGCGACAACAGCTCCTCGCGGAATCCGTTCATCACCGACATGACGATGATGAGGGTCGCCACGCCCAGCCCGATCCCCAACAGCGAGAAGCCGGCGATGACCGAGATGAACCCTTCGCGGCGGCGCGCGCGCAGATAGCGCATCGCCATCATGCGTTCGAAGGCGGAGAACATGAAGTGCCGGCTCCCTGCCCTGTCCGCGATCAGAGGCCGAGCTTGGAGAGCGCGGAATCGAGCGACAGCTCCTGCTTCTCGCCGGTGGCGCGCCGCTTGAGCTCGACGGTGCCGCTGGCGAGCCCGCGCGGGCCCACCACCAGCTGCCAGGGCAGGCCGATCAGGTCCATGGTCGCGAACTTGGCACCGGCCCGCTCGTCGCGGTCGTCGTAGAGCACCTCGATCCCGGCGGCACGCAGCTTGGCATAGATCTCGTCGCAGAACTTCGCCGCCGCCGGGTCCGTGACCTTGAGGTTCACGAGCCCGACATGGAACGGCGCCACGCTGTCCGGCCAGATGATGCCGGCATCGTCGTGGCTGGCCTCGATGATGGCGCCCACCAGGCGCGAGACGCCGATGCCGTAGGAACCCATCTGGACGTAGGTCATCTCGCCATTGGGCCCGCTGACCTTGGCGCCGAGCGGCTCGGAATATTTCGTGCCGAAATGGAAGATATGCCCGACCTCGATGCCGCGCGCCTCGGCGCGGCGGTCGGCCGGGATCGCCTCGTAGCGCACCGGATCGTGCTTCTCGTCGGTCGCGGCATAGACGCCGGTCCAGCTCTGCACGATCGGCTCGAGGTCGCTGTCGAAATCGACCTCCAGCGCCAGCACGTCGCGCTCGATCAGGTCCTTGTGGCAATAGACCTGGCTCTCGCCGGTCTCGGCCAGGATGATGAACTCGTGGCTGAGATCGCCGCCGATGGGGCCGGTGTCGGCGGCCATCGGAATGGCCTTGAGCCCCATCCGCGCATAGGTCCGCAGGTAGGACACGAACATCTTGTTGTAGGCCCGGCGCGCGGCCGCATAGTCGATGTCGAAGGAATAGGCGTCCTTCATCAGGAACTCGCGTCCGCGCATCACGCCGAAGCGGGGCCGCACCTCGTCGCGGAACTTCCACTGGATGTGATAGAGCAGCTTGGGCAGCTCCTTGTAGCTGCGCACCTCGTTCGCGAAGATGTCGGTGATCAGCTCCTCGTTGGTCGGGCCGTAGAGCATCTCGCGATCGTGGCGGTCGGTGATGCGCAGCATCTCCTTGCCGTAATCCCCGTAGCGCCCGGACTTCTTCCAGAGGTCGGCCGACTGGATGGTCGGCATCAGCACCTCCTGGCAGCCGGCCAGGTCCTGCTCCTCGCGGACGATCTGCTCGATGCGCTTCAGCACCCGGAACCCCAGCGGGAGCCACGAATAGATCCCGGCGCTGGCCTGGCGGATCATGCCGGCGCGCAGCATCAGCTGATGCGAGACGATCTGCGCCTCGGCGGGCGTTTCCTTGAGGGTGGGCAGAAAATATCTCGTCAGCCGCATTGAACGTCCTTGGCTAGAGCGGGGGAGCCTTGGGGACCCTGGTCCCCGGCGCGCGTCAAGGCCGGGCCGGTCCCGCATCGGAAATGGGTCGGGACTGTAGGCAATGGCCCCCGCCCTGTCCATGGCGCGAGGCCCGCCCGTCCGGTCCCAGAGGACGGGACGATCTTGTCGAAAGGATGGCTGGTGCCGGGATTAGCGGGTCTGGCCGAGGCCGCGGGCACAGGCCTCGGCGAGGGCGTCCGCTTCGGGATCGCCCAGGGGCCGGCCGTTGAAAGTGACGTTGCCGTTGAGATCGGCGACCACGATCCCGATCTGGGCGTCCCCTTCGAAGAGCGGCGAGTTGGCGGGGATGTGATAGCGGTCCTGCAGATCGACATCGATCGGGATCGCGATCAGCGGCGGCAGGTTGAGCTGCTGATTCGAGCCCGGCAGATCGGCTGGCGCCACCGGGTTGCCATAGGCGTCGACGCCCGGCTCGTAGGCGACGCCGGGCGGCTGGCGATACTTGACAAGGGCCTCGCAATCCTCCCTCTTCAAAGTCAGTTGCGGCTCGCCGGCCATGAGGGGCGGGGACCCCGGGGCGGAAAGACCCAGGAGGGCGAGCAGGAGCAACCGGGGGATGCGAGCGGACCAGCGCGGCATGCCGGAAGGTTGGCGCCGGGGGATTAAGAAACCCTCACCCGGCGACCGCCGCGGCGCTTCGGCCTGGGCAACCGCTCGGCGCATATAAGGGGCTACCATGCTTGAAAAACTGTTCGACCTCACGGCGCACGGCACCACCGTGCGGCGCGAAATCCTGGCCGGCGTCACGACCTTCCTGACCATGGCTTATATCATTTTCGTCAATCCGGGGATCCTGTCCGAGGCGGGGATGGATCACGGCGCCGTCTTCGTCGCGACCTGCCTGGCCGCCGCCTTCGGCAGCGCCTTCATGGGCCTGTTCGCGAACTACCCGATCGCGCTGGCGCCCGGCATGGGCCTCAACGCCTACTTCACCTACGCCGTCGTCAAGAGCATGGGCTACACATGGCAGATCGCGCTAGGCGCTGTCTTCCTGTCGGGCATCCTGTTCCTGATCCTCAGCATCCTGCCGGTGCGCGAATACATCATCAACGCCATCCCCAAGAGCCTGAAGATGGCGATCTCGGCCGGCATCGGCCTCTTCCTCGCCATCATCGGCCTGAAGGAGATGGGCGTCGTCGTCGCGGACCCCGCGACCTTCGTGACCCTGGGGCCGCTGACCAGCTGGCCGGTGATCCTGGGCTCGCTCGGCTTCGTGCTGATGGCGGCGCTCGATTCCAGGCGCGTGCCGGGCGCCATCATCATCGCGATCCTGCTGGTGACGGCCATCGGGGTGGCGCTGGGCGTCAGCCCGGCGCAGGGCGTGTTCTCCCTGCCGCCCAGCATCGCGCCGACCTTCCTGGCGATGGATATCGGCGGCGCCTTCAATCTCGGCCTCGCCGCGATCGTCTTCACCTTCCTCTTCGTCGACCTGTTCGACAATACCGGCACCCTGATCGGCGTCGCGCATCGTGCCGGGCTCCTCGACAAGGAGGGCAAGCTGCCGCGCATCGGCAAGGCGCTGATCGTCGACAGCAGCTCGGCCATGGTGGGGGCGGCCCTCGGCACCTCGACCACGACCAGCTACATCGAGAGCGCGTCGGGCGTGCGCGCCGGCGGCCGCACCGGATTGACCGCGGTCGTGGTGGCGATCCTGTTCCTGGCCGCCCTCTTCCTCTCGCCGCTGGCGGGAACGGTCCCCGCCTATGCCACGGCGCCGGCGCTGATCTTCGTCGCCTGCATCATGACCCGCGGCCTGACGGAGGTGGATTGGGAGGATGTCACCGAGTATGCGCCCGCGGTGGTGACCGCGATCGCCATGCCGCTGACCTTCTCGATCGCGAACGGCATCGCCTTGGGCTTCATCACCTATGCGGCGATCAAGCTGGTGGCGGGCCGCTGGCGCGAGATCCATCCGGCGGTCGCAATCCTGGCGATTGCCTTCATCTTGAAGTTCGCGCTGATCTGAGGCCGCGTGAGCCCCGCGGGCCGGTGCCGGAAGGGCGCCGGCCCGCTTGGTTTTTGAGCGCCTTGCACCGGGCGTTGCCCGCCCCGGCGGCAGCGTTCGGAATGACGAAAATCGCGTGACGACAACGAGAAACTCCCATATATTTCAATTGTGGTCGAACCGCCGGTTTCACCGGCGCGGCCCAGGTTCTGGGAGATGAGGGAGCGCCGAAGGCGCCCCGACGGTGGAAGCGCCAGCCCCAAATGGCGCGAGCCGCAAGGGATGGCACAGGAACCGAAGGCGAGCCGGGCAACCAGCTCGCTTTTTTTTGCCCGGAATCCAAGCTCATCCAGTATCCGGGAAACAGGCCCTAAGTAATTGTATTAACTATACCTGCCGATCCCTGCCGACGGCAGGCCGAGGCCTTAAGGCTCCTTAAAGCCGCGCGGGCGATAGTGGCCCCATCTTCAGCTTCCGACAGGCGACCCATGAAGGCGGCTGCCGAGCCCTGCATCGAGACCGGGGCGGCGATTCCCGAAGGAATCGCCCGGCCCGTTTCCATTGTTGCGACGCCGCCGGCTCGCCAGCCCGCCCTGTGATCGCGCCCGCCGACGCCCATGAACGCCGCCCCCGCCCGAGACGCGCTTCCCGATCCCGCCGCCTATGAGCGGGAGAAGAACCGCGCGGCCAATGCCGATCCGGCCGTGCGGCGCGAGCTGGCGCGCGAGCCGACGGTGCGGCCCGAGATCCTCTATTACCTGGCGAGCGACAGCGCCGCCGCCGTGCGCCGCGAGATCGCCACCAACCCGAGAACGCCGATCCAGGCCGACCTGCTGCTGCTCGAGGATCCCGACGAGCAGGTCCGGGCCGATCTGGCGCGGAAGGTGGCGCGTCTCCTGCCCGACCTCGGGCCGGACGCGCAGGCCCGCGTCCGGGACCGCATCGTCGAGATGGTGCGGGTGCTTGCGCGCGACGAGGTCGCCCGCATCCGCGCCATCGTCGCCGAGGCCCTGAAGAGCGCCGACAACGCGCCGCTGGACGTGATCCAGGCCCTGGCCCGCGATGTCGAGATCGGCGTCTGCACGCCGGTGCTGCGCTTCTCTCCCCTGCTGTCGGACGAGGATCTCCTGGCGATCATCGCCGCGCCGCCGGTCAAGGGCGCAACGCAGGCGATCGCGCAGCGCGAGGGACTCGGCAGCGCCCTGTCGGATGCGATCGCCGATGTCGGCGACGAGGCGGCGATCACCGCGCTCCTGGCCAACCCCTCGGCGCAGATCCGCGACGAGACGCTCGATCAGCTGGTCGACCGGGCGCCCGCCCATCCCCGCTGGCATCCGCCCCTGGTCGACCGCCCCGCCCTTCCCGCCCGGATCGTCGCCCGCATCGCCGTCTTCGTGGCGGCGACGTTGTTGTGGCGCCTCGACCAGCGCCAGGACCTCGATCCGGCCGCGCGCGATGCGGTGGCGGCCGCGGTCCAGCAGCGGCTTGCCGAACCCGACGTGGCGGCGGCGGTGGGGAAGAAGGAAAGCGCCGAGGACCGCGCGAAGAGGCTCCAGCAGCAGGGCAAGCTCGACGAGGCGAGCGTCGCGGCGGCGCTCGACAATGGCGACCGCGCCTTCGCGATCGCGGCGCTGGGGCTGTTGAGCGGGCTTGGCAGCGCGCTTGTCGGCAAGATCCTCTCGGCTCGCGGCGCCAAGGGCGTCGTGGCCCTGGCCTGGAAGGCGGGCATGAGCCCGCGCTTCGCGACCCAGATCCAGCTGCGGCTGGCCGGCATCCCGCCCAAGCAGATGCTGCAGACCCGGGGCGCCGCGGGCTGGCCGATGAACCCGGACGAGATGGCCTGGCATCTCGACTTCTTCGGCGGCTGACGCCCGCTTTCGCCTCAGGCCTTGCGCGCCCAGGCCGGCTTGAGCTTCACGATCCGCTTATGGACCGGGCAGTCGTCCCGGTGCGCGCCGGGCAGATAGCCCAGGCTCATCAGGAATTCGCCCACGATCTCGCCGCCGGTGAAGCGGAAGGTCTTCTTGAAGAGCTTGACCCATTCTTCCTTGCTCAGCGGATGGTGCGCATCGAGCCACCCGGCGAAGGAGCCGTGGCTTTCGCGCAGCGCCTGGATCCGCTGCGCATTCTCGATCGCCGCCTCGATCTTGAGCCGGTTGCGGATGATGCCGGCATCCTTGAGCAGCCGCGCCTTGTCGCGCGCCTTGAAGGCGGCGACCCTGTCGACATCGAAGCCCGCATAGGCCGCCTTGAAGGCCTCGCGCTTCTTCAGGATCGTCAGCCAGGACAGGCCGGCCTGATTGATCTCCAGCACGAGCCGCTCGAACAGGATGGTCTCGTCCTTGCTGGGGAAGCCGTATTCGCTCTCGTGATAGGGGCCGTGGAACGGATGGCCGGGGGCGACGTCGCAATAGCTGCTCATGGAAAGCCTCGCTCAGCCGGCCCGGAACGAAATCAGGTTGGAGCGCTGCAGGAAATAGAAACCGATCCAGATCACGGCCGAGATCAGCGTGGTGACGATGGCCTTCTTCACCAGCAGCGGGCGCGCCGGCGCGCTGTCGGCATGGCCCGGTTCGGTCTTCTCCGACACATGGACGCCCCAGGGCAGTACGGCAAAGAGCACCGTCCACCAGATGATCAGATAGACGACGATGCCGGTGACGGGGCTCATACCTGCTCCAACTCGATCAGCGTGCCGACGAAATCCTTGGGATGGAGGAACAGCACCGGCTTGCCATGGGCGCCGATCTTGGGGTTGCCGTCGCCCAGCACCCGCGCGCCCTGCGCCTTGAGCCGGTCGCGGGCGGCGAGGATGTCCTCCACCTCGAAGCACAGATGGTGCATGCCGCCCGAGGGGTTGCGCTCCAGGAAGGAAGCGATCGGCGAGGCGTCGCCCAGCGGGTGCAGCAGCTCGATCTTGGTGTTGGGCAGCTCCACGAACACGACGGTGACGCCGTGCGCGGGCTCGGGCTGGGGCGGCGACACCTTCGCGCCCAGCGTATCCCGGTAGGTCTTGGCGGCCGCCTCCAGGTCGGGGACGGCGATCGCCACATGGTTGAGGCGTCCGATCACGGGGTTCTGGTTCCTGTCTTGATAGGCCGTTGGGAGTCTGCCCGAAGCCTCGCAAGGCTCCAAGAGGCCTAGAGCCGCACCAGATGAACCTCGGTCAGCGGCTTCTTTCCATGGAGATTCTGCAAGGTCTTGCGGATGGCAAGCCGGGCCGCCTCCTTGACGGTCGCATCGCTCTTCCGATCGGCAGGCCGGAGCTTGACCAGGGCGGTGCGCACGGCATCGGCGGCATCCTCCCGGGCCTCCCCCATCTCGTCGGGCTCCAGCAGCCCCTGGATCGCGATCTGGGGCTCGGCGGCCAGGAGCCCGGTCTCGTCCAGCACCAGGGTCGCGACCGCGGTGCCGTTATGGAGCATGCGGTGGCGCAGCCGCATGGCCTCGCCGTCGAGCGACATCAGCACCTTGCCGTCGAGGCCCAGCCGGCCGGAAGGCACCTCCCCGATCTTGCGGGCCGGACCGGGTGCCAGGCGGATCACGTCGCCGTTGGTCGAGAGCACGGATTGCGGCACCTGACAGTCCTCCGCCAGGCGCGCATGGGCCGCGAGATGCCGGTACTCGCCATGGACCGGCACGGCGATCTGCGGGCGCACCCATTGATACATGGCGATGAGCTCGTCGCGGGCCGGGTGGCCCGAGACATGGATGGCATTGTCGCGCTCGGTCACGATCTCGACGCCGAGCTTGGCGAGATCGTTCTGCAGCCGGCCGATCGCGCGGTCGTTGCCGGGAATGACCCGCGAGGAGAAGAGCACGGCGTCGCCGGCCTCGAGCATGACCGCCGGATGCTCGCCTCGGGCGATGCGGGCCAGGGCCGACCGCGGCTCGCCCTGGCTGCCCGTGCAGAGCAGTACCACCTTGTCGCGCGGCAGGAACCCCGCATCGTGTTCGCTGACGAATTCGGGCAGGTCGGCCAGATAGCCCGTCTCGCGTGCCGCCTTGTTGATGCGCCAGAGCGAGCGGCCGACCAGCGCCGCATGGCGGTCGTGATGGGCCGCGGCCCGGGCGACGCTCTCGAGCCGCGCCACGTTGGAGGCGAAGCAGGCGACCGCGATCCGCCCCTGGAACCGCCCCATCATCTCGGTCAGGTTGGCCCGGACCAGCGATTCCGAGCCCGAATGGCCCGGCACGAGCGCGTTGGTGGAATCGCACACCATCGCCAGCACGCCTTCCGCCCCCAGCTTCTTGAGCGCCGCCTCGTCGGTGACCTCGCCCACCAGCGGGTCGGGATCGAGCTTCCAGTCGCCGGTGTGGAGCACCGTGCCGCAGGGCGTGCGGATCGCGACGGCGTTGGGCTCGGGGATGGAATGGGTCAGCGTGATGAATTCGAGATCGAACGGCCCCACCTTGAACCGGCCGGAGAGCGGAACCTCGACGATCTCGGCCTCCTCCTCGATCCCGGACTCCACCAGCTTGCGGCGCAGGACCGACGCCGTGAAGGGCGTCGCATAGATCGGGCAGCCGAGATCGGGCCAGAGATAGGGCACGGCGCCGATATGGTCTTCATGCGCATGGGTAAGGACCAGTCCCGAAAGCCGGTCGCGATTGTCCTCGATGAAGCTGGGATCGGGCATGATCACCTCGATCCCCGGCGTCGCGTCGTCGCCGAAGGTGACGCCGAGATCGACCATGAGCCATTGGCCGGCATGACCATAGAGGGTGAGGTTCATGCCGATCTCGCCAGCCCCGCCCAAGGGCAGGAACAGGAGCTCGTCGGCGCCGGGTGGCTCGATCATCGGCGGCCGGCGTTGCCGCGCCCGTTATTGCGACGGTAGATCTCGACCAGGCCGCGCATGGTGATCTCGGGCTCGAGCCGCTCGATCGTCGGCGTGTTGCCGTGGAACAGCGGCGCCAGGCCACCGGTGGCGATGACGCGCATGGGCTTGCCCCACTCCTCGCGGATGCGCGCCACGACACCTTCGATCAGGCTGATATAGCCCCAATAGACGCCGGCCTGCATGGCGCCCAGCGTGTTCTTGCCGATCACGCGCGGCGGCTTCTCGACCGCGATGCGCGGCAGCTTGGCGGTGGCGCCGTGCAGCGCCTCCAGGCTCAGATTGATGCCCGGCGCGATCACGCCGCCGCAATAGTCGCCCGATTCCGCGATCACATCGAAGGTGGTGGCGGTTCCGAAATCCACCACGATCAGGGATTCGTCCGGCACCAGCAGATGGCCGCCCACGGCGTTGGCGAGCCGGTCGGCTCCGACTTCCTCCGGACGGTCCATCAGCACCTTGATGCCGAGATCGATCCCCGGATCGCCGACAACGACGGGATCGGTGCGGAAATACTTGTCGCAGAGCTGGCGCAGGTTGAAGAGCGTCGGCGGCACCACCGTCGCGATCACGGTGCCGTCGATGTCCTTGGTGCGGAGGCCGGCATGTCCCATCAGCTGGTCGAGCCAGACCAGATATTCGTCGGCGGTCCGCGCCGGGCTGGTATGGAGCCGCCAGTCGCCGCGCAGACGGTCGCCGTCATAGACAGCGAACTTGACGTTGGTGTTGTTGGCATTGACGGCGAGCAGCATGACCGCCCCTCTAGGATCGCTGATTCACAAGGCCCGGGAAGAAGACGTCGCCCGCGGTGAAGTTGCGCCGGCTCCCATCGGCGAGATCGAGCCAGAGCCGCCCCTCCTCGTCGAGCGTCGAGAAACGCCCCGCAACGGTCTCCTGTTCCAGGCGCACCTCGATCGGCTGGCCGATCCCGGCGGCCCGGCTCATCCAGGCCGCCCGGGTCGGGCCGAACCCCTCGCGGCGGAAGGAGTCGTAACATCCCGGGAACCGGGCGGCAAAAGCAGCCAGCAGCAGGCCGGGGTCGGACGGGCCTCCCTCCGCGGCCAGCGCCGTGGCGCGGTAGGGGGTATCGGCGGGATGGCTCGCCACGTTCACGCCGATGCCGAGAATGACCCAGGCCAGCCGCCCGTCCAGGCCCGGCTGGCCCTCGAGCAGGATGCCGCCGGTCTTGCTGCCGTCGATCAGCAGGTCGTTGGGCCATTTGAGCCGCACCCGCGCCTCGCCCCCGGGCAGCAGAGCTGCCAGCGCGCCGCCCATGGCCAGGGCCGCCACGAAGCCCAGCTTGGCCCCGTCGGCCGGCGGCAGGCCGGGACGCAGGAGCAGGGAGAGGTAGAGATTGCCCGGCGGCGAGGCCCAGCCCCTCCCCCGCCGGCCGCGTCCGGCCGTCTGCTCGCCGGCCCAGACCAGGCTGCCCTCGGGCGCCCCCTCGCCGGCCAGGCGCCGGCATTCCTCCATCGTGCTGCCGATGGTCGCGTGGGCGTGGAGGCGGAAGAAATCGGGAAGTGCGGGCGCGCCCGGCGTCATCCGTGGAACAGGGCCGCCGCCGCGCTGTCGGCGCCCACGAGCAGCGAGGACGGCACGATGAAGAACAGAAGGATGATCACGGCGCTTACCGTCAGGATGCCCGCGAGCTCCCATTCCATCGGCTTGTCGAAGCCTTCGCGCGGCTCGTCGAAATACATGACCTTGATGATGCGCAGGTAATAGAAGGCGCCCACCACGCTCGCCAGCACGCCCAGCACCGCCAGCCAATAGAGGCCGGCATTGATGGCGGCCCGGAACACGAAGAGCTTGCCGAAGAAGCCCGCCAGCGGCGGGATGCCGGCCAGCGAGAACATGAAGATGGCGAGCGAGGCCGCCATCATCGGCCGCGTCTTGCCGAGGCCCGCGAGGTCCGTGATGCCCTCGACCATGCGGCCCTGCTGGCGCATCGCCAGGATGACGGCGAAGGTGCCGGCATTCATGACGACATAGAGCGCCATGTAGATCAGCATGCCGCTGACGCCCTCGGCCGTCCCGGCCGCGAGACCGACCAGCGCGTAGCCGACATTGGCGATCGAGCTGTAGGCCATCAGGCGCTTGATGTTGTTCTGGTTGATCGCGGCGACGGCGCCGAACGCCATGGAGGCGAAGGCGATGAAGCTCACGATCTGCTGCCAGTCGCCGACCATCCCGCCGAAGGGCCCGACCAGGACCCGGCCGAAGAGGCCGATCGCGGCCACCTTGGGCGCCATGGCGAAGAAGGCGGTCACCGGCGTCGGCGAGCCTTCATAGACGTCGGGCGTCCACATATGGAAGGGCACGGCCGAGACCTTGAAGGCCAGGCCCGCGATCAGGAACACCAGGCCGACGATGAGGCCCAGCGAGGGGGCCGTGCCGTTCAGGCCGGCGAGCAGCGTGGCGATCCCGTCGAACTTGGTGGTGCCGGCGAAGCCGTAGATCAGCGAGCTGCCATAAAGCAGCATGCCGGAGCTGAGCGCGCCCAGGACGAAATATTTGAGGCCCGCCTCGGTCGAGCGGATCGTGTCGCGGCGGAAGGCCGCCACCACATAGAGCGCCAGGCTCTGCAGCTCGAGACCGACATAGAGCGAGATGAGGTCGTTGGCCGAGATCATCAGCATCATGCCGAGGGTCGAGAACAGCAGCAGCACCGGGAACTCGAAGCGCGCCATCTGCTCGCGCTCGATATAGCCCAGCGACATGACCATGGCGGCCGCGGCCGCCAGCAGCACCAGCACCTTCACGAAGCCGGCATAGGAATCGGTCACAAAGAGACCGCCGAAGGCGTGGCCGGTGGCCGTGGGCGCCACCCAGACTAGGACGGTGGCGAGGATGAGCACGGCGACCACGAGCCAGGCGACGAGCCGCGTGGAATCGCCGCGGCGGAAGACGCCCAACATCAGCAGCACCAGGCCGGCGGCCGCGACGACGATCTCGGGCAGGGCCAGGGAAAGCGATTGATTCATGACCTGTCTCTTTCCCCTCAGTCCAGCGCCAGGGTGAGGCTCTTCCAGGAGCCTTCGATCATCTCGGCCAGCCCCGGCGCCGGGTGTTGCGACAGCGAGGCCTGGTGCTGGGCGATCAGCTTCTCGACCGTAGGCGACATGAATTCCAGGAACGAGGCCGGATAGATGCCCATCCAGAGCACCAGCACCGCCAGCGGCGAAAACACCGCGATCTCGCGCCAGTTCAGGTCGAGGATCGACTGGAGGTCGGGCTTCTCCAGCTTGCCGAAGATGATGCGCCGGTAGAGCCAGAGCATGTAGGCGGCGCCCAGGATCATGCCGGTGGCGATCAGGAAGGCCACCCAGTTGTTGGCCTCGAAGGCGCCGACCATGACCAGGAACTCGCCGATGAAGCCGCTGGTGCCGGGCAGGCCGACCGAGGCCAGCATGAAGAGCATGAAGGCCGCCGCATAGAGCGGCATGCGGTGCACCAGCCCGCCATAGCGCGCGATCTCGCGGCTGTGCATCCGGTCATAGACCACGCCGACGCAGAGGAAGAGCGCGCCCGAGACCACGCCGTGGCTCAGCATCTGGAAGAGCGCGCCTTCGATGCCCTGCTGCGTGAGCGTGAAGATGCCGACCGTGACGAAGCCCATATGGGCGACCGAGGAATAGGCGATCAGCTTCTTCATGTCCTCCTGGGCCAGGGCCACGAGGGAGGTGTAGATCACCGCCACGATCGAGAGCGTATAGATCAGCGGCGTGAAGAAGGCCGAGCCGTCGGGGAGCATCGGCACCGAGAAGCGGATGAAGCCGTAGGCACCCATCTTCAGGAGCACGCCGGCCAGGATGACCGAGCCCGCCGTGGGCGCCTCGACATGGGCGTCGGGCAGCCAGGTATGGACCGGCCACATCGGCACCTTGACCGCGAAGGAGGCGAAGAAGGCGAGCCAGAGCCAGGTCTGGAGGCCGGGCGCGAACTGGTGCGCCAGCGCGGTCGGGATGTCGGTGGTGTGCAGCTCGAAATAGATGGCGAGGATCGCCAGCAGCATCAGCACCGAGCCGAGCAGCGTGTAGAGGAAGAACTTGAAGGCGGCATAGACGCGCCGCGGGCCGCCCCAGACCCCGATGATCAGGAACATGGGGATCAGCACGCCTTCGAAGAACATGTAGAACACGACGAAATCGAGGGCGCAGAACATGCCCACCATCAGCGTCTCGAGCGCCAGGAAGGCGATCATGTATTCCTTGACGCGTACGGTGATGGCTTCCCAGCTCGCCAGGATGCAGATCGGCGTCAGGAGCGTCGAGAGCAGCACGAACAGCACCGAGATGCCGTCCACGCCCATGTGGTAGGCGATGCCGAACTGCGGGATCCAGTCGGCCTTCTCCACGAACTGGAAGTCGGCGCTCGAGCGGTCGAAGCCGAACCAGAGCTCGAGCGACAGCAGGAAGGTCACGAGCGAGGTCAGCAGCGCCACGTTGCGGGCGTTGCGCGCGACCACCGCGGGCTCGCCGCGGACCAGCAGGATGAAGAACGCCCCCACCAGCGGCAGGAACGTCACGAGCGAGAGGATGGGAAGACCGCTGAACATGATCTAGCGCGCCTGCACGAAGAGATACCAGGTGATGAACAGGACCACGCCGATCAGCATCACGAACGCATAGTGATAGACATAACCGGTCTGGAGCCGCCCCGCCCTGCGCGCCAGGTCGCGGGTGAGCGAGGAGACGCCGTCGGGCCCGAGCCCGTCGATGAGCGCGCCGTCGCCCTGCTTCCAGAACTCGTAGCCCAGCCAGCGCGCGGGCCGCACGAACAGCCAGTCGTAGAGCTCGTCGAAATACCACTTGTTGTAGACGAAGCGGTAGAGCGCGCCCACATGCCGAACCAGCGCCGCCGGCAGGCCCGGCACGAGCATGTAGAAGACATAGGCGATGGCGATGCCGATAAGGCCCATGACCAGCGGCAGGATCCCGACCCACGACGGCCCTTCATGCGCCGCCTCGATCGTGTTGTGGCCTTCGAGCACCAGCAAGGAATTGCGCCAGAACTCGCCCATATGGTGGCCGACGAAGAGGTCGAAGAAGAGGATGCCGCCGAAGACGGCGCCCAGCGCCAGCACGAAGAGCGGCACCAGCATCACCCAGGGCGATTCATGAACATGCTCCATCGTGTGATGGTCGGCCCTGGGCTCGCCATGGAAGGTCATGATCAGCAGCCGCCACGAATAGAAGGCGGTGAGCAGCGCCGCGGCGATGCCGAGCCAGAAGGCGTACTGCCCCACGGGGCTGTGCGCGGCCCAGGCGGATTCGAGGATCATGTCCTTGGAATAGAAGCCGGCGAAGCCGAACAGGCCCGGGATGCCGATGCCGGCGAGCGCCAGGCTGCCGATCCACATCAGCGCGTAGGTGATCGGGATCAGCTTCCAGATCCCGCCCATCTTGCGCATGTCCTGCTCGTGATGCATGGCGTGGATCACGGAGCCGGAGCCCAGGAACAGCAGCGCCTTGAAGAAGGCGTGGGTGAAGAGGTGGAACATCGCCGCGCCATAGGCCGAGACGCCGGCGGCGAAGAACATGTAGCCGAGCTGGCTGCAGGTCGAATAGGCGATGACGCGCTTGATGTCGTTCTGGCAGAGGCCGACGGTCGCGGCGAAGATCGCGGTCGAGGCGCCGACGATGGTGACGACGGCGAGCGCCGTGGGCGCCAGCTCGAACATCGGCGACAGGCGGCAGACCATGAAGACGCCGGCCGTCACCATGGTGGCGGCGTGGATCAGGGCCGAGACCGGGGTCGGACCTTCCATCGCGTCCGGCAGCCAGGTATGGAGACCGAGCTGGGCCGACTTGCCCATGGCGCCCACGAACAGCAGCAGGCAGAGGGTGGTGAGCGTGTCCACCTTCATGCCGAGGAAGTTGATCGTGGTGCCGACCATCGAGGGGGCGGCGCCGAAGACGGTGTTGAAGTCGACCGACCGGAACACGAAGAACACGCCCATGATGCCGAGCGCGAAGCCGAAATCACCGACGCGGTTGACCAGGAAGGCCTTGATGGCGGCGGCATTGGCCGAGGGCCGGTCGTACCAGAAGCCGATCAGCAGGTAGGAGCTGAGACCCACCCCTTCCCAGCCGAAGAAGAGCTGCATGAAGTTGTCGGCCGTCACCAGCGCCAGCATGAAGAAGGTGAAGAGGCTGAGATAGGCCATGAAGCGCGGGATCGACTTGTCCTCGGCCATGTAGCCGATCGAATAGACGTGGACCATCGAGGAGACGCCGGTCACCACCACCAGCATCACCGCCGTCAGCGTGTCGATGCGGATCGCCCAGGAGAGCGTGAACTCGCCCGACTTGAACCAGGTGAAGAGCTCGGTCGTACGCGCATTGCCGTCGAGGGCGACATCCACGAAGACGATCGCGGCGAGGACGGCCGAGATCAGCAACGCGCCCGTGGTCACGAACTGCGAGGCGCGATCCCCGATCAGCCGGCCGAAGCAGCCGGCGATGATCGCGGCCAGGAGCGGCAGGAAGACGATGGCGACATCCATGGCCGCTCAGCCCTTCATCATGTTGATGTCTTCGACGGCGATCGACCCGCGGTTGCGGAAATAGACCACCAGGATGGCGAGGCCGATCGCGGCCTCGGCCGCGGCCACGGTCAGGACGAACATGGCGTAGACCTGCCCCACCAGGTCGTTCAGGAAGACCGAGAAGGCGACCAGGTTGATATTGACCGCCAGCAGCATCAGCTCGACCGACATCAGGATGACGATCACGTTCTTCCGGTTCAGGAAGATGCCGAAGATGCCGAGCGCGAACAGGATCGCGGCGACGGTGAGATAGTGGCTGAGGCCGATCTGCATGGCTTAGACGCCGCTCCCCGTCGGCACATCCTTGACTTCAAGCGTTTCGGCGGCACGGCGCGAGACCTGGCGCGCGATCGACTGGCGGCGCACGTCGCGCCGGCGCAGCGTGAGGACGATGGCCCCCACCATCGCGACCAGCAGGATCAGGCCCGCCGTCTGGAACAGGAAGAAATAGTCGGTATAGAGCACCTGCCCCAGCGCGTGGGTGTTGGTCACGGTCGTAGGCGTGGGCGAGGCCGCGGCCTGCGGCGCGCCGGGCGCGATGGCCCAGCCGCCCACCACCAGCAGCAGCTCGACCACCAGGATCAACCCGATGAAGCCGCCGATCGGCAGGTAGGCGGCGAAGCCGCTCCGGAGCTCGGCGAAATTGATGTCGAGCATCATCACGACGAAGAGGAACAGCACCGCGACCGCGCCGACATAGACCACGACCAGGATCATGGCCAGGAACTCGGCGCCGATCAGGATGAAGAGCCCGGCCGAGTTGAAGAAGGCCAGGATCAGGAACAGAACCGAATGGACCGGGTTGCGCGAGGCGATCACCATCACGCCGGAAGCGAGCGTGATCGCCGCGAACAGGTAGAAGGCCAGGGCTTGAACGATCATGACGGCGCGCTCTCCTTCACCGATAAGGCGCGTCGGCGATGATGTTGGCGGCAAGCTGGGGCTCCCAGCGGTCGCCGTTCTCGAGCAGCTTCTCCTTGTTGTAGAGCAGCTCCTCGTGGGTCTCGGTGGCGAACTCGTAGTTCGGGCCCTCGACGATGGCATCGACCGGGCAGGCCTCCTGGCAGAGGCCGCAATAGATGCATTTCGTCATGTCGATGTCGTAGCGCGTGGTGCGCCGGCTGCCATCCTCGCGGGGCTCGCCCTCGATGGTGATCGCCTGGGCCGGGCAGATCGCCTCGCAGAGCTTGCAGGCGATGCAGCGCTCCTCGCCGTTGGGATAGCGGCGCAGGGCATGCTCGCCGCGGAAGCGCGGGCTGAGCGGCCCCTTCTCGTAGGGGTAGTTGATCGTCACCCGCTGCCGGAACATGTAGCGGAAGGTCAGCCCCAGGCCCGAGATCAGCTCGGACAGCAGCAGCGATTTGGCACCGCGTTGCAGGACGGACATCGGTCGAACCTCTCTCAATCGGGGGGCGGAAGGACCCTTGGCCAGGCGGGTCCCCCGCCCTTCGTCTCAGTTGTGATGCGGCAGCCAGCCGAACGTCACCAGGACGCCGGCGGTCAGCACCACCCAGAACAGCGTGAACGGCAGAAACACCTTCCAGCCCAGCCGCATGAGCTGGTCATAGCGGTAGCGCGGGAAGGTCGCGCGCACCCACAGGAAGCCGAACAGCACCAGCGCGATCTTCAGGAAGAACCAGATCGGACCCGGGATCCAGTTGAAGGGCGCGATGTCGAAGGGCGGCAGCCAGCCGCCCAGGAACAGCACGGTGGTCGAAGCGCTCATCAGGATCATGTTGGCGTATTCCCCGAGGAAGAAGAGCGCGAAGGTCATCGAGGAATATTCGGAGAAGTAGCCGGCGACCAGCTCCGATTCCGATTCCGGCAGGTCGAAGGGCGCGCGGTTGGTCTCGGCCAGGGCCGAGATGAAGAAGATCACGAACATCGGGAACAGCGGGATGATGAACCAGAGACCCCGCTGGGCCTCGACGATGGCCGAGAGATTGAGCGAGCCGACGCAGAGCAGCACGGTCACGATCACGAAGCCGATCGAGACCTCGTAGGAGACCATCTGCGCCGCCGAGCGCAACGCGCCCAGGAACGGATATTTCGAGTTGCTGGCCCAGCCGGCCATGACGATGCCGTAGACGCCGAGCGAGGAGATCGCGAAGAGGTAAAGCACGCCGACATTGATATTGGCGAGCACCACGCCGCTGCCGAAAGGAATCACCGCCCAGGCGACCAGCGACAGGATGAAGGTCAGCATCGGCGCCGCGACGAATACCACGCGGTTGGCGCCGGTCGGGATGATGGTCTCCTTGAAGAGCAGCTTCAGCCCGTCGGCGATCGGCTGGAACAGACCGAAGGGCCCGACCACGTTGGGGCCGCGGCGCAGCTGCATCGCCGCCATCACCTTGCGCTCGGCATAGGTCAGGTAGGCAACCGCTCCCAGCAAGGGCACCACGATGAAGAGGATCAGCAGCACCAGGGCGACCGTGGTGCCGAGATAGAGACCGAGCCCCAGATTGTTGACGAAGAAATCAGTCATGGGTGCCCGTCTTCGCTTTGGGACCCAGGAACATCTCGCTGCATTCGGCCATGGTGGCCGAGGAACGGCTGATCGGGTCGGTCATGTAGAAATTGTCGATGGGGAGCCGGAACGGCGCGGCCTCCAGGTTGCCGGCCCTGCCGAAGCTGCCCCAGGCCGCCTTGGGTTTCTCCTCCAGGGCCGCGAGATCTGGGTGCTGCTTCAGGAGCTGCTGGCGCAGCTGGTCCAGGCTGTCGAAGGGCAGCTTCCTGCCGAGCCGCTCGGAAAGCGCGCGCAGGATGGTCCAGTCCTCGCGCGCGTCGCCGGGTGCGAAGGTGGCGAGGCGGCCCTGCTGCACGCGGCCCTCGGTGTTGACATAGGTGCCGCTCTTCTCGGTATAGGCGGCGCCCGGCAGGATCACGTCGGCGCGGTGCGCGCCGGCATCGCCGTGATGGCCCTGATAGATCACGAAAGCCTTGCCGAGGCGGCGGGTGTCGATCTCGTCCGCGCCCAGGAGATAGACGACATCGATCGTGCCGCTGCCGGCACCTTCGAGGATGCCCCAGACGTTGCGGCCGTTCGCTCCCGGCACGAAGCCGATATCGAGCCCGCCCACGCGGGCGGCCGCGGTATGGAGCATGTTGAAGCCGTTCCAGTCCTCGCGGACCAGGTTGAAGCTCTCCGCAAGCTTGCGGGCGAGCGCCAGGACGGCGGCGCCGTCGGGGCGGCTGATGGCGCCCTGCCCCAGGATCAGCATCGGCTTCTTGGCGGCCTTGAGCTTTTCGGCGAAGGGATGGCGCCCCTCGGCGATCGCCGCCAGCGTGTCCGGGCCCGCCCCCAGCGTCTCGGCCGGGTAGGTCAGGTTGACGGCCGGCCCGACCGACGCGACGGTGAAGCCGCCCATCAGATGGCGCTTGCGCAGCCGCGCATTGATGAGCGGCGCTTCCCAGCGCGGGTTGGTGCCGATCAGGAGGCAGAGATCCGCCTGCTCGATGCCGACGATGCCGGTATTGAAGAGATAGCCGCCGCGCACCGAGGGGTCGATCGCGGCCCCGTCCTGGCGGCAATCCAGGTGGGGCGAACCCAGCGCGCCCATCAGACCCTTGAGCGCATACATGGATTCGAGGTCGCAGAGATCGCCGGCGATGGCGGCGACGCGCTCGCCCGGCACGCCCTTCAGGCGCTGGACGACCGCGGCGAAGGCCTCTTCCCAGCTCGCCGGCACCAGCTTGCCGTTCTGCCGGACATAAGGCCGGTCGAGCCGCTGGCGCTTGAGCCCGTCGCAGGCGAAGCGGGTCTTGTCGGAGATCCATTCCTCGTTCACCGCCTCGTTGAGGCGGGGCAGCACGCGCATGACCTCGCGGCCGCGGCTGTCGATGCGGATGGCGCTGCCGACCGCGTCCAGCACATCGACCGATTCGGTCTTCACCAGCTCCCAGGGCCGCGCGCTGAAGGCGTAGGGCTTGGAGAGCAGCGCTCCCACCGGGCAGACATCGATCAGGTTGCCCGAGAGTTCCGAATTGATCGCCTGTCCCACATAGGTGACGATCTCCATATGCTCGCCGCGTCCGGCGGCGCCCATGGTCTCGATGCCGGCGATCTCGGTCGAGAAGCGCACGCAGCGCGTGCACTGGATGCAGCGGGTCATCGCCGTCTTGATCAGCGGCCCGAAATCCTTGTCGACCACGCCGCGCTTGGCCTCGCGGTAGCGGCTGCGGTCATAGCCGAAGGCCATGGCCTGATCCTGCAGGTCGCATTCCCCGCCCTGGTCGCAGATCGGGCAGTCGAGCGGATGGTTGATCAGCAGGAACTCCATCACGCCGTTGCGGGCCTTGTGGACCAGGGGCGTGTTGGTCTTGATCACCATGCCGTCGGCCACCGGCATCGCGCAGGAGGCGATGGGCTTCGGCGACTTCTCCATCTCGACCAGGCACATGCGGCAATTGCCGGCGACCGAGAGGCGCTCGTGATAGCAGAAGCGCGGAATCTCGGCCCCGGCCAGCTCGCAGGCCTGGAGCACGGTCAGGCCCGCCGGCACCTCGATCTGTTGGCCGTCTATGGTCAGTTTCGGCATCGGTTCTAGTTCGCTCTAATTTCGCTGTGCCGGTCGACCGGCCAGCTCAGAAACGCAAACAGCCAGACCGCGATCAGATTCGCCACCGGGAAGATCATCAGCAGCCCCCAGGCGCCGCTCAACCCGGCGCGCTTGGCGATCTGCCAGGCTGGCCATGCCGGGATCAGCAGAAGAAGCACGATGACCCAATGCCAAATACTGAGCGCGCCCATCGGTCAGACCTTCTGGCTTCGATCGAAATTGGGCCACCGGCTGTTCGCCACGACAAACAAGAGAATCAGGAAGCCAAGGAACGGAATGACGGCAAGCAGCGCCAGAACTGGCGTCATGCCCATGCGGCCGAGGATCTTCCAGGCCGGAATGATCCAGAGCACCACCATGACAAGCCAGCCGATGCCATCCATGCCCATCCCGTGCATCGGCTACTCCGCCGCCTTCGCGGTGCGGCCGCGATAGTCGTTGATGCGCTGCTCGAGCAGCGGGCGGAAATGGCGGATCAGGCCCTGGATCGGCCAGGCCGCGGCATCGCCGAGCGCGCAGATGGTGTGGCCCTCGATCTGCTTGGTCACGTCCTCGAGCGAGGCGATTTCCTCGATCGAGGCGTTGCCCTTCACCATCCGCTCCATGACGCGCCACATCCAGCCCGTGCCCTCGCGGCAGGGCGTGCACTGGCCGCAGCTCTCATGCATGTAAAAGTGCGAGAGCCGCGCGATCGCGGCGATCACGTCGGTGGATTTGTCCATCACGATCACGGCCGCCGTGCCGAGGCCCGACTTGACCTCGCGCAGGCTGTCGAAATCCATCAGCACCGTGTCGCAGATCGATTTCGGCAGGAGCGGCACCGAGGAGCCGCCGGGGATGATCGCCAGGAGATTGTCCCAGCCGCCGCGCACGCCGCCGGCATGCTTCTCGATGAGCTCCTTGAGCGGAATGCCCATCTCCTCTTCCACGTTGCACGGCTTGTTCACATGGCCGGAGATGCAGAAGATCTTGGTGCCGGTGTTCTTGGGGCGGCCGATCTTGAGCCACCAGTCGGCGCCGCGTCGCAGGATGGTCGGCCCGACCGCGATGGTCTCCACATTGTTGACCGTGGTCGGGCAGCCATAGAGCCCGACCGCCGCCGGGAAAGGCGGCTTCAGGCGCGGCTGGCCCTTCTTGCCCTCGAGGCTTTCGAGCTGAGCCGTTTCCTCGCCGCAGATATAGGCGCCGGCACCGCGATGCAGGTAGACATCGTGGTTGTAGCCGGTGCCGCAGGCGTTCTTGCCGATGAGCCCCGCCGCATAGGCCTCGTCGATCGCGGCCTGGAGATGGATGGCTTCGCTATAGAACTCGCCGCGGATATAGATGTAGGTCGCGACCGTGCCCATGGCGAAACCGGCCACCAGGCAGCCTTCGATCAGCATATGCGGGTCGAAGCGCAGGATCTCGCGATCCTTGCAGGTGCCGGGCTCGGACTCGTCGGCATTGACGACGAGATAGGCCGGGCGCCCGTCCGACTGCTTGGGCATGAAGGACCATTTGAGGCCGGTCGGGAAGCCGGCGCCGCCGCGCCCGCGCAGGTCGGACTTCTTGACCTCGTCGATGATCTTGTCGCGGCCGCGCTCGATCAGCTCCTTGGTGTTGTCCCAGATGCCGCGGCGCCTGGCGCCCGCGAGGCGCCAGTCGTCGGTGCCGTAGAGATTGCGGAAGATGCGGTCTTCGTCGCGCAGCATCGCCCTACTCCCCCGCCTTTGCGCCGGCGTTCAGCAGCGTCGTCGGCCCGCCATCGGGTGCGGAACCCTGCCGCCCGCTCTGCGAACCGGTCTTCGGCTTCTCGCCCCGCGCCAGCGCATCGAGCACCGCCTCGAACCGCTTCGGATCGAGGTCCTCGTAGAAATCGTCGTTGATCTGGACCATCGGCGCGTTCACGCAGGCGCCGAGGCACTCCACCTCGATCAGCGAGAACTTGCCGTCGGGTGTCACCTCGCCCAGGCCGATGCCGAGCTTCTTCTCGCAAGCCTCGCGCAAGCCTTCCGAGCCGCGCAGCCAGCAGGGCGTGGTGCGGCAGAGCTGGATATGGTTCTGACCGACCGGTTTGAGGTTGTACATCGTGTAGAAGGAAGCGACCTCGTAGACCCGGATCGGCGCCATGCCGAGAACCTGGGCCACATGCTCCATCGCCGCGCGCGGCAGCCAGCCGCCGGACTGCCGCTGCGCCAGCCAGAGCAGGCCCATCACGGCGCTCTGCTGCCGGCCGGCCGGGTAGCGCGCGATGATCTTGTCGGCTTCCGCCTTGTTCTCGGGCGTGAAGGCGAAGCTGGTCGGCCCCGCGGGACTGGAAGACGGAGAGGCACTCATCGATCGATCTCGCCGAACACGATGTCCATGGAACCCAGGATCGCCACCGAATCCGCCAGCATGTAGCCGCGGCTGACATGGTCGATGGCCGCCAGATGCGGGAAGCCCGGCGCGCGAATCTTGCAGCGGTAGGGCTTGTTGCTGCCGTCCGACACCAGATAGACGCCGAACTCGCCCTTGGGCGCCTCGACCGCGGTGTAGGTCTCGCCGGGCGGCACGTGGAAGCCCTCGGTATAGAGCTTGAAGTGATGGATCAGCGCTTCCATCGAGCGCTTCATGTCGCCGCGCTTGGGCGGCGTGATCTTGCGGTCGTCGCTGGTGGCGGGGCCGCCCGGCATCTCCTGGCAGCACTGCTTCACGATGCGCAGGGACTGGCGCATCTCTTCCATGCGCACGAGATAGCGGTCGTAGCAGTCGCCGGTCTTGCCGATCGGCACGTCGAATTTCATCCGGTCGTAGACCATGTAGGGCTGCGCCTTGCGCAGGTCCCAGGGCACGCCCGAGCCGCGCAGCATCGGACCGGTGAAGCCCCAGTCGAGCGCCTCGGCGGCGCTGATGATGCCGATATCGACCAGCCGCTGCTTGAAGATGCGGTTCTCGGTGAGCAGCCCTTCGATATCGTCGAGGATCTTCGGGAAGCCCTCGGCCCATTTCATGATGTCGTCGAGGAGGCCCGCCGGCAGGTCCTGATGCACGCCGCCCGGACGGTAATAGGCGGCGTGGAGCCGCGCGCCCGAGACCCGCTCGTAGAACTCCATCAGGAGCTCGCGCTGCTCGAAGCACCAGAGGAAGGGCGTGACCGCGCCGACGTCCATGGCATAGGCCGGGACGTTCAGCAGGTGGTTGAGGATGCGCGTGATCTCGTCGAACAGCACGCGGATATACTGGCCGCGCAGCGGCACCTCGAGGCCCAGGAGCTTCTCGACGCCGAGCACGAAGGCATGCTCCTGGCACATCGGCGAGACGTAATCGAGCCGGTCGAAATAGGGGATCGCCTGGACGTAGGTCTTGTACTCGATCAGCTTCTCGGTGCCGCGGTGCAGGAGCCCGATATGCGGATCGAGCCGCTCGATCACCTCGCCGTCCATCTCCATGACCAGGCGCAGCACGCCGTGGGCCGCCGGATGCTGCGGCCCGAAATTCATGGTCAGCGGCTTGATCTGATTCTCGCTCATGACGGCTTGTTCGCCTTCTCGTCGCCCGGCAGGCGCGTCAGGATCCCTTCCCAGGGGCTCTCGAAATCGAACACCCGGAAGTCCTGGACCAGCTTGACCTTGTCGTAGACGACCCGCTTCTGCTCCTCGTCGTAGCGGACCTCGACATAGCCGGTCAGCGGGAAGTCCTTGCGGAAGGGATGGCCCTCGAAGCCGTAGTCGGTGAGGATGCGGCGCAGGTCGGGATGATCGGAGAAGAAGATCCCGTAGAGGTCCCAGGCCTCGCGCTCGAACCAGTTGGCCGAGTTGAAGACGCTCACGACCGAGGGCACCGGCTCGTCGGCGGTGGTTGCCACCTTCACCCGGATCCGGTTGTTGTGCTTGATGCTCAGCAGATTGTAGACGACCTCGAAACGCTCCTCGCGCTCCGGATAGTCGACGCCGCAGACGTCGACGAGCTGCTTGAAGAGGCAATGGCTGTCGTCGCGCAGATAGGTCAGGACCTTCACGATCGAAGGCCGCGCCACCCAGACGATGAGCTCGCGGTTCTTAATCTCCCAGCGCGTGACCTCGGCCGGCATCGCGGCGGCGACATACTCGCCAAGGTCCTTGAGCGTGCCGGTCGCGATCTGAGGGGATTGCGTCATCGCCGGTCGGTTCTCGGTGTTGTGTCTCGGGTGTTGAGGAAGCTCGGAGAGGCTCGGCCGTCAGCGCGCGATCGTGGTGGTGCGCTTGATCTTCTTCTGCAGCTGCAGGATGCCGTAGACCAGCGCCTCGGCGGTCGGCGGGCAGCCCGGCACATAGATGTCGACCGGGACGATGCGGTCGCAGCCGCGCACCACCGCGTAGGAATAGTGGTAGTAGCCGCCGCCATTGGCGCAGGAGCCCATGGAGATGACCCAGCGCGGCTCGGGCATCTGGTCGTAGACCTTGCGCAGCGCCGGGGCCATCTTGTTGGTCAGCGTGCCGGCCACGATCATCACGTCGGACTGGCGCGGGCTGCCGCGCGGCACGATGCCGAAGCGGTCGAGGTCGTAGCGCGCCATATAGGCGTGCATCATCTCGACGGCGCAGCAGGCGAGCCCGAAGGTCATCGGCCAGAGCGAGCCCGTGCGGGCCCAGTTCACCAGCTTGTCGACCTGGGTGACGATGAAGCCCTTGTCCGACAGCTCCTGGCCGAGCGCGGCCACGACCTGATCGCGCGAGGGGCCGGTCGGTTGCATCAATCCCATTCCAAGGCTCCCTTCTTCCATTCGTAGGCGAAGCCCACGGTCAGCACGCCCAGGAACACCACCATCGACCAGAACCCGAAGACGCCGATGTCGCCCAGCGATACCGCCCAGGGGAACAGGAAGGCGACTTCCAGGTCGAAGATGATGAAGAGCAGCGACACGAGGTAGAAGCGCACGTCGAAGCGCCGGCGGGCATCGTCGAAAGCGTCGAAGCCGCACTCGTAGGGCGACAGCTTCTCGGCATCCGGGTTCTGGCGCGCCACGATCAGGGAGGCCCCGACGGCGGCGCCGGCGACCGCGATGGCGATGGCCAGGAAAATGAGGATCGGGAGGTATTCCGCTAGCAGCGAGGACATGGGGCCCGTGGTCGCTCCGACATCGCAGGAAGGGAGTCGAGCCGCTGCAGCGCCGCGCGCCAGATTCGGCGCGGCGGGTCAGCTGCTCTCCCCCCAAAAGGCGCCGCCAATATAAGGCGGTGGCCTCTGAGCGGAAAGGACAAATCAACGGTGGCGAGAGCCCTTAGCGCGGATGAAGGGCATGCTCTAACCCCGTGCCAAAGCGCCGCGATTCTTGCCCGCGCAAAAGGCACGGATGCGGTCGATTCGGTGTCGGATCGGAGACGGAATCGGGAGGGATGAAATGGCGGGAGCGACGGGACTTGAACCCGCGGCCTCCGGCGTGACAGGCCGGCGCTCTAACCAACTGAGCTACGCCCCCGCGAAGGGCACCCCGTTTCGGGGCCGCTTCTAGTAAAGCCGCGACCCTCCCCTGTCAAGGAAAACGGCCGCTGCGTCAGGAAGCCTAACCCGAACCGGATTTATGTGGTCTTAAAGCCGCTTGGACGGCATCCGCCGGCGCCTTTGCGGAGGGCGGAACTGGTGGGCGATGACGGGCTCGAACCGCCGACCCTCTCGGTGTAAACGAGATGCTCTACCAACTGAGCTAATCGCCCTGCCCGGCCTCGTCGACGGCGATCCCGCCGCCGGTCGGCATGGGGCGGCACTCTATCGAAATCGCGCCCGAAACGCGACCGGCCGCCGCGCGGGTCCCGCGCAGGCGGCCGGTGCGAAACCGGTGGGTCGCGCGTCGGATCAGTTGACCGCGTCCTTGAGCGCCTTGCCGGCCTTGAACTTGGGCTGCTTCGACGCCGGGATCTCGATCTTCTCGCCCGTGCGCGGGTTGCGTCCTTCGGACGCGGCGCGCTTCGTGACGACGAAGGTGCCGAAGCCGACGAGCCGGACCTCGGTGCCCTTCTTCAGCGACTTGGTGATGACGTCGAAGACGGCATCGACGGCACGCGCCGCATCACCTTTGGACAAGCCGGTCTCGGTCGAGACATCGGCAATGAGGTCGTTCTTGTTCACCGTGAGTACCCCCTTTATTTCGCATTGAGTTGGGCTGGGCGCCGTTGCTGGCGCGGATGGGAATTCGGCGGATTGGTGCGGGACAGCCGTGGACTCTAGGCCGTCGTTTGCAAACCCGTCAATTGGAGAACCGTGGATATCCCCAGGAAATGGGCGCCCTCAAAAGCATCGGGCGCGCGTTCCTATCATGGCTCGCGCGCCCGTGCCAACCCTCGAATTGTCGCGTCAGTGAGTGACGATGCCGCCGCGGCTTTCTTCCGCATCCTCGGTCGGCAACTTCCGCACCTCGTCGGGTTCGGTCCACTCGATCGGCGTCGGCTCCTTGGTCAACGCGTTGCGCAGAACCTCATCCGCGTTCGACACCGGGATGATCTTAAGCTCGCGTTTAACGTTGTCCGGTATGTCGGCCAAGTCCTTCTCGTTTTCCGATGGGATCATCACGATCTTCGTGCCCGCCCGCAGCGCCGCGAGCAGCTTTTCCTTGAGACCGCCGATCGGAAGCACGCGGCCGCGCAAGGTGATCTCGCCCGTCATGGCGACATCGCGCCGCACCGGGATTCCTGTCAAAACGGACACAATCGACGTGAACATCGCGATGCCGGCGGAAGGACCGTCCTTCGGCGTGGCCCCTTCGGGCACATGCACATGGATGTCCTTCTTCTCGAACAGCGTCGGCTTGATGCCGAATGCGGTCGCCCGCGACTTCACGTAGCTCTCGGCCGCCTGGACGGATTCCTTCATCACGTCGCCCAGCTTGCCGGTCGTGATCACACGACCCTTGCCGGGCAAGGTGACCGCTTCGATCTGCAGGATCTCGCCGCCGACCTCGGTCCAGGCCAGACCCGTGGTGATGCCCACCAGATCCTCGGCCTCGACCTCGCCGTAACGATAGCGGCGCACGCCCGCGTATTTCGCGAGGTTGCGGCGCGAGATCGTCACCTTCTTGAGATTCTTCATCAGAATCTCTTTCACGCTCTTGCGCGCCAGGTTGGCGAGCTCGCGCTCGAGGTTACGCACGCCCGCCTCGCGGGTGTAGTAGCGGATCAGGTCGCGCAGCGCGTCATCCGAGATGGCCCACTCGTTCTTCTTCAGGCCGTGCTCCTTCACCTGCTTCGGCAGCAGGTGGCGCTTGGCGATCTCCACCTTCTCGTCCTCGGTGTAGCCGGGGATGCGGATGACCTCCATGCGGTCGAGCAGCGGCTGCGGCATGCGCAGCGTGTTCGCCGTCGTCACGAACATGACGTCGGAGAGGTCGTAATCCACCTCGAGATAGTGGTCGTTGAAGGTCGAGTTCTGCTCGGGATCGAGGACCTCGAGCAGCGCCGCGGAGGGATCGCCGCGCCAGTCCGCGCCCAGCTTGTCCACCTCGTCGAGGAGGAAGAGCGGGTTCGAGGACTTCGCCTTCTTCATGCCCTGGATCACCTTGCCCGGCATCGAGCCGATATAGGTGCGCCGGTGACCGCGGACCTCGGCCTCGTCGCGCACGCCGCCCAGCGACATGCGCACGAAGTTCCGGCCCGTGGCCTTGGCGATCGACTTGCCGAGCGAGGTCTTGCCCACGCCCGGAGGCCCGACCAGGCAGAGGATCGGCCCCTTGATCTTGTTCATGCGCTGCTGGACCGCGAGATACTCGAGGATGCGCTCCTTGACCTTCTCGAGACCGTAGTGGTCCGAGTTGAGCACCTTCTCGGCCAGCTTGATGTCGCGCTTGACCTTGGTCGGCTTCTTCCACGGAATCGACAGCATCCAGTCGAGGTAGTTGCGCACCACCGTCGCCTCGGCCGACATCGGGCTCATGGAGCGGAGCTTCTTGACCTCCGCCTGGGCCTTCTCGCGCGCTTCCTTGGAGAACTTGGTCTTGGCGATCTTCTCCTCGAGCTCGGCCAGCTCGTCGCGGCCGTCCTCGCCCTCGCCCAGCTCCTTCTGGATCGCCTTCAGCTGCTCGTTCAGATAGTACTCGCGCTGGGTCTTCTCCATCTGGCGCTTGACGCGGCTGCGGATGCGCTTCTCGACCTGCAGCACGCCGATCTCGCTCTCCATGAAGCCATAGACGCGCTCGAGCCGCTGCCCGACGGAGGTGGCCTCCAGCAGGTCCTGCTTCTCGGGGATCTTGAGCGAGAGATGCGAGGCGACCGTGTCCGCGAGCTTGCCCGGCTCCTCGATCTGGTTGATCGAGACCAGCACCTCGGGCGGCACCTTCTTGTTGAGCTTGATGTACTGCTCGAACTGGGACACCACGGTGCGGGCCAGCGCCTCGATCTCCTTGGTGTCGCCGGCCTCTTCCTCGAGCGGCTCGGCGAAAGCCTCGAAGAAGGCTTCGTTCTCGGTGTATTTCAGGATGCGCGCGCGCTTGCCGCCCTCGACCAGCACCTTCACGGTGCCGTCGGGAAGCTTCAGCAGCTGCAGCACGGTGCCGAGCGTGCCGACGCTGTAGATGTCGGCGGTGGTGGGGTCGTCCTGGGCCGCATTCTTCTGGGTGACGAGCAGGATCTGCTTGTCATCCTTCATCACGTCTTCGAGCGCGCGGACCGACTTCTCGCGGCCGACGAACAGCGGAACGATCATGTGCGGGAACACGACAATGTCCCGCAGCGGAAGGACTGGATAGAGAGTGCCGTTCTGGGTTTCGATCATGATTCCTCTTCGGGGGTCACCCGTCGGCCGGGGTGCTTGAGAAGACACCGCCAAGCCTCAAACTATAGCCCGATTCTCACCCTTCAAATGGTGAAAAACCGGCGATCTTCAAGGATGTGCCGGAAAGACGCCGGTGTTTCCGAGGCTTGCCCGAGGGCATGCCAGGCAACCCGGAAACGCATGCGACGGGAAGCGGCCCGCGAGGGTGGCGGGCCCGGGGATCAGGCGCTGCTGCCAACGTCCTCGCGCCGATCCGTGTAGATGTAGAGCGGCTTGGCGTTGCCTTCGACCACTTCGCGGCCGATGACCACGCTCTCGACGCCTTCGCGGCTCGGCATCTCGAACATCGGATCGAGCAGGATGTTCTCCAGGATCGAGCGCAGGCCGCGCGCACCGGTCTTGCGCTGGATCGCGCGGGTGGCCACGCCCTTGAGCGCATCCTCGGTGAACTCGAGGCGGATATCCTCCATCTCGAACAGGCGCTGATACTGCTTCACCAGCGCGTTCTTCGGCTTGGTCAGGATGTCCATCAGCGCCGACTCGTCGAGATCGTCCAGCGTCGCCACCACGGGCAGACGGCCGACGAACTCGGGGATCAGCCCGAACTTCAGGAGATCCTCGGGCTCTACGTCGCGCAGGATCTCGCCGGTCTGGCGCTCGTCGGGGCTGCGCACGTCGGCACCGAAGCCGATCGAGGCACCCTTGTTCGCGCGCTGCGAGATGATCTTCTCCAGGCCGGCGAAGGCGCCGCCGCAGATGAAGAGGATATTGGTGGTGTCGACCTGCAGGAACTCCTGCTGCGGATGCTTGCGCCCGCCCTGCGGGGGCACCGAGGCGATGGTGCCTTCCATGATCTTCAGCAGGGCCTGCTGCACGCCCTCGCCCGACACGTCGCGGGTGATCGAGGGGTTGTCCGACTTGCGGCTGATCTTGTCGACCTCGTCGATATAGACGATGCCGCGCTGCGCGCGCTCGACATTGTAGTCGGCGGCCTGCAGCAGCTTGAGGATGATGTTCTCCACGTCCTCGCCGACATAGCCGGCCTCGGTGAGGGTCGTGGCGTCCGCCATGGTGAAGGGCACGTCGATGATGCGCGCCAGGGTCTGGGCGAGCAGCGTCTTGCCGCAGCCCGTGGGGCCGACCAGCAGGATGTTCGACTTGGCCAGCTCGACGTCGTTCGACTTGCCGGTGTTGGAGAGGCGCTTGTAGTGGTTATGGACCGCGACCGACAGCACGCGCTTGGCGTGGTCCTGCCCGATCACATAGTCGTCCAGCACCTTGCAGATGTCCTGCGGGGTCGGCACGCCGTTGCGCGACTTGACCAGCGTCGTCTTGTGCTCTTCACGGATGATGTCCATGCAGAGCTCGACGCACTCGTCGCAGATGAAGACGGTCGGGCCGGCGATGAGTTTTCGGACCTCATGCTGGCTCTTGCCGCAGAAGGAGCAATAAAGCGTGCTCTTACTATCGCTGCCGCTGGATTTGTTCATAGAGGAACCGCTCGATCCCGATACGCCAACTCAACCTTGGGAAATGTTAGCCGCAGCCTTCGCCGTCACACAACGTCCAAATTCTCAATGGGCGCCGGGGGTTGCGGCATCGCATTCCGGCCTCGCCAGGCCGACTCGCCGAGCCTGGGCCGCAACGGTTCTGGGATAGCACCGGTACGGTCAAGAACTCGTTAATCTCTTCAGGCACTTGCGCCCGAAGTCTCTGATTCGTCAGAAGAAGGCCGCTTGTCGACGACTTCATCGATGAGGCCGAACTCCTTGGCCTTCTCCGGAGTCATGAAATTGTCCCGCTCCATCGACTCTTCAACCTTGTCCAGCGGCTGACCGGTATGCTTGGCGTAGATGGCGTTGAGCCGCGCCTTCACCGCCAGCACCTCGCGGGCATGGATTTCGATGTCGGTGGCCTGGCCCTGATAGCCGCCCGAGGGCTGATGGATCATCACCCGCGCATTGGGCAGGCAGAAGCGCTTGCCCTTGGCGCCCGCGGTGAGCAGCAGCGAGCCCATCGAGGCCGCCATGCCGATGCAGACGGTCGAGACGTCCGAGCGGATGTACTGCATCGTGTCGTACATCGCGAGCCCCGAGGTCACGACGCCGCCGGGCGAGTTGATATAGAGCGCGATGTCCTTCTTCGGGTTCTCGGCCTCGAGGAACAGGAGCTGGGCGCAGACCAGGCTCGAGACCTGGTCGTTCACGGGGCCGACGAGGAAGATGATGCGTTCCTTGAGCAGGCGCGAGTAGATATCGAAGGCGCGCTCGCCCCGGTTGGTCTGCTCGACCACCATGGGCACGAGCAGGTTGGTGTAGGTCTCGACGGGATCGCGGTCGTACATCTGGGTTCGTCCTCTAAGCCCCGACTCGGGGGCACATTCCGACAGCTTGCCTCAACTCTTTGCCGGCTGGTCGTCAAAAGTGACCTCGGCCAGCGGCACCTTGCGCTCGGAGACCTTGGCCTGATCCAGGATGTAGTCCACGACCTTCTCTTCGTAGAGCGGGGCGCGGATCTGGGCCAAGGCTTCGGGCGTGCGCTGGTAATACTCGATCACCTTGCGCTCGTTGCCGGCATAACGGCTGGCCTCGGCCATGATGGCGCGGCCAATCTCGTCGTTGCTCACCTCTATATTGTGTTGCCGTCCCACTTCCGAAAGGAGCAGGCCCAGCTTCACCCGGCGCTCGGCGATCTCCCGGTACTCCTTCTTGAGCTCGTCCTCGCTCTTGCCGGCATCGTCGGGATCGAGGCGGCCCGCCTGGCGGTCGGCCACGATCTGCTGCCAGATCGCATCGAACTCGGTGTCGACCAGGCCCGGCGGCAGGGTGAACTCATGGCCCGCCGCCAGCTTGTCGAGGAGCTGGCGCTTGAGCCGGCCGCGCGACAGCGATCCGGCGTCCCGCTCCAGCCGGCCCTTGATCTGCGTCTTGAGGGCATCGAGGGATTCCAGCCCCACCGACTTGGCCAGCTCGTCATCGACCACCACCGGCTGCGGCTCGCGCAACTCCTTGATGGTGATGTCGAACTTGGCGGGCTTGCCGGCCACTTCCGGGCTCGGGTAGGCCTCGGGGAAGGTCACGTCGATGGTGAAGCTGTCGCCCGGCTGATGGCCGATGATCTGGTCCTCGAAGCCGGGAATGGTGCTGCCGGAGCCGAGCTCCAGATAATGCCCCTCGGCCTTGCCGCCCTGGAACGGCACGTCGTCGATCTTGCCCTCGAAGTCGATCACGACCACGTCGCCCTTCTGGGCGGGGCGCGGCGAAGCCACGGGCTGGCTGCGCTTCTGGCCGGCGGCGAAGCGGTCGAGCGCCTCGGTCACGTCCTTGTCGGTGACCTCGGCGGCCAGCCGCTCGAGCTCGATCGCCTTGAAGTCCATCGGCTTGATCTCGGGCATGAGCTCGATGGCGAGGTTGTACTCCACATCCTCGCCCTCGGCGCCCTTGGTGATCTCGATGCGGGGCTGACCCGCGGCCTTGAGGCCGCGCTCGTTCAGCACCTGGAAGCTCGCATCCTGGACGGTGTCCTGGATCACCTTGCCGCGCACGGAGGTGCCGAAGCGCTGCTTCAGAACCGGCATCGGCACCTTGCCCGGGCGGAAGCCGGGCAGCCGGACCTGGCGGCCATATTCCTGCAGCTCGTTCTCGATCTTCTTCTCGAAGTCCTTGGCCGGAATGACGATCTTGAACTCGCGCTTGAGGCCTTCGTTGGCCGTTTCTGTAACCTGCATCGAACCCTGTCCGTGTCGTCGCTGTCGCTCACGCCGAAGGGATGGTGGCAGGGCCATCCGGGATCAGCGCGAGCAGATGGTCTGAAGGATTTCAGACCCGGTTGCTCTGAAGTGGTGCGGGCGGAGGGACTTGAACCCCCACGACTTGCGTCACCAGATCCTAAGTCTGGCGCGTCTACCAATTCCGCCACGCCCGCTGATGGGAGGCGGGGCGGTTCCGGCCCAATGTGCCACCGCAGGGCGCGGTGTATAGCACAGATAATCCAGCCACAATAGGAAATCGCCGCCGGCCGGAACCCGCGCAAATCCTAGGGATTCAGCGCGAAAACCGGATCCAGGGACCGCTGGGCGCCCAGCCCCATTCGCAGGCGCGCCAGCCGCGGCGCTCGTAGAAGAAACAGGCCTTCCGGTTGCGCTCGTCGCATTTGAGCGAGGCGGATCCCGCGGTCGCGCGCAACGCCTGCTCCAGCAACGCGCTGCCGACGCCTCGGCCGTGAAAGACCGGCTCCACGAAGAGGCTGTGAACGAAACGGTCCGGCATGAAGACCGCGACGAAGCCGGCAATGGCCCATGGCGTCAGCGATGATGCCGGCGCGGGAAGCTCCGCCACCCAGAGCCGTTCGCCCTCGATGGCGCGATCGAAGTCCGAAAGGCGGACAGCATCCGCCGGCTCCCAGGGAAAGGCCACGCGCTGGGCCGCCACGAAGATGCGGGCGCAGGCATCGCGGTCGTGAGGATCGTAACCGCGCAGGCGCGGGCTCGCCGGAGCCGGTCGGATCGCCATCAAGAACGCGTCCTAAGCTTCGAGCTTGGCGAGGATTTTGGGCAGCGCTTCAGGCAGATCCTCAGCAATCAACCCGCGGCCGACCGCGGCCCCGGCGGCCCCGTGAAGCCAGACGGCGGCGGCGGCGGCCTCGAAGGCCGGCATGCCTTGGGCCAGCAGCGTGCCGCAGATCCCGGCCAGCACGTCGCCGGTGCCGGCGCTGGCGAGGTCCGGTGGCGCATTGTCGTTGATGACGGCGCGACCGTCCGGGGCGGCGATGACGCTGTCGGCGCCCTTGAACAGCACGATCCCGCCCAGGCGTGCCGCCGCCGCCCGCGCCCGGGCGAGCTTGCCCTGGTCGGCGGTCAGGTCGGGGAACAGCCGCGCGAACTCTCCGTCATGGGGCGTGACGATCAGGGGGCCCCGGAGTGCTGCTGTCAGCGTCTCGACCTTGCCGGCGAAGCTGGTGAGCCCATCGGCATCGAGGACGCAGGGACGGCCGGTGGCAAGCACCGCCAGCGCCAGATCGCGGGTGCCCTCCCCGACACCGCCGCCCGGCCCGATCACGCAGGCCGAGATGCGCCGGCTGTCCATCAGCCCGGCCAGGCCGCCGGGCTCGGGCAGCGGCAGGGTGATCAGCCCCGGCTGGTCGGCCGCATAGATCGGCAATGTCGCCGGCGGCGCCACCAGGGTCACCATGCCGGCACCCGCGCGCCGCGCCGCCCGTGCCGCCAACCGGCCCGCGCCGGTCATGACGCCGCCGCCGATCACCAGCAGATGGCCGCGCTTGTATTTGTGATCCTCGAGCCGGGGTCTGTGCAGCAGCGCGCGCCAGAGCGCGGGATCGTTGCGGGCGCAGCGCGGCTTGATCTGCGCCAGCACCTCGCGGTGGATGCCGATATCGGCCAGGTGGATCTCGCCCGCCAGCGCGCGGCCGGGCAACAGGAGATGGCCCGGCTTGAGGCGGAAGAAGGTCACGGTCGCGCGGCAGCGCGGCGCCTCCCCCAGCACCCGCCCGCTGTCGCCATCGACCCCGCTCGGCACATCGACGCCGACGCAGTCGAGGTCGAGGCGGTTGATCGCCGCGATGATCTCTTGCGCCGGGCCCTCGGGAGCCCGCGCCAGGCCGGCGCCGAACAACGCATCGATGACGAGCGGGTGCGTCTCGAGCAGCGACGGCGCGACGGCGGCAACCTTGCTGTCCCAGTCGGCGGCGGCCAGCGCCGCGTCGCTGCCTGCCTTCGGTGTGCCGAGAGCCGCGAGCGTCACCGGCCAGCCGGCCGCCTTGAGATGGCGGGCGGCGACATAACCGTCCCCGCCGTTGTTGCCGGGCCCGCACAGCACCAGCACCGGCCGGCGGTTCCAGCGCAGCATCACGAAGCGCGCCACGGCGCGCCCGGCGGCTTCCATGAGCGTGATGCCGGCAATGCCGCCGGCGATCGTGAGCCGGTCGGCCTCGCGCATCTCGTCATTGCTCAGAACCTGGCCGGCATCTTGATCGAAGGGCAAGGGAGCGCCGGTCATGCGAGCGCCTGTCAGGAAGACCGCGAGGACGGCTTGACGCGCTCGATCTGGGCGCGGACGGCCTCGCGCAGGATCGCCAGATCGGCGCTGCCCAGCACCAGTTGATAGCCCTCGGCGAAGAGCCGGTCGGCGGCGCGCGAGGCGGTCGGGATCGTGCCGAGCCAGCATTCCGATTTGCGCACGGCGCCTTCCACCTGCGCGATCGCGGCCTTGGCCTCCGGATGGTCGGGCTGGCCCATATGGCCCAGGCTCGCCGACAGATCGTGCGGCCCGATGAAGCAGAGATCGATGCCGGGCGTGGCCGCGATCGCCTCGGCCTCGGCCACGCCCCGCGCCGTCTCGATCTGGGCGATCACCAGGAGCGCCTCGTTGGCCTCGCGGATATAGTCGGCCGCGTTGACGCCGTAGGCCGAAGCGCGGATCACGGGAACGGCGACGCCGCGATACCCCTCGGGCGGATAGCGGCAGGCCGCGACGAAGGCCCGGGCCTCGGCCGCGCTGTTGATCGCCGGCGCCATGATGCCGTCGACGCCGAGATCGAGCGCCCGCTTGATCCAGACCGGATCCATCGCCGGCACGCGGACGAGCGTCCAGGCGCCGCCGGAGCGGATTGCCGTCGCCATCGCATGCATGGTCTCGATGCCGATCGGGCTGTGCTCGGCATCGATCATGAGGCAGTCATAGCCCGCCGCCGCCATCATCTCGGCCACGCTGGGGCTGCCGGAATTGAGGAAGCTGCCGAAGAGCCGGCCGCCCGCCTTCAGATGCGCCTTCAGGCCGCCGAGCCCTGCCGCCTGCGCGCGGGCGCTCGTCAATTGACGACCACCATGCAGCTGTCGCCGGGCGAGCGCGACATCAGCTCATGGCAGAGGCTCTGCGCGGCGTCGCGGTTGGATAGCGGCCCGCCGAACACGCGATACCAGATTCCGGACTCGTCGCCGAGATCGACCTTCTTGATCAGCAGCTGAAGCTGCCCGAAGAGGTCGGGGAAGGTCGCCTGGAAGCCTTGCCACTTGGCCTTGGCCTCCGCCTCCGTCCGGGTCGAGCTCAGCCAGACGCGCACCGCCGGCCCGGAAGCGGGCTGGTCGGTCGTCGGCACCGCCGCCTGCTGGGTGCTGCCGGGCGCGGCCGGCAGCGTGACACCGGTGCTCGCGGCGGGCGCCGTCGTCGTTGCCGGTGCGGATTGCGTGGGAACGAACGGCTTGGGCGTGGGGTTGAAGGGGTCTTCGTCGGTCGCGCTGGCGCTCGGCACATAGGACTGAGCGGCCGGCGCCGTGGCGCTGTTCGTGGCGGCGGCCGGCGCGGTCGTCGTGCTGGCGGGCGCCGTGGAGGTCGCCGTGACCGCGGTCGTCAGGGGCGATGCCGGCGTCGATGTCGCCGCGGTTGCCGTGGAGGTCCCGGGCGCCACAGTTTCGGCACTCGTCGTCGTTGAAGCCGTGCTTGTGGACGTCGCCTGCTGGGCGGCCGCCATCGCTGCCTGTTCGGCCGCCTGGGCGGCGGCGTCGGCCTCGGCCTGGCGCTCCTTGTCGACCGACGAACCCTGCTGCCAGACCGGCGCATATTTCGTGTGGGCGGCGAGGATATCCTTGTCCAGGGTCGAGAGCCGCTGCTGGGCGGCCGGATTGCCGCCCTGAATGGCGGCCTCGTACCACTTCTTCGCCTCATCGAAGTTCCGCGGCACGCCTCTGCCCGAACGATACATCTCGGCCAGCGCGAACTGCGCATCGGCCGAGCCCTGGGTCGCCGCCTGCCCGAACCACCAGGCGGCGTCGTTGTAGCTCTGCTGCAGCCCGCCATCGCCGCGATAGTAAATCAGCCCGAGATTGTACTCGGCCATGGGGTGGCCGCCCTCGGCCGCGAAGCGCCAGTAGCGGGCCGCCTGCTCCATGCTTTGCGGCACGCCCCGCCCCTGGGCGTACATCAGCGCCAGGTTGTTCTCGGCCGCGGGCAGCCCCTGATCGGCGGCCTTCTGGTACCATTTCACGGCTTCGGCATAGTCGCGCTTCTCGACGCCGGCGCCGATCTCGTAGAGCAGGCCCATCCCGTGCTGGGCCCGGGCATCGCCGCCGTCGGCCAGCGGACGCCACTCCTTCGCCGCCGTGGCGAAGTCGCCCTTGTCGAAGGCCGCGAGCCCCGCCTCGTAGCTTTCCGCCCATGCCGGCGCGGCAACCAGCAATGCCAGCAGCAGGGTCGCGATGAAGCCGGCGGCGCGCAGGCCGTAAGCCCGTGTCGGATATGAGCGAATCATGCGCGGCATGATGCCTGGGCCGGAAACCATGTGCAATGCGACCCTCAACGCCGCGCCGGGTAGCGGGAATTCGCGCCCGTTCAGTTCACCGGCCCGCCGGGCTCGTTGTCATTGTCGCTTTCCGCCGGCGGATCCTGGTTCGTGGGACCCGCCTGGTGATGCACCATCTTCCAGCGGCCGCGCTGGCGGATGAAGCAATTGGTCGCGACCAGGAAGCCGGCGCCGATCACCTCGAAGCAGATGACGATGGCGCTGTCGCCATGCTGAAACACGCGGGGGCTGCGGCAGCTTATGTCCGGGGCGTTCCGGCCGGTCAGGATCGCCCGCCAGCTGGCCAGGACCGTCTCGCGATCGGTCAGCGGCGCCCAGCCGGGATGGATGCAGACCACCGGCGCGTCCTTGGCCCAGAGATCCTCCATGGCGGCGGTGTCGCGATCGGCGAAGGCCCGGTAGAAGGCCTCGTTGGCGAACAGGATGGCGTCGCGATCCATCGCACCCCGTGGCTTCCCGCCATCCGGGCGGTCGCGGGGCCCGCGCTCGTCCGGAAAGCCGTCTGGCGGCAAGCCCGAGAGGGCCGCCAGCGATGTTCAAGGAGAGAAACTGGGGCGAGCGATGGGACTTGAACCCACGACATCCAGATCCACAATCTGGCGCTCTAACCAACTGAGCTACGCCCGCCGCCGCGGCGGTTAAGTAAAGGGTGGCCGCGGTGCCGTCAAGCCGGCCGGCCCGCCGCCTTATGCCGCTTTGCCCGCCGGATGCCCCACCCCGCCCCGGCTTCTCGCAGGTAAGCGAAAAAACGTCGCGGCCAGAAAAGCCTGCTCCTCGCCGTACCGCGATTTAGGCTAGCCAATAACGGCTCCCCACCGGAAAGATGGGTTCCCCCGCCAAGCGCGGTCGGGACCGGTTCCCCGGGGAGCCCAAACATCGCCGCCCACCACCAATCAGGAGATCAGGGGACAATGCTGCAACTCGCCTCGGGCATGAGCCGCCTCGGCACCGAATCCGCCTTCGAAGTGCTGGCCCGCGCCAACGCGCTCGCCGCCGCGGGCAAGAGCATCATCAACCTCGGCATCGGCCAGCCCGACTTCAAGACGCCGGCCCATATCGTCGAGGCCGCGATCAAGGCGCTGAAGGACGGCCATCACGGCTATACCCCGGCCAACGGCATCCCGCAGCTGCGCGAAGCCGTCTCCGCCGATCTCCATCGCCGCCACGGCGTGACGGTCGACCCCGCCCAGGTCGTGGTCGTCCCCGGCGGCAAGGTGACGATGTTCTTCGCCATCCTCATGTTCGGCGAGCCCGGGGCGGAGATCATCTATCCGAACCCCGGCTTCCCGATCTACGAATCCGCGATCAACTTCACCGGCGCCAAGGCGGTGCCGCTGCCGCTCCTGGAGAAGAACGGCTTCGGCTTCTCGGCCGACGATCTGCTCTCGCGCATCACCGACAAGACCCGCCTCATCATCATCAACAGCCCGGCCAACCCGACCGGCGGCGTCACCGCCGACGCCGAAGTCGAGAAGCTGGTGAAGGGCCTCGAGAAGTGGCCCAACGTCGCGATCATGTCGGACGAGATCTACAGCGAGATCCTCTATGAAGGCCGCAAGCATCTGAGCCTGCTGCGCTACGAGCAGCTGCGCGACCGCCTGATCATGCTCGATGGCTGGTCCAAGACCTACGCGATGACCGGCTGGCGCATGGGCTACGCGGTGTGGCCGGGCAAGCTCGCCGAGCTCGCCACGCGGCTCGCCATCAACTGCCATTCCTGCGTCAACGCCTCGGCGCAGTATGCGGGCATCGCCGCGCTCACCGGCCCCAAGGACGATGTCGCCAAAATGTGCAAGGCGTTCGACGAGCGCCGCCGCTTCGTGGTGGATGCGCTCAACAAGCTGCCGGGCGTCTCCTGCGTCGACGCGCTGGGCGCGTTCTACGTGTTCCCGAACGTCAGCAAGCTCGGCATGAGCTCGAAGCAGGTCGAGACCGGCCTCCTCAACGATGCCGGCATCGCCACCATCGCCGGCACCAGCTTCGGCAGCCATGGCGAGGGCTATATCCGCGTCTCCTATGCGAACAGCCTGGAGAACATCGCCGAGGCGATGCGCCGCTTCGGCGACTGGCTGGCCCAGCGCAAGGCGGCCTGAGTTCAAGCCAACCGACGGCCGGCGAGACCTTCCAGCACCCGGAGCGGCGACCGACCGCCGGCTATGCCGGCAATCCGTTGAAACTGAGCGAAGCCCGCTCTACGTCAGACGGCGCCCCGCAAGACTCTCCAGCACCCTGAGCGGGCTTCGCTCGGGGTGTTTCATTTGCTCGACATCCAGGTGGAAGGTCTGCTCCAGCGCATAGCGGCCCGCGAGCGCCGCATGCGGGCGCTGGTCCGTGAAGACGATCCAGGTCGCGCCCGCCGGGAAGTCGATTTCCTCGATCACGCCCTCGCGCTGATAGCCGTCGTCGCGCTTCATCGCGTCATGAAGCTGCAGCATGTAGTGGTCATAGTCGCGCCGTCGGCCCTTGGTGAGACCGAGCCACGCATGGAGCAAGGCGCTGCCGGGCCGCGGCTTCGGCAGGCGCGGGTAGAATTGCGGTGCGGTCGATGCGAAGGGGCCGCCGATGCGCCAGCGCCGCGCCTGGCCCGCAGGATTGACGTTGCTGAAGACCCGCAGGATGCGCCGGCCCGCCGTGGGCCGCGAGGGGAACGCGTCGACATGCAACCGGGTGTCGTCCTGGCGCGGCGAGCTCGACCGACCCGCGATCTCCACCGGCCGGAAGCTGGTGCGTGCCGTCTCGATCCGGCCGCGATAGAGCGGAATGGCCGCCTCGACCAGGCGCCGGCTCGCCTCGGCATAGCGTGCCATCAGCCGCGTCAGGCCCGTCGCGTCCTCGCCCTCGGCCTTGGTGCCGCCGAGCGACCGCCGCGCGGCCTCGTAGCTGATGTTCTTGGCCGCCGCCGACCAGCCCTCGACGAAGAAGCGGCCTTCCGACGGCTCGATGGCGAAGCGGAGGTCCGGAAAGAGCAGGATCCCGCCGGCCTCCAGCGCCTCCAGCGCCCGTGCCTGCCCCGCCTCATCGAGCGTGGGCGGCCAGGCCGTTCCGGGGAAACGTTCGAGACTGGACATGACCATTGTCACGCTTGCGTAATCGCCCTGCAAATCCCTGCCTATTTCTAAGCCGATATGCCTAAAAAACAGGCATCGAATTTGAAGGTCTTAAAAATACCCTAAGAAAACCAATGCCCCGCTGGCTGGCACACGCCGTGCTATCTGGCGCGCGAGAGCCGCTATCCAGCAGCTCGGCACAAGCCCAGGACGTGCAACTCATGAAGAAGATCGAAGCCATCATCAAGCCCTTCAAGCTCGACGACGTGAAGGACGCCCTGCATGAAGTGGGGATCAAGGGAATTACCGTGACCGAAGCCAAGGGCTTCGGCCGGCAAAAGGGCCATACCGAGCTCTATCGCGGCGCGGAGTATGTGGTCGATTTCCTGCCCAAGGTGAAGATCGAGGTGGTGCTCGAAGACACGCTCGTCGAGCGCGCCGTCGAAGCCATCCAGCAGGCGGCTCGCACGGGGCGCATCGGCGACGGCAAGATCTTCGTCTCGACCATCGACGAGGTCATCCGCATCCGCACCGGCGAGCGCGGGGCGGACGCCATCTGACGGCCCTATCCAACCATCCGACACGACAGCGACTTTCGAGACGATGACGCACTGACCGACCCAGACCATCCAGACCCACGAAACAATACGAACCCACAGACCCAGGGAAGACGCACACATGTCCGATCCGAAAAAGCTCCTCGCGCTGATCAAGGAGCATGACGTCAAATATGTCGATTTCCGCTTCACCGACCCGCGCGGCAAGTGGCATCACCTCGCTCAGGCGGTCGTCACCGTCGACGAGGATATGCTGACCGAGGGCGTGATGTTCGACGGCTCCTCGATCGCCGGCTGGAAGGCCATCAACGAGTCCGACATGATCCTGATGCCGGACTGCGACACCGCGGTGCTGGATCCGTTCGCGGCCCAGACCTCGCTGGTCGTGTTCTGCGACATCGTGGAGCCGCTCACCGGCCAGAACTACGGCCGCGACCCGCGCTCGATCGCCAAGGCGGCCGAGACCTACCTCAAGAGCACCGGCATCGGCGACACCGCCTTCATGGGCCCCGAGGCCGAGTTCTTCGTGTTCGACGACATGCGGTACGAAGTCTCGATGAACCGCACCTTCGTCGAGTTCTCCTCCGACGAGGGCCCCTATGTCAGCGGGCGCAAGATGGAGGAAGGCAATCACGGTCACCGTCCGGGCATCAAGGGCGGCTACTTCCCGGTGGCGCCGCTCGACAGCGGCGGCGACCTGCGCGCCGAGATGCTCTCCACCATCGCCGAGATGGGCGTTGCGGTCGAGAAGCATCACCACGAGGTGGCGCCGAGCCAGCACGAGCTGGGCATCAAGTTCAACACGCTGACCAAGATCGCCGACGGGATGCAGATCTACAAATACTGCGTCCACAACGTCGCGCATTCCTACGGCAAGACGGCGACCTTCATGCCGAAGCCGGTGAAGGGCGACAACGGCTCGGGCATGCATGTCCATCAGTCGATCTGGAAGAACGGCCAGCCGCTGTTCGCCGGCAACGGCTATGCGGACCTGTCGGAGACCGCGCTCTACTACATCGGCGGCATCATCAAGCACGCCAAGGCCATCAACGCCTTCACCAACCCGCTCACCAACAGCTACAAGCGCCTGGTGCCGGGTTTCGAGGCGCCGGTGCTCCTGGCCTACTCCTCGCGCAACCGCTCGGCTTCCTGCCGCATCCCGTTCGTCGCGAACCCGAAGGGCAAGCGCGTCGAGGTGCGGTTCCCGGATCCGGGCGCCAATCCCTACCTCGCCTACTCGGCCATGCTGATGGCGGGCATCGACGGCATCGTGAACAAGATCCATCCGGGCGACCCGATGGACAAGAACCTCTACGACCTGCCGCCGGAAGAGCTGAAGAACGTCCCCACCGTCTGCGGCTCGCTGCGCGAGGCGCTCGAGAGCCTGCAGAAGGACAACGCGTTCCTGAAGAAGGGCGACGTCTTCACCGACGACTTCATCAACGCCTATCTCGAGCTGCGGTGGGAAGAGGTGCACGACTTCGAGATGACCCCGCACCCGCTCGAGTACAAGCTCTACTACTCCGTCTAACGGCCTTCCCTGGTGCGGCGCCACAAACGCCGCGTGTCGAGGCCGTTACCCTGGGCCGCCTTCGCAAGATCCGCGAAGGCGGCCTCTTTCTTTGGGCGGCGGGACGGGAAGACGATCAGGCGGCGGCGACACCGGCCGAAACGGCCGGGCTGTTGGCCGCGGTGCGGTCGGGAATCTGGACGCGGACGGCGGTGCCCGCCGCCTTCTCGCTCTCGATCGTCAGGTCGCCGCCGAGAATCTGGGCGAGGCGCCGCGACAGCGGCAGGCCGATGCCGGTGCCTTCGTATTTCCGGCTGAGGGAGCTGTCGACCTGCCCGAACGGCGAAAGCGCGATCGGGATCTCTTCCGCCGTCATGCCGATGCCGCTGTCGCGCACCGAGATCTCGACGCGGTCTAGCAGGCGCTGGGCGCTCATGACCACCCGGCCCTCGGGGGGCGTGAACTTGATCGCGTTGGACAGCAGGTTCAGCAGGATCTGCTGGATCTTGCGCTCGTCGCTGGTGAAGCGGATGGAGGCGCTTTCGACCTCGAGCTGCACGCGGGCGCGGATCGCCTGCTCCTGCATGATGCGGCGCACGCGATCCAGGACCTCCGCGACATCGAACTCGGTCCGTTCGACCTGCATCTTCCCCGCCTCGGCCTTGGTGAGGTCGAGGATGTCGTTGATGACCCGGCCGAGATGGGTGGCGGCCGTCCAGATGTCGTCGAGATAGCCCTTATAGACCGGGGGCTGCACCGGCCCCATCACCCCGTTCTTGATGACCTCGGCGAAGCCGATGATGGCGTTGAGCGGCGTGCGCAGCTCGTGGCTCATATTGGCCAGGAATTCCGACTTCGCCTGGCTGGCGGCCTCGGCGCGCGCGGCGGCGGCCGAGAGCTTGAGCTCCCGCTCATGCGCGCGCTGCACCGCCTGGTCGCTGCGATAGACGATCAGGACCAGGCCCAGATAGATCAGCAGCTGCACCACCCCCAGCACGAGGGCGGCGAAGAGCTCGTCGCGATCGATCGCGGTCACCAGATCGGTGACGTCGTCATAGACCTCCATGACGGCCTCGACTTCGGTCTGGCTGCCCGGCGCGAAGAGAGGGAGATAGGTGGAGACGACGTTGCGATCGGTCACGACGCCGTCGAAGGACAGCATCTGGTCCTTGCGCTCGATCTCGTTGGCGACGCCGCCGCGCTTCGCTTCCTCGAAGCCCTCGTTGTGCTTGCGGATGCCGATCTCCTTGCGGTCGGTCGAATAGACCGTGAGACCGTCCCGGTCGTAGATCTTGACCTTGGCGATGGAGGAGCCCTGCATCAGCCCCTTGATGCGCTGCCCCAGAGCCTCGACCTCGGCGGCGTTGCGCAGCGCTTCGGGATCGGAGAGGCCGGCCCCGGCGACATAGCTGCGGAAATCGCCCCAGGCCGCGTTGGCGAAGACCTTCGTGAGGGCCACGTTCTGCCGCTCGGCCATCGCCTCGAGCCGTTCCAGCGAGGCGCTGCGATGAATGAGGCCGAGCACGGCGCCCGCGATCAGCAGGATGCATCCGCTGATGACCGCGAACCGGAATGTCTGACGTTTGACCAAGGCGAAGTCGCTCCCGACCTTCGGCCCAGTTTCGGAACGAAGCTGGTTCGTGCCGATGATCCTGGCAGCAGTCTGAGCGCGAGGTATGGAGGAACCCTTAACCAACGGGTAAGGGTATAGCGCAAGGGGCGGCCATTATTCCCCGCGCCGACAATGTCCTAGCCGGCTATTCCCGGGTTTCCGCTATTCCTGCGGCACCGGCCGCGGCCGGCCGGTCTCGTCGATCGCCACATAGGTGAAGCGGGCCTGGGTGACCTTTTCGGCCTTGCCGGAATGGCGGCGCTGCACCCAGCTTTCGATATCGATCGTCATGGAGGTCCGGCCGATCCTCACGATGGTCGCGTAGCAGCTCAGGAGGTCGCCGATCATGACAGGGCGATGAAACTCCATCGCGTCGACCGCCACGGTGACCACGCGCCCGCGGGCGCGGCGGATCGCCGCGACCCCGCCGGCGATGTCCATCTGGGCCATCAGCCAGCCGCCGAAGATGTCGCCATTGGCATTGGCGTCCGCCGGCATGGCCAGCGTGCGGATCGCCGGATCGCGCTCCGGAAGCCCGTCGCTCGGGCCGGACGCCGCCGGGGAATCGGGGGGGCGAGTCTCGCTCATGATGGGCCGCAGTCTGGCCTTTCGCGGCCGTGGCTGTCGAGGGCGCGCATCGTCAAATTCCGCAGCATCTAGTGGGGGATACCGGTTCTGTCCCCAGCATCTTGCTTGTGCCGCCCCCCGCCCTTCCTATAATCCGCCGCCATGAACGATCTCTTCTCGAACGGGCCGCGCGGCAAGGCGGCCGACTATACCGCCAAGGATATCGAGGTCCTGGAGGGGCTTGAGCCTGTCCGCAAGCGCCCCGGCATGTATATCGGCGGCACGGACGAGCGCGCGCTCCATCATCTCGCGGCCGAGGTGCTCGACAACGCGATGGACGAGGCGGTCGCGGGCTATGCGAGCCGGATCCAGGTCGAGCTCGGCGCCGGCGACATCGTCACCATCACCGACAATGGCCGCGGGATCCCCATCGACCCGCATCCGAAGTTCAAGAACAAGTCCGCCCTCGAAGTGATCCTCACCATGCTGCATTCGGGCGGCAAGTTCTCGGGCAAGGCCTACACCACCTCGGGCGGCCTGCATGGCGTCGGCGTCTCGGTCGTCAATGCGCTCTCGGACAAGCTCACCGTCGAGGTCGCGCGCGACAAGCAGGTCTATGCCCAGAGCTACGAGCGCGGCGTCCCGGTCACCAAGCTGAAGAAGACCGGCGAGACCTCCAACCGCCGCGGCACGACGGTCACCTTCCATCCCGATCCGAAGATCTTCGGCACGGGCGTGCATTTCCGCCCCGAGCGGCTCTACCGGATGGCCCGCTCCAAGGCCTATCTCTTCCGCGGCGTCGAGATCCTCTGGCGCTGCGATCCGAGCCTCATCAAGGGCGACGACAAGACCCCCGCCGAGGAGACCTTCCACTTCCCCGGCGGCCTCGCCGACTTCCTCGCCTCGACGCTCGAAGGCCGCCAGACCGTGACAGCGACGCCCTTCGTCGGCCGCGCCGAGTTCCCCGACCAGCAGGGCCGGGTCGAATGGGCCATGGCCTGGCCGGTCGACCAGGAGCCCTATTTCAGCGCCTACTGCAACACGGTGCCGACGCCCGAGGGCGGCACGCACGAGGCCGGCATGCGCTCCGGCCTCACCCGCTCGCTCAAGGCCTATGGCGATCTGGTCGGCAACCGCAAGGCCGCGCAGATCACGGCCGAGGATCTCTGCGGGAATGCCGTCTCGCTGCTCTCGATCTTCATCCGCGAGCCGCAGTTCCAGGGCCAGACCAAGGAGAAGCTGGCCTCGGTCGAGGCGCAGAAGCTGGTCGACGCCTCGCTCAAGGACCATTTCGACCATTGGCTGTCGGACGACCCGAACCGCGCACGCGATCTCCTCGACTACATGGTGGAGCGCGCCGAGGAACGGTTGCGCAAGCGCCAGGACAAGGAGCTCAGCCGCAAGACCGCGACCCGCAAGCTCAGGCTGCCCGGCAAGCTCACCGACTGCAGCCGCGACGCGGCCGACGGCACCGAACTCTTCCTGGTCGAGGGCGATTCCGCCGGCGGCTCGGCCAAGCAGGCACGCAGCCGCGAGACCCAGGCGGTCCTCCCCTTGCGCGGCAAGATCCTCAACGTCGCCAGCGCCTCGGCCGACAAGCTCTCCCAGAACCAGGAGCTGATCGACCTGATCCAGGCGCTGGGCTGCGGCACGCGCGACAAGTTCGATGTCAAGAAGCTGCGCTACGAGCGCATCATCATCATGACCGATGCCGACGTGGACGGCGCCCACATCGCCTCGCTGCTGATGACCTTCTTCTATCGCGAGATGCCGGGACTGATCGAGAAGGGCCATCTCTATCTGGCCCAGCCGCCGCTCTACCGCCTGACCCAGGGCGGAACCTCGGTCTACGCGCGCGACGACCGGCACAAGGACGAGCTGATCGAGACCGCCTTCAAGGGCCGCGGCAAGGTCGAGATCAGCCGCTTCAAGGGCCTGGGCGAGATGCCGGCGCAGCAGCTCAAGGAGACCACCATGGATCCGGCCCGGCGCACGCTGCTGCGCGTCGCGGTCCCCGACCGCTATGGCGAGGACCGCGAGAGTGCCCGCGACACCGCCGACCTGATCGAGCGCCTGATGGGCCGCAAGCCCGAGCTGCGCTTCCAATTCATCCAGGAAAACGCGTCCAAGGTGCAGGAACTGGACGTCTAGGGCGTTTCCCGGTTAAGTTGCGTCTGGGAAACTTGCCGGTTTCCTTTGTCGGGTTGCGTTGCTTCGGCGAGCCGATGCCTGCACCCGCATTGGGTCCACAACCTGGTGGCTTCGCGGTAATCGCATGTCGCGACGGCAGCGCTTGTTCGGCCTCGTCATGATCCTCGCCTGCCTGGCGGGTGCGGCCGCGCGCGCCGAGGTCACGCGCAGCAGCCTGCGCGACGTGTCGCTGACGATCATGGCGCTCTACAATGCCGGCGACGGCATCGGCCTCTATGCACGGCTGAGCGAGCCGCTGGCGCTGCGCTACTCGGCGGCGACCCTGACCGAGACCCTGTCCGAATGCCGCGAACGCCTCGGCTCGCTCACCCGTCTCAGCCTGCCCGTGGCCAGCAACGCCACCTCGGGGATGTTCGCGGCCTATTTCGAGACCGGCACGCGAGACATGTATCTCGAGCTCGACGAGCAGGGCCTGATCAGGCTGGTCAGCTTCGCCGGCGCGGAGGATAATTGCAGCCTGGTTCAGCCTGAATAGGGCAATCTTGTCCGTCCCCCGGGCCCGACCCATATCTCAGGAACAGGCCGCCCGGCGGTGGCGGCATTTCCTCGTCCGAGGTTTCATCATGGCGTCCCTCTCCGTCCCTCCCTCCATCGCCCGCCGATCGAGGGCGGGCCTGTTGACGGCGGCGCTCGCCTTTGCGGGCCTGGCCGGCTGCGCGCAGAACGGCGTGATCTACAACTCGCAGAAATACCTCTCCGGCACGATGCTCTACGTGAATCATGCCGCCGGCTCGCTCATGCCGACCGTCATTCGCGGCAATCCTTCCTCGCTGCCCAAGGCCGACTTCGATCAGATCGTGCGCGACCACATGAAGGGCGCCAATTTCGGCGCACCCATCACCTTCGTGCCCGGCCCCGACAACCCGCCCTTCCCCGACCAGCGGGTCGTGCTGATCTTCAACGGGCCGATCGTGGGCCAGAAGGATCTCTGCTTGAACTCGATCTCGGGCGGCGGCGGCCCGGCCCAGGACGGCCGGATCGAGCTCGTGGCCGCCTTCTGCAGCGGCGACCGGCCGGTCTCGGCCCTCGAGGGCGGGATCGGCGGCATCACCGATCCGAACGACCCGCGTCTTCGGAGCTTCCTGCGCATGGTCGGCACGACGCTGTTCAATCCGAACAACCCGGACGACCGGCCTGACAACAGCCCCGAGCCGCCGGTTCCCTGAGCCCGGGGAGAAGCGGCTTCGAACCTCGACGCTTGGCCTAAGCCGAGGTCGATGCCGTCTGGCTGGCGGTCTCCTCGCCCTGGCAGCGATGCCGCCGTCTGGCGGCACCCGACCGCAAGCCCAGCATATGGCAGATCGCGAGGGTCAGCTCGGCGCGGTTGAGGGTGTAGATATGGAAATCGGTCACGCCCTGCGCGCGCAGCTTCAGGCACAGATCGACCGCGACCGTCGCCGCGATCAGCTCGCGCGTCGCCGGATCCTCGTCCAGTCCCTCGAAGGTGCGCGCGAGCCAGCCCGGGATCGAGGCGCCGCAGCGCCGGGCGAATTCCTGCACGGTCTTGAAGTTGGTGACCGGGAGAATGCCGGGCACGATCGGCGCCGTGATGCCCGCCGCCCGCGCCCGGTCCATGAAGCGCAGATAGGTCTCCGGCTCGAAGAAGAACTGCGTGATGGCACGGCGCGCGCCGGCATCGAGCTTGCGCTTGAGATTGTCGAGATCGGCCTCGAGCGACGCGCTCTCGGGATGGCCCTCGGGATAGGCCGCGACCGAGATGTCGAAATCCTCGATCCTCATCAGGCCCGCAACCAGGTCGGCCGCGTCGCGATAGCCGTCCGGATGCGGCTGGTAGCGGCCATCCTGCACCGGCGGATCGCCGCGCAAGGCGACGATGCGCGCGATGCCCGCGGCCGCGTAATCGCGCGCCACCTCGTCCACTTCGGCGCGCGTCTTGCCGACGCAGGTCAGGTGGCCCGCCACCGCCAGATCGGTGCGCTGCGCCAGGCGGCGCAGGGTGGCGAGCGTGCGATCCTGGGTCGAGCCGCCGGCGCCATAGGTCACCGAGACGAAATCGGGCTGCAGCGCACTCAAGCGCTCGATGGTGTGCCAGAGCGCGCCTTCGTTCTCCCGCGTCTTGGGCGGGAAGAACTCGAACGAGACCTTGATGCGGTCCGAGATGTGGGTGGGAGCGCCGATCATCGGGTCCGTTCCTTCCTGTTGCGGCCGGTGGTCCTGCTGCCGTCCTGATCCGCGTTGGCCCTGTCGGCCTGGGATCGGATATCGACGGTCTGCCGGGCGAGCCAGAGCATCACCGTCAGCCGCTCGCCGCCCTTGCCGGGCTTGGGCTGCAGCGAACGCGAGGCCTCGAGCTTGAGCCCCGCGTCGCGGCACCAGGAGGCGATTTCGTCCTGGGTGAAGCCCAGGCGGCGGTGCGCGTGCTCGTCGCGCAGGAACTCGAGATTGTGCGGGGCGAAGTCGACGATCAGCAGCCGACCGTTCGGGCGCAAGAGCCTTGCCGCCTCCAGCAACGCGGCCGCGGGGTCGTCCAGATAATGCAGGACCAGATGCAGCGTCACGAGATCGGCCGAGGCGCTCTCGAGCGGCAGCGCGTAGAGATCGCCCTGGCGGACCTGGACATGGCGGAGCTCCGGCCGGTCGAGGCTGTGGCGCGCGATCGCGAGCATCTCGCGACTGAGATCGACGCCGATGCCGCTCTTCGCGCGCGGCGCCAAGAGCTCCAGCACGCGGCCCGTACCGGTGCCGAGATCGACGAGATCCCCTTCCACTTCCGGGCCCAGCAGGTCGAGGATCGCCGCTTCGACCTCCTTCTCGGGAATATGCAGCGCGCGGATCTGGTTCCACTCCGAGGCGCGGCCGCGGAAATAGGCGGCCGCCGTCTCGGCGCGTTGCTCGCGCACCACCGCCAGGCGCTCGAGATCGCGCGCCAGGGTCGGATCGTCCGAACGCAGCCGCTCGGTAAGGAAGCGGACCAGGGCGCCGCCGGGCCCCTTCTCGGCCGGCCGGAAGAACACCCAGCTCCCCTCCTGGAAGCGGTTGAGGAGGCCGGCGGCGACGAGGAGCTTCAGGTGGCGGCTGAGCCGCGGCTGGCTCTGCCCCAGCACCTGGGTGAGCTCGGTCACGGTCAGCTCGGCCCGGGCCAGGACGGCCAGGAGCCGCAGTCGGGTCGGATCCCCCGCGGCACGCAAGGGGGCAAGAAGCTGTTCCATGGCGGCGCTCCCGATTGGCAAGCGCCATGATGATATAAAAATATCCTTATGTCATTATGAATGTTCCGAAGGCGCGAAATTCAGCGAATCAGGGCCGACAACTCCTTGAATTCAGGCGTTCCCGCCTGGCCCAGCCACTCGAACAGCATCATCTCGGTGGTGACGATCTCGACCCCGTCGCGCGCCATCCGGTCGAGCGCTAGCTGCCGGCTCTCGGGCCTGCGGGAAGCGACCGCGTCGGCCACCACGAACGGGGCGAGGCCCAGCTGCGGCAACCCCAAGGCCGTCTGCAGCACGCAGACATGGGCCTCCACACCCAGGATCACGGCCTGGTCGCGCCCCTGCTCCGCCAAGGCAAGGAGCTCGGCCTTGAGACCGGGATCGTCGGCGCAGGAGAAATGGGTCTTGGGCAGCGGGCTGACCTCGTTGCCGAGGAGACCGCGCAAGGCCGGATCGGTGGGACCCAGCCCTTTCGGGTATTGCTCGGAGACCAGGATCGGCAGGTCGAGACGTTTCGCCGCACGAATCAGGATGCCGGCCTGATGCAACAGCGGTTCGAGACCGGCCATGGCCGGTAGCAGCCGTTCCTGCATGTCGATGATGAGAAGGCAGGCGCGTTCGCGTTGCACCAGCATGGTAAATTCGGCTCCAGGCAAGGATTCCTTTGCGAATTCCGCGGCAGGTTACGGCATCGCCGGCCCGGGGCAAAGCCGCGCAGTCAGGGGCAAACGCTTGACTTTCCGCGGGAATTGCCTACTTATCCGGCAGCTTTGCGGCGAACTTTCGGGCCCTTCGCCGATTCCAGAGATCCCGTTCAGGCCCGCTTTCGGAAGCTAATGAGTTTTGACGACCTTGGGCTCAGCCCAGAAGTTTTGCGCGCCATTGCCGAAGTCGGCTATCGCGAACCCACCCCCATCCAGGCGCAGGCCATTCCCATCGTGCAGATGGGCCGAGACGTCCTCGGTTGCGCCCAGACCGGCACCGGCAAGACGGCCTCCTTCACCCTGCCGATGATCGACATCCTCGCGAGCGGCCGAGCCCGCGCGCGGATGCCCCGGTCTCTCATCCTCGAGCCGACGCGCGAGCTGGCCGCGCAGGTCGCCGAGAACTTCGACCTCTACGGCAAGTATCACAAGCTCTCCCAGGCGCTGCTGATCGGCGGCGAATCCTTCGCCGACCAGGAGAAGAAGCTCGATCGCGGCGTCGATGTGCTGATCGCCACGCCGGGCCGTCTCATCGACCTGTTCGAGCGCGGCAAGATCCTGATGAGCGACGTGAAGATCCTCGTCATCGACGAGGCCGATCGCATGCTGGACATGGGCTTCATCCCCGATGTCGAGCGCATCGTCTCGCTGCTGCCGAAGATCCGCCAGACCCTCTTCTTCTCGGCGACCATGCCGCCGGAGATCAAGCGCCTCGCCGACGCCTTCCTGATGAACCCCAAGGAAATCTCCGTCGCTCCGCCCGCCTCGCCGGCGGCGACCGTGACCCAGGGCCTTGTGGTCGTCCAGGACGAGGACAAGCGCGAGGCACTGCGCCGGCTGCTGCGCGCCGAGCCGGTGAAGAACGCCCTCATCTTCTGCAACCGCAAGAAGGACGTGGACATCCTCTATCGCTCGCTGACGAAGCATGGCTTCAATGCCGGCCAGCTTCATGGCGACATGTCCCAGCCCAAGCGCACCGAGACGCTGGAGAAGTTCAAGAACGACGAGATCACGCTCCTGGTCTGCTCCGACGTTGCCGCGCGCGGCATCGACATCCAGGGCCTGAGCCACGTCTTCAATTTCGATGTGCCGATCCACGCCGAGGACTACATCCATCGCATCGGCCGCACCGGACGTGCCGGCCGCGAGGGCCGCGCCTTCACCATCGCGTCGCCCTATGACGGCCGCTTCGTCGAGGCGATCGAGAAGCTGATCGGCAAGCCCATCCCGCGCATCGAGATCGAGGGCTTCGACGCCGTCGGGTTCGAGCCGGACGCCGAAGGCGGTCGCCGCCGTGGGCGTCGCCCCGCCCGCGGCACGGGCCGCGGCGAGAGCGAACGGCGCGGTGGCCGCGGCGGTCGTGGTCGCGGCGAGCGCAGCCGTCGCGAGCGGGCGCCCGAGGATGAGAATGTGATTGCAGCGGCCGCACCGGCCGCCGCCGAGCCGGCGGTCGTCGAGGAACGGCCCGTGGCCGCGGAACCGACGGAGCGTCCTGCCCGTGCGGAGCGGGCGGATCGCGAGGAACGCGCCGGCCGCAACCGCCGCCCGCGCCATTCCGCTGGCGAGGAGCGCCGCTCCAAGCCGGAGCCGATCCGCCATGACGGCTCGCATATGGATGCCTCGCGCAGCGAACGCCGCGCCGAGGAAGAGGACGACGCGCCGGTGCTCGCCTTCGGCGACCACATGCCGGCCTTCCTGCGCCACCCCGTGAAGCGGCCCGCGAGCCGCAGCGAGAGCGACGAGGAACGCGACGTCGCCTGACGGCGGCGCTCCTGTCGCCCCGAGATCGGATCAGGCCCCTTTCGGCACCCGCCGGAAGGGGCCTTTCTCTTTGCGCGGTGGCGCGGCATCTTTCAGGTCCCTGATCGATTCCAGACCCTCAGTGCCAGGATCGCCCATGACCGCCCGACCCGCCTCGGAGGCGACCCCCTCCGGAAAGCCGCGCGCGCGAGCGCTCGGCATCCCCTTTGCCGGCACGCCCGGCCCCTTGAACGCGATCACCGATCTGCCGGGCCTGGCCGTCGGCTATGAAACCCTGATCCGGGGCGAAGGCGCCTTGCATGTGGGCCAAGGCCCGGTACGCACCGGCGTGACGGCGATCCTGCCGCGCGGACGCGATGGCGTCGGCGATCCTTGCGCCGCCGGCATGGTCTCGTTCAACGGCAATGGCGAGATGACCGGCACCGCCTGGATCGAGGAAACCGGGTCGCTCGACCTGCCGATCCTCATCACCAACACCCATTCCGTCGGCGCCTGCCATATGGGCGCCATCGAATGGACCGTGCGGAATCACCCGAAGCTCGCCGAGGCCTGGCTGCTGCCGGTCGTGGGCGAAACCTGGGACGGCTATCTCAACGACATCAACGGCGCCCATGTGAAGCCGGAGCACGCGATCCTGGCGATCGATGCCGCCCGGGCCGGCCCGATCGAGGAAGGCTCGGTCGGCGGCGGAACAGGCATGAACTGCTATGCGTTCAAGGGCGGAAACGGCACCGCTTCCCGCCTCGTGGAGTACGGCCCCCATCGCTATATCGTGGGCGCTTTCGTCCAGGCCAATTTCGGCAGCCGCCACGAGCTGACCGTGGCGGGCGTGCCGGTCGGGCGCGCGCTGGCCGACGACAACCCGATGGAATCGCGCCGCCTGGCGGCACCGGCGGGCGCCGGATCGGTCATCGCCATGGTCGCTACCAACGCCCCGCTATTGCCCGGCCAATGCAAGGCGATGGCCCGGCGCATCGCCATGGGCCTCGCCCGCACCGGCACGACCAGCTCGCATTTCTCCGGCGATCTCTTCCTCGCCTTCTCGACGGCCAATCGCGGCGCGCTCAAGAGCCGCTTTCCCGAAGGCAGTCCCGGCCCGGAAGAGTTCGATACGCTCCGCTTCGTGCCGTGGGGCCGCATGGATCCGTTCTATGCCGCGGCCGCCCACGCGATCGAGGAAGCGGTCGTCAACGCGCTCGTCGCCAACGAGACCATGATCGGCCGCGACGGGCATCGCACCCCGGCTCTGCCCCACGATCGCCTGGTCGCGTTGCTGCGCGAGCACCGCGCGATCGCGTGATCGGCGCCGTCAGGCGGCGAGACACCAAAGGGCAACGAGGGCCGCGGCCAATCCGAGGATGCTGCGCACGGCATGCAAGCCCGCCCAGCGCTCGATCAGGCGGCGGCTTTCCGCTCCCGCCTGTTCCGGCGCCATCGCATAGAGGCGGCGGTTGGTCGGCATGATCGCGATCAGGGTGTAGGGCCAGTTGGCGAGCATCAGCAGCGCCGGCAGGAACCATCCCCAGAAGCCCGACGCGACATAGGCCGCGATCCCGAGCAGGCCCCCGATGACGGCGAGGCTCGCCTGCATCGCGAAGCCGCGAACGTAGCTGGGCTTCCATTGCGTGAGCAAGGCGCGGTCATCGAGGCGGAGTCGCGCCGGCTGCTCGACCAGGTTGATGTAGCAGGCGGCACCGGCAAAGGTCGCGGCGACCAGGAGCGTGAGCAACCCCAGGACGGGCATCATCCCTCCATTTTCGCCTTCCGGCTTTTCAAGGTTCCTCGCGAACGTCGCCTCATACTAACGTCTGAGACGTGCCTCCGGCTGCGGGGGTTTCATCCTGGCCGATCTTGGTAATAATCAGCGGCTTCCGTCGCGTTCCCTGGATTTCCGCCCCGCACGGTCTCCCGCCGCCATCACCATTGTAAGGAGAAGCCGATGACCTCCATCACCCGCCGAACCCTGATCGCCGGTGCCGCCGGCTTCGCGGCCGCGATGACGTTCCGACAGGCTCGCGCGGACGAGTTCGTCAACATCCTGACCGGCGGAACCAGCGGGGTCTACTACCCGCTTGGCGTCGCCCTGTCGAAGATCTACGGGGAGAAGATCCCGGGCGTCCGCACCCAGGTCCAGGCGACCAAGGCCTCGGTGGAGAACTTGAATCTGCTTCAGAGCGACCGTGGCGAGCTGGCCTTCGCCCTGGGCGATTCGGTCAAGCTCGCTTGGGACGGAAATGAGGAGGCCGGTTTCAAGGCCAAGCTCGACAAGCTGCGCGGCCTGGCGGCCATCTATCCGAACTTCATCCAGATCGTCGCCTCGAAGGAATCCGGCATCAAGACGCTGGCGGACCTCAAGGGGAAAGGCCTTTCGGTCGGTGCGCCGAAATCCGGCACCGAGCTGAATGCGCGGGCGATCCTCGGCGCCGCCGGCATCACCTATGACGATCTGGGCCATGTCGAGTATCTGCCGTTCGGGGAATCCGTCGAGCTCATCAAGAACCGCCAGCTCGACGCCACGCTCCAGTCGGCAGGGCTCGGGGTTTCCTCGATCCGCGATCTGGCCGCCTCGATCCCCATCGAGGTCGTCGCGATTCCAGCCGATATCGTCGCGAAGGTCGGGCTGCCCTATGTCGCGCGTGTCATTCCGGCCAACACCTATGACGGCCAGACCGCCGACGTACCGACGGCCGCGGTCATCAATTTCCTGGTGACACGCGACGGCGTCTCCGACGATCTCGCCTATCAGATGACCCGTCAGCTCTTCGAGAATCTCGACGAGATGGTGGCCGCCCACAAGGCCGCGAGCGACATCAAGCTCGCCGATGCGGCCAAGGACATGCCCATTCCGATCCATCCCGGGGCCGAGCGCTACTACAAGGAAAAGGGCGTGCTCTGACGCGGGGCACCGGTCCGCATGCCCGCGCCCGATCGCGATTTCACCGCCACGGATTCCCCGCCTTCCGGCGACACCGCTAAGGCCGGTCGCGACGGCACCGCCTTCGGCCTTGCGGAGCCGGAGCCGCCGTCCCATGGGGCGTTGACCGCGGCTTTCGGCAAGGGCGCCGAGGGCCGCATCCTGTTCTGGATCGCCGTCGCCTTTTCCGCCTTCCAGCTCGCGACCGCAGCACATCTGCTCAACATCCCGAGCCAGATCGTCCGGGCCATTCATGTGGGCTTCCTCCTCCTGCTGAGCCTGCCCCTGCTCGCCCAGCCATCTGGCCATCGGTTGGCGCGTCTGCTTGGTTGGGGACTGGGGATTCTCGGATTCCTGATCGGCCTCTATCAGTGGCTCTTCTACAAGGACCTGCTGCTGCGCTCCGGCGACCCCAATGAAATGGATCTGATCGTCGGCACCGTGGGCATCGTCGTCCTGTTCTTCGCCGCCTGGCGTGTGATGGGACCGGCGCTGCCCATCATATCCGGCGTCTTTCTCGCCTATGCCCTTTTCGGCCAGCACCTCCCGGCGCCCCTGGATCACCGCCCCTACGACTTCTCGCAGATCATCGACCAGATGGCATTCGGGACGGAGGGCATCTACGGCATCCCCATCTATGTCTCCTCGAGCTACATCTTCCTCTTCATCCTGTTCGGCGCCTTCCTCGAGCGCACCGGGATGATCCGCCTCTTCACCGACGTATCGCTGGGTCTGGTCGGCAGCACCCGTGGCGGCGCCGCCAAGGTCGCGGTCGTCGCCTCCGGCATGATGGGCACCATCTCGGGATCGGGCGTGGCCAACGTGGTCACGGTGGGCCAGTTCACCATTCCGCTGATGAAGCGGTTCGGTTACCGCGCCGCCTTCGCTGGCGGCGTCGAGGCGACGGCTTCGATGGGCGGGCAGATCATGCCGCCGGTGATGGGCGCCGTCGCCTTCATCATGGCGGAAACGATCGGCGTCCCCTATGCCGCGATCGTGAAAGCGGCCGTCATCCCGGCCCTGCTCTATTTCGGCTCGGCCTTCTGGATGGTGCATCTGGAGGCCGGCCGACAGGGATTGCTGGGGTTGCCGCGCGGGCAGCTACCGTCGGCACGCGCTGCCCTGCGCAAGGGCTGGTATCTCGTGCTGCCCTTGGCCGTGCTCGTCTATCTGCTGTTCGACGGCTATACGCCGCTCTATTCCGGGACCATCGGGCTGGCGCTGACGGCAATGCTCCTCCTGGGCGCGCCGATATCGAGCCACATGCCCGCATCCTTTGTCCGGACGATCTTCTGGATTGCCCTGGGCTTGGCCGCCGCCGCCTTCTTCAAGTTCGGGATCTGGGCGATCGGTCTCTCGCTGCTGGTGTTGGTGGCCGTGAACGCGGTGCTTCAGGGCGGACGCGAAACCCTGGCCGCCTGCCGGGATACGCTGGCCGACGGTGCGAAGACAGCGCTGCCCGTCGGCATCGCCTGCGCCATCGTCGGCATCATCGTCGGGACCATGACGCTGACCGGCGCCGCCACCACCTTCGGCCAGTTCGTGGTCTCGATCGGCCAGCACAGCCTGTTCCTGTCGCTGTTCCTGACCATGATCACCTGCCTGATCCTGGGCATGGGCATCCCGACCATCCCCAACTACATCATCACCTCGTCGCTCGCGGGCCCGGCCCTGCTCCATCTGGGCGTGCCGCTGATCGTGAGCCACATGTTCGTCTTCTATTTCGGCATCCTGGCCGATCTGACCCCGCCCGTGGCGCTGGCCGCCTTCGCGGCCGCGCCCATCGCGCGCGAGTCCGGCCTCAAGATCGGGATCGAAGCCGTCCGGATCGCGCTCGCCGGATTCGTCGTGCCGTTCATGGCGGTCTATGCGCCGGCCCTGATGCTGCAGGATGGCGGCGCTTTCGCCGCCGCGTACGGATATCCGGCGGCGGTGGGCTATATCGTCATCAAGGCCTGCCTTTCGATCATGCTCTGGGGCGCGGCCGCCACCGGCTTCCTGAAGACCCGGCTTACCCTTTGGGAGCGGGCGCTGGCGACCGTGGCGGCCTTCAGCCTCGTGGTCGCGATCCCCTGGACCGACCAGCTCGGCTTTGTCCTGGCGGCACTGTTCCTCGGCCAGCATTACTGGCGCCACCGGCACCGAGCTGAACCGACGGCCACCCGGTGACGCATCCATGAATCTTTGCCTGGTCATCGGCGCCAAGCAGACCTTGTTCGCGACGACCGCGTTCACGCTCGTCTGGACTCACTCGGTCGAGAAGACCTCCTGGTCGGAAGACTGGCGGCTCACGCCGCAAGGCCTCGTCATCATCGAGGCCCGGATCGAAGGGTCCGGCGCCGGTATGGATCCGCCGCCCGACGCCGTGTTCGATGGGCGCTACTGGCGCTATCGCCCGGATCTGCCGCCTCAGCCTTCCTTGCATCTCGCAAGGTCGGGGGCAACGGGCGGCAGCTGGGCGATCTGCTTCTCGGGAACTTGTCATCCCGTGCCCGAAGCAAAGGGCAAGGATGAAGAGCCGGCACTCCTCGAACCCTGCCCCTAGCGACGGCCGGCCGGCACCACCAGCGCGTCGAGCGCCACGGCGCCCGAAGGCCCGGCCAGGACCGGGTTGATGTCGATCTCGGCGATCAGGCCCTTGAGATCGGCCACCAGCACGGAGAAGGCCGCGAGGCTTTTCGCCAGCGCCTCGATATCGGCCGGCTTCTGGCCGCGCTTGCCGTCGAGCAGAGGCCGCAGGACGAGGCCATCGAGCAGCCGGTGCGCCTCGGCCTCGTCGAACGGGGGCAGCGCGAAGCGCCGGTCCTTCATCATCTCGATCAGTACGCCGCCGGCGCCCACCAGCACGAGCGGCCCGAATTGCGGATCGACGATCGCGCCAAAGGAGAGCTCCACGCCCTTCCCGGCCATCGCCATCACCAGCACCCGCGGACCCAGCCGCGCCGCCAGGTCGCGATAGGCCGCCAGGAGCGCCGCCTCGTCGGCAAGCCCGAGCTTGACGCCGCCGACATCGGACTTGTGCAGGACGCCCGGCTTCGCGGTCTTGAGCGCGACCGGGAAACCTATGGCCTTGGCGGCGGCGATTGCCGCGGCATCGCTCTCGGCGATGCGGTGGGCGAGCACGCCCACGCCATAATCGGCCATCAGCGCCAGGCTCTCGGCCTCGTCGAGCGCGCCCTCCTTGCCGAGGCGTGCTTCCCACTTGGCCCGCAATCCGGCGGGCGCCAGGTTCGGCTTCGGCGCCGGTCGCTGCACGGCGTCGCGCCAGGCGAAGCCCGCGCGGAAGGCCGCCATCGCCGCGTCGATATCGATCAGGACGGGCAAGCCGGCCTTGGTCATGTGCGAGGCGAGATTGGCTTCGCCGATCACCGCCATGTTGTTGACGAGAACGATCGGCTTGGCCGTCCGTCCCGCCGCGCGCGCCAGGACCCGGCCGTAACCTTCATGCAGCGAATAAGCGTCGCGCGTCTCGGCGAAGAGCGCGCCCACCGCCGTGTCGGGGTCCTCGCAGAGGGCGACCATGCAATCCTCGAAGATGCCCTCGTAATCGTTGCCGGTGCCCCAGGCATCGAGCGGATTGATCGGATCGAGACCGTAGTCGAGCCGGGCGGCCAGCTTCTGCGTGGTCTCCTTGCCGATCTTCGAGAAGGGAACGCCGCGCATGACGGCACGATCCACGGTCAGCTCGCGCAGGCCGCCGGAATCGTGGATCGTGGCGAGCCCGCCCGCCGGAAGACGGCGGTCATGGCCCAGAAGCAGGAGCGCATTGGCCAGCTCGGTCAGGGTCTCGACGGCGACCACGCCATGGCGATCGAACACGGCCTCGTAGGCCGCATAGTCGCCGGCCAGCGCACCGGAATGGCTGACGGCGAGCTTGGCGCTCTCCGCGGTGCGCCCGACCTTGAGCACCACGATGGGGATGCGCTTGGCCTTCGCCTTCTCGAGCGCCGCCAGGAAACCGTCGGCATTGCGGACGGTCTCCAGGAACAGGCCGACCACGCGCGTGGTCGGCATCTCGAGCGCGAAATCGAGATATTCGTCGCAGGTGGCGCCCAGCTCCTGGCCCGGCGAGACGGCGAGGTTGTAGGCGAAACGGTGGTCGTGATGCACCATCGCGCTGAAGGCCGAGCCCGAATGGGTGATGAAGGTCTTGTTGCCGCCGCCCTCGACCCAGGCCGGCGGCGGGAAGCCGCAGACCCGCAGGCGGTGGTCGAAATTGTAGAAGCCCATCCCGTTGGCGCCGCAGATCGGCATGCCGGCCTCGCGCGCCATGGCGGCGAGACGGCGGGTCAGCGGCGGCTCGCTGTCGCCCTCGATATAGGCGCTGGCGAAGATCGTCGCGGCCCGGGCGCCGGCGGCGATGGCCTGCTGCAGCGCCTGCTCGAGGCGCGCATTGGCGACCGCGATCACCGCGAGGTCGACCCGTTCCGGCACGTCCGCGATCGAGGGATGGCAGGGTTGCCCGTCGATCTCGGCGTAGGACGGGTTGACGAAATGGAGCCGGCCCTCATAGCCGCCGCCGGTGACGGTCTGGATCATGCCGCGGCCGACGCTGCCGGCCTTGGGCGAGGCGCCGATCAAGGCGACGGATGACGGCGTGAGCAAGGGAGCAAGGCGATGCGGACGGGCGGGCCTGTTCATGGTGCGGGATGACGAATGAGGGGATGGATTGGCGGGAGGTGGAGACGGCGGCGGGCGCTGGCCCGGCTATATTCGCACGGTTTCAACCATCGAACTCAACGGGCTTTGCTGGTTTGGGTTTTGAGGATCTTGCCGGCGGTCAGCGCTTTGATGCGATCCGCGTCGCGCGGGTCGACCGGATTATAGACCAGCATGGCCAGGTCCGGCCGGCCATCGACGGCAAAGGCGGAGTATTCCAGCGCCAGCTCGCCGATCGCCGGATGGCGCAGGCGCTTCACGCCCTCCCCGAAGTCGCGGACATCGTTGTCACGCCACATCGCCGCGAATTCCGGGCTGGCCTGGCAGAGCTCGTCGGCCAGGGCTTGCATGGTCGCGGCCGCTCCCGCCCGTGTCGCGTCTCCCCTGAACACGGCCACCACGAAACGCGCGACGCTTTCCCAATCGAGCTGCGCCGCCCGCACCCGCGGGTTCAGGAACATCAGGCGCAGCACATTGCGGTCCTTCGGCGCCAGCGTCGCATAGTCGGTCAGAGTGACGGCCGCGGCGCGGTTCCAGGCGACCACATCCCAGGTCGCCGTCCTCAGGATCGCCGGGCTCGCCTCCATCGCATCCAGCACGCGCTGCAATCGCGGCGTGATGCCGCTGACCGGCTGGTAGCGGATCTCGGGCGAACGGCCGAGCCCGAGAATGAAGACATGTTCCCGCTCGACATCGGTCAGCATCAGCGCATTCGCGATCCGGTCCAGAACATGCGCCGAGGGAGCGCCGCCGCGCCCCTGCTCCAGCCAGGTGTACCAAGTCGCGCTGATATTGGCGCGCTGCGCCACTTCCTCCCGACGCAGGCCCGGCGTGCGCCGGCGGCTGGCGGAAAAGCCCAGGGCCACGGGGTCGAGCCGGATGCGGCGATCCCTGAGGTAGGAACCGAGCGACGTGCCGTCGGGCATGATCATCCATCCTGCGAGGCTTATACCAGGATAACCCCACTACTTTACCACCATAGCCCACGGCCGGGCATGGCCAGGTTCCGTGTCGGCGGCGTTTGGAGTCAGGCCTGGCGGGTCCCGCCGGGATCGTCCTGGCTGCGGTCGGCCGGCCGCGCCGGTTCGCTCGCGGGCATGTCGCTGTTGGCGGGGCGCGGATCGATCTCGTTCAGCACGGCGCGGTCGCGCTCCGCCGCTTCGCGCTCGGCCGCCAGGCGCCCCTCGAAGCGCCGGCGCATCGCATCGACCGTGGGGCCGAAGGCCTCGACGAAGAAGGACGGATCGAGCATCGCCAGCAGGCGGCCCAGCAGCCAGGAGGAAGGCTCGGTGCTCTCGTTCAACCAATTCTGCACGGTGTCCGTGGTGACGCCGATGCCGCCGGCCAGCTCCTTGATCGTGAGCCGGCCCTGGGGCTGCAGGCGGCGGCGCAAGGCAGCCGCGAGGCGCTTGCGGTGGGCGGCGCGGCCGAAGGCTTCCGGCCCCTCCGCCGCTTCCTCGGCGTGGCGATCAGGCGCGGGCGCGGCTTCGACCGGCACCGCGCCCGCGGGTGCGCCGCCCGCGGCGTAATGGCCGAAATGCTTCGGGAAGATGCCGGAGAGATAGAGGCGGCAGATCGCCTTCCCCTGCTCCGGCGTCACCGAGTTGGGGTCGATCAGGAGATCGAACCAGAGCCCGTCGATCATGGCGTTGAGGCCGTGGGCGACCTGATCGGGATCGAGGCCCTTATAGCCGCCCTCGGCGATGAGGCGGGCGACGATGCCGCGGGTCTCGTTCCAGTAGCGCTGCTCCAGCTCCGAGACGAGCGTCTCGTAGAGCGGCTGGTTGGGCGCCTCGGCCCAGAAGGCGTACCAGACCGTCATCTTCTCGCGGGTGAAGATGCCCGCGCTGAAATCGGCCTCGATCATGGCCTCGAGCTGGGCGGCCGGCGCATCGCCGGCGGCGGCCAGTTGGGTCCGCCACGAGGTCTCATATTCGCCGGCGATGAATTCCAGCGTCGCCGAGAGCAGTTGCTCCTTGGTCCGGAAGTAGAAGTTCACGATGCCCGGCGACATGCCCGCGGCACTCGCCACATGGCTCAGCGTGGTCGCGGCATAGCCGCGCCGCCCGATCGTGGCGATGGTCGCCTCGATCAGCTGAAGCTGCCGCGTTTCTTTTACCGGATTGAGCCGAGCCATTTCGCCTCTTACTGTTAATTCTTACCGTTAAGAATTAGGAAATTTCATTTAACTATATGATTTATATAATTATATAAAACCCGGCGATTATATGGCCATTCAGTCGTCTGGACAGCTCGCGAGCCGGTTTGCTAGCTTCACTATATACGCATTTAATGACTGACCATACTCGATCGGAGCACATCATGACCAAGGCCGGCGCCCCCACCAGCAACAGCAAGCGCGACCCCTATCGCCTCGACAAGTCGAACGCCCATTTCCGCAAGGCGGTCCAGAAGATGCCGTTGGGCGTCAGCTCGAATTTCCGTTACTGGGGCGACAATAACACGGTCTATGTGAAGCATGGGCGCGGCGCTCGGGTCACCGACCTCGACGGCAATGTCTATGTCGATTACCGCCTGGGCTACGGCCCGGCCATCCTCGGCCACTGCCACCCGGAGGTCGATGCGGCGGCCCGCGAGGGCCAGCAGGTCGGCACCGTGTTCGCGCTCGGCACGGAGCGGGAATACACAGTCGCCAGCATGATCAGCGAGATGGTCCCGGCGGCCGAGCTGGTGCGCTTCTCCAACTCGGGCACCGAGGCCGTGATGGCCGCCCTGCGGCTCGCCCGCGGCGCCACCGGCAAGGACCATTATGTGACCTTCGAGGGCTCCTATCACGGGCTCTTCGATTCCACCATGTGGACCCTCGACACCGACACCATCCAGGAGGGCCGCGAGCCCGACATCGTCTCCTACGGCAAGGGCATCCCCGCCGCGGTGCGCAGCCTCTTCTGGCAGGTCCCCTATAACGACGCGCAGCGCCTCGAGGACGTGCTGAAGAAGCACGGCCACACCATCGCCGCCGTGCTGATCGAGCCGATCCTCGGCAATTGCTGCGGCATTCCCTCCAAGCCCGAATTCATCAAGGCCGTGCGCGAGCTCTGCACGAAGTACGGCGTGCTGATGATCGTGGACGAGGTGAAGACCGGCTTCCGCGTCCGCCGTGGCGGCGCCCAGGAGCTCTACGGCGTGAAGGCCGATATCTGCACCATGGCGAAGGCCGTGGGCAACGGCTACCCGATCGCCTGCATCGGCGGGCGCGAGGACATCATGCGCAACTACGGCCGCGGCGTCGCCCATGGCGGCACCTACACCGCCCAGGCCATGTCGCTGGCGGCGGCCGAGAAGACGCTGACCATCCTGCGCGACACCAGCGCGCTCGACGACATCGCCGCCTACGGCACGGCGATGCAGGAGGGCATGCACAAGATCCTCTCGGCGCGCGGCATCCCGCACAGCTTCACCGGCCACCCCAGCATGAGCGGCCTCTTCTTCCGCGAGACGCCGCCCTCGAACTACCGCGATTGGAAGACCAGCGACTACACCTTCTACGACACGCTGGCCCATCATCTGATCCCGCGCGGCGTGATGTGCGAGCCGGATTCGCGCGAGCCCTGGTTCATCTCCACGGCGCATGACAAGGCCTGCCTCGATGAGACGCTCGACACCTTCGAGTATTGCGTGGACCTCACGATCGAGGAGCTCGGCAAGGCGCAGAAGGCCAAGGCGGCGCCGGCGATGACCGGCATCACCGCCTAAGACCCCGACGCTTCCGGCTTGGTTCCGACGGGCGGCCTCAGGGCCGCCCGTTTTGCTTTGGCCCCAGGCCCGCTTGCCTTCGGCCTTAAGAATAACGCTGGGTGCCTGTCTCCTCCTTGTCTCACCGGGATGCTATGGTACCTGTCGGGGGCGCTTCGAGGGGGACCGTCGTCATCCACGGGAGGAGAGTCCCATGGCGCAGGATCAAGCCACCCCCAGCGGCCCCGACCTCACTCAAGGCATTCCCATCGCCGACCTGGCCGACGGCAAGCTGGTCGGCCGCGTCGGCGACCAGGAGGTTCTGCTCGTCCGGCAGGGCGCCGAGATCTTCGCGGTCGGCGCCCGCTGCACGCATTACCAAGGCCCGCTCGCCGAAGGGCTCCTGGTCGAAGGCACCGTACGCTGCCCCTGGCACCATGCCTGCTTCGACCTGCGCACCGGCGAGGCGCTGCGGGCGCCCGCGCTGAGCCCCCTTCCCTGCTGGTCGGTCGAGCGGCAAGGCGACAGGGTCTTCGTCCGGGGACAGCGCGAAGCCCCGGCGCCATCCGCGCCGTCCGGCAAGCTGCCGAAGCGGATCGTCATCGTCGGCGGCGGTGCCGCCGGGTTTGCCGCCGCCGAGATGCTGCGGCGGCGGGGCTATGGCGGCGGCATCGTCATGGTGAGCGGCGACAGCGCGGCACCGGTCGACCGGCCGAACCTGTCCAAGGATTATCTCAGCGGCAACGCGCCCGAGGAATGGGTGCCGTTGCGCCCCGACGGCTTCTACGCCGAGAGCAAGATCGAGCTCCGGCTGAACACCAATGTCGCCTCGATCGAGCCGGGCAAGCACGAGATCGTCACCGAGGGCGGCGAGCGGATTCCCTATGACAAGCTCCTGCTGGCGACCGGCGCCGATCCGGTGCGGCTGCCGATTCCTGGCGCCGACCTGCCGCATGTGCATGCGCTGCGCTCGCTGGCCGATTCCCGCGCCATCATCGAGGCCGCCAAGACGGCGCGCCAGGCGGTCGTCATCGGGGCGAGCTTCATCGGGCTCGAGGTCGCCGCGTCATTGCGGACGCGCGGGCTGGCCGTCCATGTGGTGGCGCCCGAGCCGCGGCCCATGGAGCGGATCCTGGGACCGCAGATGGGCGACTTCATCCGCGCGCTGCATGAGGAGCATGGCGTCGTCTTCCACCTCCAGGACACGGTCACCGCGATCGAGCGCGGCGGCGTCACCTTGAAAAGCGGCGGCAGGCTCGAGACCGATCTCGTGGTTGCCGGTGTCGGCGTGCGCCCGCGGCTGACCCTGGCCGAGAAGGCCGGGCTGGCAACCGATCGTGGCGTCACCGTCAACCCCTATCTCGAGACGAGCGCCCCCGACATCTATGCCGCCGGCGACATCGCCCGCTGGCCGGACCCGCATAGCGGCGAGATGATCCGCGTCGAGCACTGGGTCGTCGCCCTGCGCCAGGGCCAGACCGCGGCCCTCAACATGCTGGGCCACCGCGAGCGATACGCCGCCGTCCCCTTCTTCTGGAGCCAGCATTACGACGTCTCGATCAACTATGTCGGCCGTGCCGAGACGTGGGACGAGCTGCTCGTGGAGGGCGATATCGCGGCCCGGGACTGCATGTTCCTCTTCAAGCGCGCCGGCCGCGTGCTGGCCGCCGCCTCGATCTTCCGCGATCTCCGAAGCCTCCAGATCGAGCTCGCGATGGAATGCGGCGAGCCCATCGGCGGCGCAGGCTGAAGCGGCCGGACCCCTGCCCCGCTGCCGTCAGAGGATCTTGAGGACGTTCTCCGGCGGCCGCCCCAGGGCGGCCCGTTCGCCCTTGGCGTCCTTCACGACCACAATGGGCCGCTCGATCAGGATCGGGTTGGCGACCATGGCGGCGATAAGAGCCGCGTCGTCGAGCTTCGGGTCGGCGAGCTTCTTTTCCTTATAGGCCGCCTCGCCCTTGCGCATCAGCTCGCGGGGGCCGAGCCCCAGAAGCTTCAGGAGCTGCTTGAGCCGCTTGGCGTCGGGCGGGGTCGAGAGATATTCCACGATCGCGGGCTCGATGCCGCGCCCGCGCAGCAGGGCCAGCGTGTCCCGCGACTTGCCGCAGCGCGGATTGTGATAGATCGTGACGCTCATGCCGTTTTCCCCGCGCGCGCCGCGCCGGCGGGATCAATCGGCGGGCAGCAGGACCCCGGATTCGACCGGCCAGCTCACCCAGACGTCGCGCGCCTGGCCGTCGCCGCTCTCGGAATTGCGGGCAACGTTCTGGGCCGCGACGGCGAGGCGGCGCTGCAACCCCGGCACCTCGACATAGAAATGGCTGCGGTCGCCGAGATAGGCCTGGGCGTTGAGCCGTCCCGCGATGGCGTTCGTGCCGCCATTGGGCCGCGCGGCCTCGATGCGCAGCTTTTCCGGGCGGATGGCCAGGGTGGCGGGGCCGTTGCTGATGCGCGCCTGCCCCACGGGAACCCGCAGCTTGCCCAAGGGGCCCGCGTCGATCACCGCGTTGCCGCCCTCGGTGCCGGCGACCGTGCCGTCGATGAAGTTCATGTTGCCGATGAAGTCCGCGACCTCGCGGCAGTTCGGGTGCTCATAGAGCCGGGACGAACCGTCGATCTGCAGCACCTTGCCGCGCGCCATGACCGCGATGCGGTCCGACATGGTCAAGGCTTCCTCCTGGTCGTGGGTCACGAACACGAAGGTGATGCCGACCGAGCGCTGCAGCTGGCGCAGCTCGAGCTGCATCTCCTCGCGCAGCTTCTTGTCGAGGGCGCCCAGCGGCTCGTCGAGCAGCAGCACCTTGGGCTGGCAGACGAGCGCGCGCGCCAGCGCGATACGCTGGCGCTGGCCGCCCGAGAGCTGGTCGGCCCGGCGGCCGCCGTAGCCCGGCAGCTTGATCATGCCCAGCGCTTCCTCGACCCGCTGGTCGATCTGCTGCTTGGTCAGGTTCTTCTTGCGCAGGCCGTAGGCGATGTTCTGGCGCACATTGAGGTGCGGGAAGATCGCGTAGTTCTGAAACACCATATTGGTGGGCCGCAGATGCGGCGGCACCACCGCCATCGGCTGGCCGTCGATGAAGATCTCGCCCGATGTCGGCACCTCGAAGCCGGCCAGCATGCGCAAGAGCGTGGTCTTGCCGCAGCCCGACGGCCCCAGGAGCGAGAAGAACTCGCCGCGCCGGATATCGAAGGAGATGTCGTCGACCGCGCGGACCGCGCCGAAATGCTTCGAGACGCGCTTGATGGAGATGAAGGAATCGTCTGCCGCCATGATTTCAGATGCCCAGATTCTGGTCGGGGTTGACACCGCGCCGCCGCATCCACTCCGCGAAGGTGACGATCACGAAGGACACGACGAGAATGCAGCTGCCCAGCGCCAGTGTACCGGGGAGCTTCTGCGGGAAACGGAGTTGGCTGTAGATATAGACCGGCAGCGTCGTCTCGTTGCCCGAGAGGAACGCCGCCATGAGGTATTCGTCGAACGAAGTCGTGAAGCAGAGCAGGAAGCTGGCGACGATGCCGGGCATGGCCAGCGGGAAGGTCACCCGCCAGAAGGTCTGCCAGGCATTCTCGCCGAGATCGAGCGACGCCTCCTCCAGGTTCTTGTCGAACCCCTGGAGGCGCGAGATCAGCACCGCCATCGAGAAGGGCACGCAAAGCAGGATATGGCCCGCGATGATGCTCCAGGTCGAGGGCTGCAGCCCCATGATCTTGGCGAGGATGATCAGAAGGCCGATCGCGAAGACGATGGTGGGGATCACCAGCGGCAGCATGATCACGAAGGTGACCGCCGCACGGCCCGGCAGGTAGTAGCGGGTCACCGCCTTGGCCGCGAGCACGCCGAGGATGGTGCTGACCACGGAGACGAAGGCGCCGATGCGCAGGCTGACGCCCAAGGCCTTGGTCAGGCCCGGGTTGTTCACCATCTCCGCATACCACTTGAAGGACAGTTCCTTCAGCGGAAAGGCCACATACTGGCCGCTGTTGAAGGAGAACAGGACGATCAGCAGGACCGGCGTGTAGATGAAGATGAGGTAGAGGATGCCGTAGATGAAAAGCGCGTCGTATTTGGTTTTGCCCATGATCCGGCCTGCCCCTAGGACTGTTTCCAGCGCCGGCGCCCGACGGCGCCGAGGAAGACGCAGACGATCAGCGTGATCGCCAGCATCATGACGATGGAAACGGCCGCGCCCAGGGGCGCGTTGTTGGCCTTGCCGAACAGCGACTGGATCAGGTTGCCGATCATGATGCCCGAGGTGCCGCCGACCAGCGACGGGGTCACGTAGTCGCCGACCGTCGGGATGAAGACGAGGAGCGTCGCCGCGATCATGCCCGGCAGGGAGAGCGGGAAGGTCACGCGCCAGAACCGTTCGCGCGGCGTGTCGCCGAGATCGGTCGCGGCCTCGAGCAGCGACCTGTCGATCTTCTCGAGCGAGACATAGATCGGCAGGATGGCGAAGGCGGCCCAGGCATGGGTCAGCGTGATCACCACCGCGGTCGGGTTATAGAGCAGGAACTCGAGCGGGTTCTTGATGATGCCGAGGCTGATCAGGCCCGAATTGATCACGCCCTGGAACCCCAGGATGATCTTCCAGGCGAAGACGCGCAGCAGGTAGCTGGTCCAGAACGGCACCGTGATCAGGATCAGCCAGATCAGCTTGCCGCGGAACACCCGGAACGCCAGGAAATAGGCCATCGGATAGGCCGTGATGACGACGAAGAAGGTCGTCGTCAACGACATCAGGATCGACCGGAACAACAGCACCAGATAGATGGGGTTGTTCGCCACGTCGAAGATGGCGACGTAGTTCTTGATGGTCGGCGTGTAGTCGATGTCGAAATAGATCTGCGTGCAGAAGCTCAGTACGACCAGCCCGAGCAGCGGGATGATCATGAGCGCCAGCATCACCAGAAGGGTCGGCGAGAGCAGCAGATAGCCGCGCAAGCTCTCGTGTCTGTGAAGCGCAGTCTTGAAGGCGATCCAGAGACCGCCTCGCGCCACCGGGGCCTGAGCCCGCTCGGTAACGCTAACCATGACGCAGCAGCCGGCGTCGTCCGGCTTCAGCCATTACACGTCCCTCTCCAGAAGTGATTTCTTGGCAGGTCTTTTTGTGCGCCGCAATGGTGGCACTCCCGCCAGCCGGCCTACAAGCCCTTTTTTGTATGATGACATGCGGGGTTAGGCGCCTTGCCCGGATTCTGGGCCGGGTGCTAGTCTCGAAGGCGTCAACGACGATATGCCCCGTGACATGGCGTCGCGACGGACATCGGGCACCGAGCCGGGCGGCTTCCTTGCACCCCCGGCTGCGACCAATGTCAAACCTCATAACGAAATACGGTCGAGCACGACCATTCCTCAGGGAGGAGACTTCATGGATATCGAGGAATTCAAGAGCCGATTGGCCAATCGGGATATCTCCCGCCGGCAGGTGATGCAGGCGATGAGCGCGGCCGGGCTGGCGCTGGCGGCAATGCCGCTGTCCAGCAAGCTGGCGCGCGCGGACGACCAGGCGACCTATTTCACCTGGTCGGGCTATGACGATCCCGGCTTTTTCCCTGCCTATGTGAAGAAATACGGCGGCAACCCGAATCTGCCGATCTTTTCCGACGAGCAGGAAGCGTTTCAGAAGCTGATGGCCGGCTTTGTCGCGGACGTGGCCCATCCCTGCTCCGGCCGCATCGAGAAATGGCGCAACGCGAAGCTCATCAAACCGTTCGATACCTCCAGGCTGTCCAACTGGCCAGATGTGTTCGAGCCGCTGAAGCACATCAACACCGCCGACCAGGGCGGCCAGCAATGGTTCGCGCCCATCGACTGGGGCAATACCGCGGTGATCTACCGGTCCGATGTGGTGCAGCCCAAGGAGAAATCCTGGGAACTGCTCTGGGACGAGCGCTACAAAGGCAAGATCTCGATGGGCGACGACATCACCGATACCGGTATCATCACCGGTCTTCTGATCGGCGCCAAGGATCCCTACGCCATGACCGACGACGAGCTGAAGCAGGTCAAGGCGAAGCTGGCGGCGCAGAAGCCGCTGGTCCGCTTCTACTGGAGCGACACCACCGTCCTCGAACAGGGCATCGCGTCGGGCGAGATCGTGGCGGCCTCGGCGTGGAACGGTACGCTGGCCAAGATGCTGGACCAGGGCATTCCCGTCACCTGGATGGCGCCGAAGGAAGGCATGCTCACCTGGGTCTGCGGCGCGGTGCTGACCACCAACGCGCCCCAGCCGGACAAGGCGCATGACCTGATCGATGCCCTGATCTCCAAGGAGGCGGGGCTTTGGTTGATCAACGACATCGGCTACGGCCATTCCAACAGCAAGGCCTTCAAGGAGGCCGGAGCCGAAAAGCTGGCCCGCATCGGGTTGCCGCCGGAGCCCACGGAGCATCTCAAGCAGGGGGTGTTCAGCAAGGACAACACGCGGCTCGAGGACCTGACCCAGATCTTCGAGCAGGTGAAGGCCGGCGTGTAGCCGACCGCTTTCGACAGCCCGCCGCCTGAACGGCGCGGGCCCGCATTCTTCGCCCGGCGGGGCGCGACGCTTGAAACCGGTATCGAGCGCTCCGTCGGGCGAACTGTTTTTTGACCGAACCGCTTGCGATACTGGCGTCCGACAGGAACGAGCGACTGGAAGCGCACCCATGACCCGCAATCTGCAATTCGACACCGCCGCCCTCACCGATCAGGATCATGCCCATATCATCCATCCCTGGATCGATCTCGGCCAGGCCAAGACCCAGGATCTGCTGATCGTCGCCGAGAGCGAGGGTGCCTATATCTACGATTCCGACGGGCACCGGATGCTCGACGGCATGGGCGGCATGTGGTGTGTCCAGATCGGCTATGGCCGCGAGGAGATGGCCCAGGCGATCGCCGAGCAGGTACGCCGCATGGCGTATTTCTCGCCCTTCGGCAAGATCTCGACCCCGCCGGCGATCGAGTTCGCCACCCGCATCGCCAATTATGCGCCGGGCGATCTCAAGCACGTGTTCTTCACCACCGGCGGCTCGACCGCGGTGGATTCCGCGCTGCGCTTCGTCCAGTTCTATTTCGGCTTCACCGGCAAGCCTTCGAAGCGGCACATCATCACGCGCGAATATGCCTATCACGGCTCGACCTATCTGACGGCCTCGGTCTCCGGCAAGCCGGCCGACCGCGCCTATCTCCGCTTCGAGACCGAGACGGTGCATCACCTGCCCGTCCCCAATCCCTATCGCCGGCCCGAGGGCATGAGCGAGGCCGAGTTCTGCGACAAATGCGTCGCGGACCTGGAGAACAAGATCCTCGAGCTCGGCCCCGACAATGTCGCCTGCTTCATCGCCGAGCCGCTGCTGGCCTCGGGCGGCGTCATCGTGCCGCCCAAGGGCTACCAGCGCCGCACGCTCGAGGTCTGTCGCAAATACGGCGTGCTCTACATCTCGGACGAGGTGGTGACGGGCTTCGGCCGGCTGGGCGAGATCTTCGCCTCCGAGCCCGTCTTCGATTTGGTGCCCGACATCATCACCTCGGCCAAGGGCCTGACCTCGGGCTATGTGCCGCTCGGCGCCTTCCTCGTGTCCGACAAGCTCTATGACGCGGTCACGGTGCCGGAGGCCAAGGGCAAGTTCTTCACCAACGGCTTCACCTACTCCGCCCATCCCGTCGCCTGCGCCGCGGGCCTCAAGAATCTCGACATCATCGAGCGCGAGAATCTCTGCCAGCATGTGCGCGACATCGGGCCTTATTTCCAGAGCAAGTTCCGCGAGCTCTCCAACCTGCCGCTGGTGGGCGACGTGCGCGGCAGCCATCTCATGCTCTGCGTCGAGTTCGTGAAGAACAAGAAGACCAAAGAACCGGTGCCGGCCGAGTGGAACTTCGGCAACCGTATCATCAACGAAACCATGCCCCGCGGCCTGCTGGCGCGCCCCATGGGACACCTGGTGGTGCTCTCGCCCCCGCTCATCGTCAGCAAGGCGCAGATCGACGAGGCGGCCGAGGCGCTGCGCGGCGCCATCATCGCCGTCACCGACAGCCTGATGCGCGACGGCCTGTGGCAGGAAAAGGCGGCGTGAGGCTCTCTACCTGATCCCCTTCCCGTCTCGGGGGAGGATCAGGGAGGGGGACGTCTCGGTGCGAGCCCAGCGCGGGTTCCTTTAGCGCCGTGCGTGTCGAGGATCGCGCAGCCCCCTTCCTCGCCTTCCCCCGTTCCGGGGGAAGGGACAGAACGCGCCTTACTGGATCCAGATCTCCGCGCTGGCGCTGCGCCCCGCCTTGTCGATGACCGTGATGCGCGTCTCGCCCAGCCCGTCGGGAAGCCATTCGGCCTGGCGGCGCCAGGGCTGGGTGCTCAGCGGGCGGCCGTTGACGAGCCAGATCAGGGGCAGCTCGCCGCCGGTCACCTCCAGCGGCAGGCTCTCGATGCGATCGCCCGACCGCAGCTCGACCACGGCCCCATCCTGCGGGAAGGTGAGATTCGGCCCCTGCACCGCCGAGGGCGAACGCCAGGCGCTGGCCGCCGGCTGGAACCGCCGCAGCGCCGGCGGCAGCTCGCTGTTGGAAGCGAGGATCGCGCCCACCGGTGCGGCCCCTGACGGCTTCATGAGCGCGGCCGCGCCCGTCGGCGGCGGCAGCAGATCGAAGGCCTCGTAGAGAAGGGGCGCGGCCGCGTCGCGCCCCATCCGGCCGGGCGAGAAGCTGCCATCGGGCCGGCCGACCCAGACGCCGATGGTCCAGTCCCGGTCATAGCCGATCGCCCAGGCATCGCGGAACCCGTAGGAGGTACCGGTCTTATAGGCGATCTGGCGCTGCCGGCGGCCGTCGCTCGCGATCAGGCGGTTGGGCGGCGGGGGCATGTCCTCGAGGATATGCGTCACATACCAGGCCGCGAGCGGGCTCATCAGGACCTGGCTGTCGCCGGCTTCCTGGTCGGCGCGGAACCGCAACGGCATCGTCACGCCGCCATTGGCCAGCCCGGCATAGAGCGTGACCAAGTCCTGGAGCGTCACGCCGACGCCGCCCAGCGCGATCGGCAGGCCCGGCTGCTCGGCCGCGGCGGGCAGGCGCAAGGCGACGCCGCTCAACCCGAAGCGCCGCGCCAGTTCCAGAGGGCCGATCCGGTCGAGCAAGGCCACGGCTGGCAGGTTGAGCGACATCTGCAGCGCCTCGCGCGCCGTGACCTCGCCATGGAAGCGGTTGTCGAAATTGCGCGGGGCGTAATCGCCGAACCGCATCGGCCGATCGACCATGATGGTCTCGGGATGGATGAAAAGCCCGTCGAAGGCGAGGCCGTAGATGAAGGGCTTGAGCGTCGAGCCTGGCGAGCGCACCGCCGTGACCATGTCGATCGGCCCGTAGCGGCCGCTGTCGAGGATACCGGTCGAGCCGACATAGCCGCGCACCGTGCGATCGCTGTTATGGACCGCCAGGATCGCGATGGTGGCCCCATTCTCGAGCTCGCTTTGACGGCGGGCCACCAATGCCTCGAGCCCCCGCTGCAGGCTGGCCTCGATGGTGGTCCTGATCGCCGCCGCCGCGGGATCGGCGCGCCGCAGCCGGTCGGCCAGATGCGCCGCCACCATCGGCGCCTCGCGACGGCCCGGAGGCACCGGCTCGCCGCTCGTCTCGGCGAAGGCCGCGGCATCCAGCAGGCCGGCGTCTTCCATCCGCGCCAGCACATGATTGCGCGCCTCGCGGGCGGCGACGGGGTTGCGGTCGGGCCGCACCCGCTCGGGCGATTGCGGGAGAGCCACCAGCATCGCAGCCTCGGCATCGGTCAGGTGGAGCGGTTCCTTGCCGAAATAGAACAGCGAGGCGGCCCGCACGCCCTCGAGATTGCCGCCATAGGGTGCCAGCGTCAGATAGATGCCGAGGATCTCGCTCTTGGAAAAATGCGCCTCGAGCTGGACCGCGCGCAGCATCTCGATCAGCTTGGATTGGAGCGTGCGGGGCCGCGGCTCGAGCAGGCGGACCGTCTGCATGGTGAGGGTCGAGGCACCGGACACGACCGACCCGGTCCGCGCCCACTGCCAGGCGGCACGCAGGACGGCCAGCGGATCGACGCCCGCATGCCAATGGAAGCGTCGATCCTCGTAAGCCACCAGCATCTGCAGGAAGCGGGGATCGACCGCCTGCACCGTCACCGGCAAGCGCCAGGCGCCGTCCGCTGCCGCGAAGGGCCGCAGGAGCTGTCCGTTCGAATCCTCGACCAGCACCGACAGGTTGCGCAGCCGGCCGAGCTCGGGCGGGAACAGCCGGTCGAGACCGGCGACGGCTGCCAGCGCGATCCCGAGCAAGAGGAGCGCCAGCGCCAGCCGGCGCCGGCGAGAGCCGCCGGCGCCGCGCTGGATGCGATCCCCTTCCCTTTTCATGCGCAGGCGCATGCGGTCTGCCCCGATCGCGAGGTTACGGCGCAGCCGCCCCGATCTCCGCCTCGCCCATCTCGCCGCGCCCGATGCGGGTCGGCCGATACATGTCCTCGACGGAGGTGGCCGGCACGCGGTAGCGGCCCGGCGTCACCGCGCGGATCATGTAGGCGAAGCTGTACTCGTAGCCGGGATAGCTCTCGAAGCCGGTGATGAAGCGGTCGTCGAGATACTCGGTATAGAGCGCCTGGGAGAGATCGGGCAGCCAGGAGAACTGATCGGTGTCTCGGGCATTGGCCAAGCGGACATTCTCCAGCTCGAACCCGGCCGGCAAGAGGTCGATCAGGAGCGCCTGGCTGGCGCGCGGGCCGTCATCGCGGATCGTGACCACCGCCACGATCACGTCGTTCTGCGCGACATGGGAAAGATCGGTGGTTTCGCCCGCGAGCGTGAAATATTTCCGCTCGATGGTGAAACCCTGATCCTGGACCGCCCTGCGCGACTTGCTGGGAACGCCGAAGACCGTGGTGTTGGCCCAGACCGGCGTATCGCCGCGATTGGCAATGCTGAGGCCCGTCGAGATCTGCTCGAGCTTGGGCCGCAGATAGAGCGGTGCCGTGCGGTCCTGAGGCTGCCCGTCGTCCAGCGCGACCGCGAAGCGGGGGCTGCTGCCGATCGCGGCCCCGGCCAGCACGATCCAGCCCTGCTCCTGCGTGCTGAGCCAGGGATCGTTGGAGACGCCTGCCGCCACGTCTTCGACCAGCGGCCCCGGATCGATCCCGGGAACCTTCGCCTCCACCGAAAGCGCCAGCAGCGCCGCGGTGTCGCGCAGGTCGGTCTCGTAGTAGTCGTTGTCCACGCCGCCCCAGCGCCGGCGCGTATCGAGCGCCGCCTTCGCCGCCTCGCCGGCGCGGGTCCCGTCGCCGATCAGGGCCAGCGCGGCGCCCAGCTGCATCATCGCGAGCTTGCTGGGCAGCTTCTGCTTGTTGCGGTCGAACATGTAGCGCACCAGTCCCGGATCGGCCGCGTTGGCGCTCGCCAGCACATAGATGGCATAGGAGCGCGAGGCGAGCGCCGAGGGGCTGTCGTTCTGGTGGTCGGCCGCGTGGTAGCGCAGCCAGTCCAGCCCCTGCTTGTAGGCGAAGTCGGGCACGTTGTAGCCCTTCGCCCGCGCCCGCGTCAGGAAATCCATCGCATAGGAAGAGAGCCAGGGTTCCGTGGTGCCGTAGGAATCCCACAGCGCGAAGCTGCCGTCCCAGCGTTGCATCTCGAGCACGCGCCCGATGGCGCCCTGCACCCGCCGCGTCAGCCCGGTATCGTCGTCGACGAGCCCCAGCTCGCGTTCCAGATCGGCGGCATAGAGCAGCGGCAGCGCCCGGCTGACGGTCTGCTCGATGCAGCCATAGGGATAGCGGTCGAGCCCGCGCAGCACACCCGCCAGATCGAAATCCGGCCGGCTGCCGAGGCTGGTCAGCACCTCGCCGGTCCCGGGCAGATAGCCCGCGACCAGATCGGGTCCCAGCTTGAAACTGTCGCCGGGCTGGAGCTGATGCGCCACGCGCTGAACCTCGGGCAGCTGCGCCGGGCGCACGCCCAGGACGAGCTGGCGGTCGAGCTTGAAGCCTTCGGGCCCCTCGATCGCGACCGTGATATGGCCGGTGCCGACCGTATGGCCCAGCAGCGGCACCGTCAGCACCGCCGCCTCGCCTTGCGCAAGATCGCGATCGGCGGCGGCGCCGTCCCCCAGCTGGAACACATCGTCGCTGGTGATGGCGACGTGATAGGTGCCGGCCGGCGCCTCCATGTTCTGCAGGCTGAGCGTCAGCGTCGAACGGTCGCCCGGTGCCAGGAAGCGCGGCGTCGAGATCAGCGCCACCAGCGGGTCGCGCACCACGAGCCCCGCCTCGGCCGCGCCGACCTTCTCGCCGTTCCAGGCGACGGCCATCAGCCGCAGCCGCCCGTTATAGTCGGGCAGCTCGAGCGACACCGTGGCCTTGCCGTCGGCATCGAGCTTCACCGGCCCGGAGAACAGGGCGACCAGCGTCGTGCCGGGCGGTGCCGCGCGCCGGCTCATGGCGGCATCGCCGCCGCTGCGGATCTGGCCGCGCCTTGCATCGCCGGCATCGATCAGCCGGCCATAGAGATCGCGGATCTCCACGCCGAGCCGCCGCTTGCCGAAGAAATAGTCGAGAGGATCGGGCGTCTTGAAATCGGTGAGCTGCAGCACGCCTTCATCGACGGCCGCGAGCGTGACATAGGCCTCGCCGGCACCCGCGAGCCCCGAGACCGAGATCGGGACCTGGACGGTCTGGCGCGGGCGGACCACCTCGGGCAGCGTCATGTTCACGGCCAGGTTATGCAGCTCGGAATCGATCCCCAGCCAGGCGACGCCGATGGCGCGCCCGGGCCCGCGAGCCTGTTCCGAGGAGCCCGGCCGGAAGGCGGTCGCGAGGATATAGGCGCCGGCGCCCCACTTTCCGTCGACATCGAACTTGACCTCGACGCCATCGGGCGTGGCATCGACGACGCGCGTCTCGAGGATGCGGTCGGTCGCAATCGCCAGCAGCACCTGGCCGGCGAAAGGCGGCCGCACGAACAGCTTGGCCGTGTCGCCGGGCGCATAGATCGGCTTGTCGGCCGTCACCTGGAGCGTGTCGGGCGTCGTGCCGGAGCCGGCGCGGGCCCACCAGCCGGCAGTGAAGCGATAGCTGACCGCGGCCCCGCTCTGCGGATCGTAGAGCTCCAGGCGATACTGGCCGTAATCGACCGGAATTCCGATCTTGGCGGCCCCGTCGGCGCCGATCGCGATTTCGCCGCTGGTGCCGGGAATGTCGCGCACCACGGCCTGATAGTCCCAATAGCCGTTGCGCAGGAACCACTGATAATCCCAGTCCTCCTGCACGAGGCGATAGCTCACCTTGTCGAGCGCCTTGCGGCTGCCGTCGTCGCCGACGGCGATGGCCTCGAACGAGGCGGTGGCGCCCCGGTCGACGGTGTCGTCCGGGAAGAGCGGCTTGAGCCCCAGCGCCAGCGGCCGGTTGCGGATCGGCAGCTCGAGCGTCTCGGCGATGGAACGCCCGCCGACATCGGCGACCTCGATCCTGACCGTGGCCGAGAGCGGCTGGGCCGTATCGGGGATATTGTCGAGGAAGAGCGGCACCTGAGCTTCGCCGTTCTCGTCGGTCGTGGTGCCGGCCAGCTCCGTCCGGACGGGATCGATCGTTTCGTCCGCCAGATCGAAATGATAGCCGGGATATTGCGGGAACGGGTCCGAGGCCTTGCCGACCACGGCCTCGGCCTTGACCGGCAGGCCGGCGCCGAGCGCGCCGTACAGATATTTCACCGACAGGTCGAGATTGGGCACGGTCTCCGCCCCTGGCAGATAGGCCGGCTGGTCGGCGGTGAGTTTGGCCTCGATGCGCGCCGGCACCACCTCTTCGACGAGATAGCTGGCGCTCGCGATCGGCTTGCCCGCGGGATCGAGATAGGCATTGACGGTCCACACACCGGTGCGCGCCGTGGCCGAGACCGGGATGTCGCGCTGGTAGCTGCCGATGCCGGCATCCTTGAGCGCGATCGTTTCGGATTCGCTGCCATCGGGCCGGATGAGCTTCAGCGTCAGGGGCAGGCCCGCCATCGCCTTGCCCGCTTCGTCGCGCAGCAGGCCCATGAGATGCACGGTCTCGCCGGGGCGGTAAACGCCGCGGTCGAAATAGAGGAAGAGATCGCTGGGGCCCGGCGGCAGGCGGCCGCCGACGCCGCGATCGCTCAGATCGAAGGCGGCCTGCGTCAGATCGAGGAAGGCGAAGTCGCCATCCTTGCGCGAGGCGGTCACGGCCACGGCTTCCCGGCCGCCCTCGCCGCGCAGCAGGCCGGTATCGAAATGCGCCAGCCCGTCGCGGTCGGTCTCGGTGGTGGCGAGGATGTCGTTGTTGCGCGCGAGCAGGTTGACCTCGACCTTGCGCAAGGCTTCGCCGTCCTGTAGCGACCGCACGAAGAGATTGAGGCCGTCGGCGCCGCTCATCGAGGTCAGGCCGATATCGGTGACGATCAGCCATTGCGTCGCCTGCTGGACCCAGTTGTCGGCCTCGGTCTGCTCCGGCGGCGAGGCCATCAGCAGATAGACGCCCGGCTGCGTCGCCGGCAGGATCTGCTCGAGGGGAATGGCGGTCACGACGCGCTGGTTGGGCTTGGATTCGAGCTCCACCACGCCTTTCCAGACCGTTTCGCCCAGATTGTTGGCGACGTCGTTGCGGTCGTAGCCGTCGAGCACCCGCAAGAACCGGCCGTCGGTGATCTGGCGGATCAGGTTGCGGTCGTTGATGCGCAGAAGCTCGAGCCTGGCGCTCTCGTAGTTGATGCTGACCAGCGGCACGCCCCGGCCGCCGCTGCGAGGCAGCACATAGGTGTTGCTGTCGAATCCCAGGGACGGATCGCGCACGCCGGCGGAAACGGCCAGGATCTGCTCCTGCATCAGGGCCCGGCGTTCGGCCGAAGGGAAGCCGGCCTTGACGGTGACGTCATAGTCGGTGCCGTAGGCGCCGCCATCGATGCAGAGCTGGTTGCCGGAGACGGCGAAGCTCGGCTCGAAGACCGGCGTGACGCTCACATAATCCTTGTAGTGGACCTGCTTCGGATCGAGCAGGTTGGCCGTGAAGCGCAGGCAGAAACGCGGGCTGTCGCCCGTGCGCTCGACATCGACCGTGTCGAGATTGAGACCCAGCAGGTCCTTGAGCTCGGCGATGCGGTCCTGGAAGCTCGGGTCGTCGGGCGTTTCGCTCTGCGCCATCTGGTAGGCGGTCAGCGCTTCCTCCGGCTGGTCCCAGGCGCGTAGCGCGCCGGCCGTGATGTCGAGCGCCGCGGCTCGGTCGTCCGGCGTATCGGCCGCCTGATAGGCCATCCAGCCCGCGCCTGCCGCCTGCTCGAAGGATTGCTGGTCGCGATTGAGCTTCGCCAGGGCGAGCCAGGTCGGATAGTCCGCGCCGCCATAGGCGATGGCCTGCTCGTAATTGGCGATGGCCGTGCTGCGTTGCGCCGCGCGCTCGGCGCTCTCGCCGGCGATCTTCAGCGCCTGCGCCTTCTCCGCATCCGCCTCGACGACATAGCGATGCTGGATGTCCGCTTCGTATCGGGCGGCCGCCTGCATCGTGACCGACATATCCTGAGCCCAGGCGGACAAAGCCGGCACCGCGAGCGCGAGGCCGAGCGCAAGGCAACGAACGAAATTCATGATCCCCTCGTGATGATCGGCGCCCGTCGCAGCCGCGAAGCGCCTAAGCCCCCGCAAGCCACCATGAAATTGTGACCGCTGCATGGCCATGTGGACAGGGATTGTGAATTTTGTCGTGCGTCTTTTAGGAAGCGGTTCTTGGCCAGCGACTCAATCTTCTTCGGCTTCGCCAGGAGTGCCTATCGGCAACAGCCATCCCCCGCGCAACAGGCCAGATCTCATCTTCCTCAGGAAGTTGAGGTATTAAAAATATACTTTATATATCAATATATTATGATGGTTTCTTGGTTGTCGCAGCGCTTCTGTCGAGAGCGAATTGAATCTGCTCCAGGAGCTTCACCACGCGCAAGCCGCGCGCGCCATCGGCAACCGAATCGGCATTGCTTTCGATCACCGCGGCGAAGTGATCGACGAGCCGCGCGAGCGCTTCGCCCTCCGCCATCGGGAGCGCCTCCCATCCGCCGGTGCGATAGGCCGGCCGTATCATCGTGCCCGCCTTCGCCGATCCGGGAACAGCGATGCCGCGGTCATAGAGCTTGAGCCGGCCATCGCTCGCGAGATCGTCCCAGACCAGCATCCGGTCGCTGCCGCCGATCACGAGGCGGCGCACCTTCTCGGGCGACATCCAGCTCCAGTGGAAATGTGCCGTCCAGCCCGACGCGAACCGCAGCGAGGCATGCACGATGTCGGGAACGCCGGGATTGACATGACATTGCCCGACGGCATCGACCCGGACCGGCAGCTCGTCCTGCAGCTCGGTCAGCAGCGAGAGATCGTGCGGCGCCAGGTCCCACAGCACGTTCACGTCCGGCTGGAACAGGCCGAGATTGAGGCGCTGCCCCTCGCAATAGGTGATCCGCCCCAAGCGCCCTTGCCGCACGAGCTGGCGGATCGCATCGCCGGGGCCGGTGAAGAGCAAAGTATGGTCGACCATCAGCACGCGGTTCTGGCGCCGGGCCAGGGCTACCAGCGCCTCGCCTTCCGAGGACCGGGTGCAGAGCGGCTTCTCCACCAGCACATGGGCCCCGCGCTCCAGGGTGGCGCGCGCGAGGTCGTAATGCGTGGAGACCGGGCTTGCGATCACCACGGCATCGAGGCACGCATGATCCCGGATCAGCGCGGCGCCGTCCTCATAAAGCGCGCCGTCATGTCCCGCCTCGCGCGAGGCCAGGCGTCGCGCAGCGCTGGGATCCGCGACGGCGGCGACATGGAAGGCGGGATGGGCGACCAGATTGCGCAGCAGATTCGGCCCCCAGTGGCCATAGCCGATCAACCCGACCGAGAGCATGCCTCTTCCTTCCGGGGCCCCTTGCCGATCGGGCCCTGAGCGGCAGCGCTTTCTTGCGCGTGGCAAGGCCGCGCGTCAAGCTGGCTGCGGCTTTGCCACCGGCGCCGCCCCCCGAGCCCCGCGCGGGTGGCCGGCCTTGTTCCGGGCCGGCCGATTTGCTAAGAGCCAGCGCCCGCGCCCCGGTCACGCGACCGGCATCCGGAACGATTTCGAGCCTCTCCGGCCCCTTGGAGCGCGCGCACCGCCGATTTCCTCTCGAGATGCAACCGACCCCCAGCACCAGCCGCGATCTTCCCTTCCGTCCCGGCCCGTTCGGCACCTTCACCGAAGGGCTCGACTATGCGGCCCGCGGCGACACCGGCTTCAACTTCTACTCGGCCCGTGGCGATCTGACGGCGGTCCTGCCCTATCGCGAGCTGCGCGAGCGCGCGGTCGCGGCAGCGCAGGGCCTGATCCGCGCCGGCCTGCCGCGCGGCGCCCGCATGGTGCTGATCGCGGATACGGTTCCCGATTTCATGGTGCTGTTCGCGGCCTGCCAGTATGCCGGCCTGCTGCCGGTGCCGGTGGCCTTGCCGACGGGCCTGGGCGGGCGCGACAGCTACATCGCCACCTTGCGCCGTCAGATCCAGAGCTGCGGCGCCGAGGCGGCGATGGCGCCGGCCGAGCTGCTCGATTATCTCAAGGAAGCCGCCGCCGGCACCAGCGCCAGGCTGGTGGGTGCCGCCGCCGACTTCCTGGCGCTGCCGGGCGACGGTGCGGCGTTGCGTCCGTTCGCGCCGGAAGAGTCCTGCTATCTCCAGTTCTCCTCCGGCAGCACGCGTTTTCCCAAGGGCATCGACGTGCCGCAGCGCGCGCTGATGGCGAACGCGCATGCGATCGCGGTCGATGGGCTGGGCCTGACGCCCGAGGACCGCGCGGTCTCCTGGCTGCCGCTCTACCACGATATGGGGCTGGTCGGTTTCATGCTGGTCCCGCTGCTGTCGCAGGTCACCGTCGACTACCTGGCGACGCGCGATTTCGCGCGCCGGCCGCTGATGTGGCCGAGCCTGATCTCGCGCAACCGCGGCACGCTCTCCTACAGCCCGACCTTCGGCTACGATCTCTGCAGCCGGCGCGTCAGCGAAGGACGGCTGGCGACGCCCGATCTCGATCTTTCCTCCTGGCGGACGGCGGGCATCGGCGGCGACATGATCCAGCCGCATGTACTCGAGCGCTTCGCCGGCGCCTTCGCCGCCTGCCGCTTCGACCCCAAGGCCTTCCTGCCCAGCTACGGCATGGCCGAAGCCGTGCTCGCCATCAGCTTCTCGCCGCGCAACCGCGGCATGCTGACGGACAGCGTCGATCGCGGCCGGATGGCCGACGAAGGACGTGCCGTGCCGGCCGACCCGAAGTCGGGCGACAGCCGCCGCTTCGTGCTTTGCGGCCGCCCGCTCGCGGGGCATGTGGCCGAGATCCGCGGCGAGGATGGCGAAATCCTGCCCGACCGCATGATCGGCCGCATCTTCGTCAAGGGCCCGAGCCTGATGGCCGGCTATTACGGCAATCCCGAGGAAACGGCCCGCGTGCTCTCGCCCGACGGCTGGCTCGATACCGGCGATCTCGGCTACAGCCTCGAGGGCGCGCTCGTGATCACGGGCCGCGCCAAGGATCTGATCATCATCGCCGGCCGCAACATCTGGCCGCAGGACCTCGAATGGAACGTCGAGGAGAGCCTCGACCTCAGGCGCGGCGATACCTGCGCCTTCTCGATCGAGGGTCCCGAAGGCCAGGAGCAGGTCGTCATGCTCGCGGTCGCGCGGCAGACGGAAACGGCGGAGCGTGAAGCCATGCGGCAGGGCGCGCAGAGCCTGCTGCAGCGCGCGCACGGGATCGAGGCCAAGGTCGTGCTGGTGGCGCCGCGCGTCATTCCGCAGACCTCCTCGGGCAAGATCGCCCGCGCGCGTGCCAAGGCCGCCTATCTCGCCGGCCATTACCAGGAGAGCGGCGCCGGCGCCGCTCGACCCCGCTGAACGGCGGGCCGACAGGCCCGCTCGCCGCCGTCACCGGCGCCAGCGGCTTTGTCGGCAGCGCCGTGGCCTCGGCTTTGGACGGAATGGGCTGGCGGCTGCGCCTCTTGATCCGCCGCCAGCCGCCGCGCCTGCTGCTGGCAAACCAGTCGCCCGAGGTGGTGATCGGCGATCTCGGCGATAACGAGGCCCTCGGCCGGCTGGTCGAAGGCGCGGACGCGGTCCTGCATGTCGCCGGCGTGGTGAAAGCCCTCGACCGCGAGGGCTTCATGCGCGGCAATGCCGAGCCGACCGGCCGTCTCGCCGCGATCGCCGCGCGCCAGGCCACGCCGCCGCATTTCGTCCTGATGTCGTCGCTTGCGGCACGCGAGCCGGCGCTCTCGCCCTACTGCGCCAGCAAACGGGCCGGCGAAGACGCGCTGAAGGCGGCGGCGGGCGCCATGGCCTGGACCATCCTTCGTCCCACGGCGGTCTATGGGCCGGGGGACCGGGAGCTGCTGCCCTTCTTCAAGACCGTCAAGCGGGGCTTCGCCCCCCGGCCGCCGGGCGCCATCCAGCGCCTGTCGCTGATCCATGTCGAGGATCTGGGGCGGTTTGCCGCAGCCTCCGCAGGCCTGGCCGCGGCGAAAGGGCAGACCTGGGAGCTCGATGACGGTGCGGCCGATGGCCACGGTTGGGCGGAGCTGACGGCCGCCGCCGCGGCGGCGCTCGGGACCCATCCGAAAACGGTGACCATCCCCAAGCTGCTCCTGAAGGCGACCGCCCAGGCGAACGCGCTCAAGGCCGCCTGGACCGGGAAGCCGCAGATGCTGGTGCCGCACAAGCTGCCCGAGATGCTCCATGCGGATTGGCTGTGCCACCACCGCCCGCCGGCAAGCCTTGGAACGAAATGGGAACCGAAATGGGCAATCGGCCCCGGCTTTGCCGATACCGTGCGCTGGTACCGCCGGGAGGGCTGGCTGTAACAATGCGCAACAATTTGTTATTTCACTGAATCAAGCACTTCGGCGACAGATATTAACCGAATTGGGGCACCGATCTGCCAAGAACGGGACCATTCATCATTAAGCTGCCACAGAGCGGCATAGCAGCAAGAGGCCTGATTGCCATGGGTTTGATGGAACGCGAAGACGTTGCGGTGTTCGAGCAGGTCGTTGCCCTGCTGGAGCCGTTTCGCAAGGCCGAAGGCGCCATTACCCGGGAAACCGACATCTCCCAGGATCTGAAGCTCGATTCCCTCGCCGTCATGGACCTCATGATGGAGCTGGAGGAGACCTTCGACGTGACGATCCCACTCAACCTCGTGGCTGAGATCCGCACCGTCGGCGACCTCGCCGAAGCCATCCGTCGCCGCTGACCGGCCGACGGAGCTCCCCCACGATGGGTCTTTTCGATCGTTTCGCCAGCGTCGAGCAGGCACACACCGAGGTCAAGGCCCGGGTCGACGACCCGTTCGGCGTGCGCATGGACCGCATGCTGTCCCCGACCGAGGCGATCATCGGCAACCGCCCGACCATCCTTGTCGGCACCAACAATTACCTCGGCCTGACCTTCGATCCGGCCTGCATCGAAGCCGCCCACAAGGCGCTCGACGCCTACGGGACCGGCACGACCGGCTCGCGGATCGCCAACGGCTCCTACGCCCCCCATCGCGAGCTCGAGCATGAGCTGGCGGATTTCTACGGCCGCCGGCATTGCATGGTGTTCACCACCGGCTACCAGGCCAATCTCGGGGTCATCTCCACGCTCGCGGGGCCCCAGGACTACCTGCTGATCGACGCCGACAGCCACGCCTCGATCTACGACGCCTGCCGCCTCGGCACAGCCACCGTGGTGCGCTTCAAGCACAACGACGCCGAGGATCTCGACAAGCGCCTGCGCCGCCTGGCGGACGAGCCCGGCAACAAGGTCATCGTCACCGAAGGCATCTATTCCATGCTGGGCGACCAGGCCCCGCTCAAGGAGATGGCCGAGGTCAAGCGCAAGCACGGCGCCTGGATGGTGCTGGACGAGGCCCATTCCATGGGCGTGCTGGGCCAGACCGGCCGCGGCCTCGCCGAGGAGCAGGGCGTGGAGGCCGACATGGATTTCATCGTCGGCACCTTCAGCAAGAGCCTCGGCGCCGTCGGCGGCTTCTGCGCCTCGGACCATCCGCAGTTCGATCTGATGCGCATCGTCTGCCGGCCCTACATGTTCACGGCTTCGCTGCCGCCCTCGGTGATCGCCTCGGTGACCGAGGCGCTGCGCCAGCTCCGCAAGCGGCCCGAGCTGCGCACCCAGCTCTGGGACAATGTCGCGACGCTCTATGACGGCTTCCAGCGGCACGGTTTCGCCCTCGGGCCCCAGAAGGGTCCGGTCGTCGCGATCAAGCTGCCGAGTCCCGACCTCGCCGTCGGTTTCTGGCGGGCGCTGCTGGATCAGGGCGTCTATGTGAATCTGGCGCTGCCGCCGGCGACACCGCAGGGCACGGCACTCCTGCGCTGCAGCGTCTGCGCGGCCCATAGCCGGGCGCAGCTCGACAAGGTGGTGGCGATCACCGCCGAGATCGGCCGCGAGCTGGGCGTCATCGGCCAGGAACTGCGCGCCGCCGGCTGATCGGGCGACCGCCGCTTCGCTTGACCCGCGCCCCGGTTCCGGGCAGAAGCGGCCCCATGTTCACCCTGGCGCATCTTTCCGATCCGCATCTTTCGGGCTGGTCGATGCCGCAGCCGACGGCGCTGCTGTCCAAGCGCGTCCTCGGCTTTCTCTCCTGGCAGCTGCGCCGGCGCTTCGTCCATCGCCAGGCGGTGCTCGATCTCGTCGTCGCCGACCTGGCGGCCAGCCGGCCGGATCACGTCGCCGTCACCGGCGATATCACCAACATTTCCCTGCCGCAGGAATTCGCCAACGCCGCCCTCTGGCTGCAGCGGATCGGCCCGCCGGATTACGTCAGCGTCATCCCCGGCAATCACGACCGCTATATCGCGCGGCCCTGGTCGCGCCATCTGGCGCTCTGGGACGCCTATATGACGGGCGACGACCCCTCGGGAACGGCACCGGGTGACGACGGCGAAACCGGGCGGTTTCCTTATTTGCGCCGGCGCGGCCCGCTCGCCCTGATCGGCGTCTCCTCGGCCAAGCCCATGCCCTATAACAGCGCGGCCGGCCATGTGGGGCCGGAGCAGTTGGCGCGCCTGGCGGCCTTGCTCGCCCGGCTCGAGGCGGAGGGGCTGTTCCGCGTCGTCCTCATCCACCATCCACCACAATCTCATGCGACCCATGGCCATAAGGCGCTGATCGACGCCGCCGCCTTCCGCGAGGTGGTGGCGCAACATGGCGCCGAGCTGGTGTTGCATGGCCATACCCACCGCGCCCACCTCGACCAGATCGCCGGGCCGCGCCATCGCGTTCCCGTGCTGGGCGTTCCCTCCGCATCCGCCAGGCCCTATGGCGGCAAGCCGGTGGGCGGCTATCACCTCTATCGCGTGGACCGCGGCGGCACGGGCTGGCAGCTCGAGATCGAAACCCGCGCGCTCCGTCTCCAGAGCGGCAGCGTCGAGACCACCGGCCGTTTCCGCCTGGCCAATCAGGTTTCCTGAGGCGACACCCCGCCGGGACCTGGCCTATCTGCCGGCTTTTATCGGCCGGCCGGGCCGCTTATGCTGTGCCGCCGGCGGCCGGGGGAGTTTCCCTCTGCGGCCTCTCATGGTATTGGGGAATCTACGGATTCCCGAAGGGGCGCCGGCGGCGACGAACCCATCCGGCAGACCGGCGGCACCGGGAAACCGGCCGCCGGCGACCGAGGACCGGTCGACGGACCCGCCTTCGCCGCCGAGACGCTTCACCGCCTGCGCGATCGCTTGATGAGCGCCTGGCCCCAACCGGCCCCAGAGCCGACGTTCGAATGGCGCTTCACCTCCCAGACCCTCGATGAAACTGCTCGATCGCTACATCCTGGCAAAGACGCTATGGCCGTTGATCGCCACCGTCAGCATCGCGCTGATCGCGCTGCTGATGGAACAGACGGTCCGGCTGCTGGATCTGGTGGTCAACAAGGGCGGGCCGCTGTCGCTGATCCTGCGCATGCTGGCCAACCTGATCCCGCATTATCTCGGGATCGCGCTTCCCGCCGCCTTCTTTCTCGGCGTGCTGCTCGCGGTCTCGAGGCTCAGCAGCGAAAGCGAGCTCGATGCGATGCATGCCAGCGGCGTGCCGCTCCACCGCATGATCGCGCCGCTCATGATGTTCGCGGTCGTGCTGGTGATCCTGGGCACCATCATCATCGGCTTCCTGCAGCCTTACACCCGCTACGGCTATCGCGCCCTCGTCTATCTCGTGACGGAGACCGCCTGGTATTCCGCCCTGGAGAAGGGCGCCTTCTTCAGCGGCTTCGGCAACTCGACCATCCTGGTGGACGACATCTCCGAAGGCGGCCGGAAGCTGACCGGCATCTTCGTCTATGAGGACAAGAAGGATGGCGGCTCGGTCACGACCACGGCGCAGACGGGCTATGTGGTCCGCTCGAATGCCGACGACCGGCTCGTCCTCCAGCTGGAGCAGGGCGCCCGCATCGACGCGGAAGGCCCCAACAAGAAGGTCAACGCGCTGACCTTCAGCAAGCTCGAGCTGCCGCTCGACATTGCGCTGGCGCCCGAGCCCTATCGCATCCGCGGCGCTTCGGAACGCGAACAGACCCTGCCCGAGCTCTGGCACAATGTCTGGACCCTGCCGCCAACCGACCCGATGTACCACCCGGTCCATGCCGAGCTCCACGAGCGGCTGGTGCGGATCGCCACCTACCTCTTCCTGCCGCTCCTGGCCTTTCCCCTGGGCTCCTCGACGCGACGAACGCGGCGCGGCACGGGCATCGCCGTGGGCATCGTGCTGATCGTGATCTTCTACTACCTGATCCAGTTCGGGCATGACGTCTCCGCCAACGGCCGATTGTCGCCCTGGCTCAGCCTCTGGCTGCCCTTCTTCGTCTATGCGGGGTTCTCCAGCTGGGCCTTCTGGGAGGCCAACATCTCCCCGGGTCACAATTTCGTCGAGACGGTGCTCGCGCGCATCGAAGGCACGTTCGACAGCCTGCGTCAGATCGGGCGGCGCAAGAGGGCACCGGCCTGATGCGCACCCTCGTCGGCTATGTGTCGCGCATGCTGATCATGCAATTCGCGCTGATGCTGTTCGGCTTCACGGCCCTGCTGCAGCTGCTCGACCTGCTCAACAACACCAGCAAGCTGTTCGCGCGCCACGGGCTCAGCCTCTCCACCATCCTGCACTACATCTGGCTGCGCCTGCCCGACTTGGCCTCGTTCCTGTTCCCCTTCTGCGTCCTGATCGCGGCCCTCCTGGTCCTGTCGCGCCTGGCCCAGTCGGCCGAGGTGATGGCGATGAAGGCCGCCGGCCTTTCCTACTGGCGCATCCTCGCCAGCTTCCTGCCGGCCGCGTTCGTCATCGCCGCGCTGCATTTCGTCGTGGCCGACCAGGTGGCCCCCGTGGCCGCGCGCGCCATGGAGGACTGGAATGCCGCGGCCGTGGATTTCACGGCCGATTCCGACAAGGACGCGCCGGCGCCGGTCTGGGCACGCGACGGCTACAATCTCGCGCGCGTGGTGGTCGTGCTCGACCGCGGCCGGAGCCTCAGCGGCGTCACCCTTTTCCTGCGAAGCTCCGCCAGCCTGTTCCAGGAGCGCGTCGTGGCGGGCCGGGCGGAGTTCCGCGACGGCGGCTGGGACCTCTACCAGGTCGAGCGCACCCTGATCGGCCCCACGGGCGCCACCGAGATCATCCGCCAGGCCGAGTGGCGCTGGGTGACGAATCTCAGCCCGCAGCATTTCTCGGATCTGGCCGCGACCCCGGCAAGCCTGAGCCTGCGCGAGCTGCATAATTTCGCCGCCAACGAGAATGTCGGCAGCCGACCGGTCTATTACTACGAGACCTGGTTCAACAAACGCCTCGCCCTGCCGATCATGACCCTGATCATGCTGCTGCTGGCGGCCCCCGTGGCGCAGTCGCTGCGCCGCCAGCGCGGCGTCGGCTGGGGCTTCATGGCGGGCGTCGGGATGGGCTTCCTCTACTTCATCGCCGACGGGATCCTGCAGTCGCTGGGCGAATCGGGCATGCTGCCGCCGATGCTTGCCGCCTGGAGCTCCGTGGTCCTGTTCGCCGCCATCGGCATCACCGGGCTGATCAAGATCGAAGGCTATTGACGATCCGCCGCAGGCCGCCACATAGCCGCTGAAGGCAGCGCGGCCGAAGGTCGCAAGAACGGGCTGCCGCAGGGGTTGCCGCCATCCCCCCTGCTCTCTAAATTACGGGCCTACAAGGATTCATACGGCCATGAGCCTCTGGAATCGCACCCACAATCTCGACCGGATGACGTTGCCGGAGCTGGTGAGGGCCTTCTTCACCTACCCGGCGATCTGGACCTATCTGGGGCTCTCGGCGGTCTCCGTCGCACTCATCCTGCGCTGGATGGAGCAGCCCTGGCGGCTCCTGCCGGCGGTCGTCGTGACCGTCCTGGTCTATCCGCTGGTCTGGTATCTGCTGCACCGCTACGTGCTGCATGGGCGCTATCTCTACAAGAGCCGCTTCACGGCCTCGTCCTGGAAGCGCATCCATTTCGACCATCACCAGGACCCGCACAACCTGCGGGTGCTGTTCGGCGCGCTCTACACCACCCTGCCCACCATCGCCATCGTGACGCTGCCGGTCGGCTATGCCATCGCGGGCCCTACGGGCGCCCTCACCGCCTTCGCCACGGGCCTGCTCACCACGGTCTTCTACGAGTTCTGCCACTGCGTTCAGCATCTGAACTTCGCGCCGAAATCGGCGTTCCTGCAGCGCATCAAGAAGCTCCATCTGCAGCATCATTTCCATAACGAGCAGGGCAACTACGGCATCACCAACTATGCCTGGGACAGGCTGCTCGGCACCTACTACGCGACCGTGCGCGATCTGCCGAAGAGCGCCACCGTCTTCAATCTCGGTTATACCGAGGACGAGGCCCTGCGCTATCCCTGGGTCGCCGCGCAATCGCAGGGCACGCGCGGCGACGGCAATCCGCGCCGCTTCCGCGTGGCGTCCAGCGAGAACTGAAGCCGACCCCATGTCCTCCGCAGCCGCCGACCGCCGGAGCGGCGCGCCCGATCGCCTCGAGATCCGTCCGGTTGCTTCGCGCCGCGATCTCGACGAATTCATCGGGCTGCCGGGCCGGCTCTACGGCCAGGGCCATCCCGGCTTCGTGCAGCCCCTGCGGTTCGAGCGCCGCGAGGCGCTGACCCCCGGCAAGAACCCCTATTTCGAGCATGCCGAGGCCAAGCTCTTTCTCGCCCGCCGCGAAGGCAAGGTGGTGGGCCGCATCAGCGCCCAGCTCGACCGGCTCTATCTGGAACGCTATCGCGACGCCACGGGCCATTTCGGCTTCCTCGACGCGATCGACGATCCCGCCGTCTTCCGGGAGCTCCTGGCCACCGCCGCGGATTGGCTCAAGGGCAAGGGCATGGTGCGCGCCATGGGCCCCTTCAACTTCTCCACCAACGAGGAGGTCGGGCTCCTGATCGACGGCTTCGACGCGCCGCCGGTCATGATGATGCCCTACAACCCGCCCTACGCCGCCGCCCATATCGAGGCCGCGGGCTATGCCAAGGCCAAGGACCTGATCGCCTACGACTACGACGTCAATACGGGCCTGGCCATCACCCATGACGCGATCCTGAAGCGCGCCGGCCTCGACCCGGCGCTCCTCTCGGTGCGCAATGTCGACATGAAGCAGTTCGAGCGCGATCTCGGGATCATCCTCGACATCTTCAACGACGCTTGGGCCGACAATTGGGGCTATGTGCCGCTGACCGCGACCGAGATCCACCATGCGGCGAAGAGCATGAAGCCGGTGGTCGATCCGAACCTGGTGGTGATCGCCTCCGTCAACGGCGATCCGGCCGCGATGATCGTCTGCCTGCCGAACATCTACGAGGCGATCGCGGGCCTCGATGGCCGGCTGCTGCCCTTCGGCTGGGCCAAGCTGCTCTGGCGGCTCAAGGTCTCGAAGCTCCGCACCGGCCGGGTCCTGCTGTTCGGGCTGCGCAAGGAGTTCCAGCGCTCGGTGCTGGGCTCGGCGGTCATCCTGCTGGTCCTGGAGGAGCTGCGCAAAGGCGGCCAGCGCATCGACGCGCGGCGCTGCGAGCTCTCCTGGATCCTCGAGGACAATATCCCGATGCGTAAGATCATCGAGCGCATCGGCGGCAAGGCCTATAAGACCTACCGGGTCTACGAGAAGCCGATCGCCTGACCGCCCCGCCGGGCGCCCGAAAACCGGGCGGAAAGGCCCCCGAGTCCGGGCTGGCACGGTTCGGCAAAAACCGCCGCCTGTCAGGCGGTTAGGCCCTATGTCGCGGGACGGAAAGAAACTTTGCAAGCCCGGGGGGGCTTTTGCTATAACCCCCGCCGCCTCTGATCCCCGGTAGCTCAGTGGTAGAGCAAGCGGCTGTTAACCGCTTGGTCGCTGGTTCGAATCCGGCCCGGGGAGCCAATTCGGAACGAAGGCGCGAACCCGTTCGCCGTTCCTGCCACCCTCCGGACGCTACGGGCGTCCGGAGGGTCCGCACCCCTCGATCCCAATCCGCTTCTCTCCAACGCTCAGCCGCCTTGGTGCTCCTGCTCGTGCGAAGCCGGCACTTCAGGGGCCGACGCGGCGGCGGCCGCATCATCATGGTGGACGGTGTTGAGATCGGGCGCGTCGTCGCTCGCCCCCGATGCAGCGGCCCCCATCTCGGCATCAACCTGGTCGGGAGGCAGCCCCCCTGATGGTCGGCCTGCTGATTCGGGCCCCCCGCCATCTGGAGATAGGGGTCGCTCGCCGAGGGGCTGTCCAGGACGGACGGTCCCTGCTCGCCGTTCTGCGGCTGGGCGAGCGCCAGATAGTCGCTCGCCGCCGAGTGCTCGGCAGGCGCCCCGGGACCGAGAGACGCATCGTCCAGGGCAAGTTGATCGGGCTGCGAAGGCGCCCCGATGGCTGCGGAACCGTTCTCGGCCTGGTCCGCCCCCGACAGTGACAGGCCTGCCGTATGAAGCGGAGCGGCGAGGTCCTGGTACGACGTCACAGGCTCGCCGCTCGAAACCTCTCCATTCACGCCACTGGCGGCCGGATCGAGCGGAGCCCCGCCATCGGCATGATCTGCCGTCGCGGGAACATCGGTCTGCGGCTCCGCAGCGGCATGCGACGAATCCGTACCCGAGGCCAGTCCGGCATGATCGCCCTCGACGGCCGGCACCGCCGACCCATGATCGGCCGTGATCGCCACGGCAAACTCGTCGCCGGTCTCCAGCATGGCGGTCGCGGCAAGCGGGACTGCGAGCAGGCTCACCGTCATGGGAGCCGCGGATGTCTGCTCCACGACGCCGTGATCCTCGCCCCCTATGCCGATGGCGATTTGCGTCGTGGTCGTATCCCCGTCGGCGGGGTCCGTCGCGGTGACGCTGATCTCGAGCCTGAACGGCGGCGCATCGGCCGGAACCGTCATGGTCAGGCCGGCGAGCTGATCCGGCGCCAGAACCCACTGGCCGTCCACCAGCGCGCCGGCGCTGAAGAACGTGCCCTCCGGCACGCCTGCCATGTCGATCATGACATTGGAGAGGATTTCCGAGCTGGCGGTATCGACGAGCGCGGTGGAAATGTTCAGATCGTATCTGACGGCATCGCCGGCGCCTCCGCCACCCCCGCCGCCCTCGAGGATATCGGAGACATCGACGTCGCCATCCGCAAACCGGAAGATCTCGGCACCGTAGACCGTGTCCGTGCCGTCGCGATCGGCGACCTGATCCGCGATCGTGTAGGACCCGTCGGGGTTCTGCGTGATCACATAATCATCGCGGCTGCCGGTATAGACCACGACGTCGGTGCCGCCGGCGGTGTTCCAACGATAGTCGCCATAGATCAGGTCGTCGCCGCGACCGCCGGAGACGGTGTCGTCGCCCGCACCGGCCACCACCGTGTCCTTGCCGTCGCCCGCATCGATCAGATCGTCACCGCCCTGGGTCTGCCAGTCGAAATCGCCCTGGATCAGGTCGTCGCCCTCGCCGCCGACGACGGTATCGTCATTGTCGCCGGCGATCACGACGTCGTCGCCCTGCCCCGCATCGATCAGGTCCCGGCCGGCGTTCGGCGAGGACGATTGGAAATCGCCATAGATCGTGTCGGAACCTTCGTTGCCGAGAATCCGGTCGTCGTTGTCGCCGCCGGTGATCTGATCCCGGCCCTCGCCGCCCTTGATGGTGTCCGCGCCGCCGCCGGTGACGTAGTCGTTGTCGCCATAGACCACATCGTCCCCACCGCCGGCGTCGATGGCTTGTCCTCCGTCGCCGGGCCGGATGAAGTCGGCGCCACCCGTTCCCGAGACGTCATAGGAGCCGGGCTCGTCCACCGAGATGTCCAGCCCGGGGCTGCCGCCGCTATTGCCGTCGCCGCCCTCGACGGGGACCCCGGGGCCGACCGAGACCGTCAGGGTTGGCGCGTCGTTCGCACCCCCGATGTCGACGGAGACGATATGGGTGTCATAGGCGCCGGCGGAATCCGTTGCCCGTACCGTGAAGGTTTCATGCACGACCTGCCCGCTCTTCAGGGCCTGAGCGGCGTCGTTGTCCAGCCTGAAGATCCATTGACCGGTCTGCGGATCGATCACGATCGCGCCATAGGGAGAATCGGCCTGGCCTTCGATCGACCAGGTGATGCTGTCGCCCGCGTCGGCATCGGCCGCGGTCAGCTTGCCGGACGCGGTCAGCACGGCATCTTCCTGGACGGCGCCGGTGGCGGTGCCCGAGATCACCGGCGCGTCGTTCGTGCCGCTGACGGCGACGGTCACCGTCTGGGTCGCCGAGGCGCCAGCCGCGTCCGTCACCTTCACCGTGAAGACATCCTGTGCCGTTTCGCCGGCCTTCAGCCGTTGAGCGGCGTCGTTGTCGAGCGTGTAGGACCAGCGGCCATCGTCGCCCACCGTCAAGGTGCCATAGCTGCCGGTGCCGGCGCCGGCGACGGACCAGGTGGCCGTGTCGCCGATATCGGGATCCGACACCGTCAGCGTGCCGGAGGCCGCGAGGGTGCCGTCCTCCTGCACCGCGCCGGTCGCGGTGCCGGAGATCACCGGCGTGTCGTTCGTGCCGCTGACGGTCACGGTGACCGTCTGGGTGTCGGAGGCGCCGGCGGCGTCCGTCACCTTCACCGTGAAGATCTCTTGCACCCTGTCGCCCGGCCTCAGGCCCTGCGCCACGTCGTTGTCCAAGGCGTAGGACCAGCTCCCATCGTCGCCGAGCGTGAGCCTGCCATAGCTGCCGGTATCGGAACCGACGATCGACCAGGCCGCGCTGTCCCCGATATCGGGATCGACGGCGGTCAGCGTTCCGGAAGCCGTCAGGGTAGTATCTTCCTGCACCGCACCGGATGCCGTGCCGGAGATCACCGGCGCGTCGTCGGCGCCGCCGACGGTGACGGAGATCGTCTGCGTGGCGGAGGCACCGGCCGCGTCCGTCACCCTCACGGTGAAGATGTCCTGAACGGTATCGCCGGCCTTCAGGCCCTGGGCCGCATCATTATCCAAGGCGTAGGACCAGCTGCCGTCGGCGTTCAGGGTGAGCGAGCCGTAGGCGCCGCCACCGCCGCCGACCACGGACCAGCTGGTCGTATCGCCGATATCCAGATCGGAGGCCGTCAGCGTGCCGGACGCCGTGAGGATACCGTCCTCCTGGACCGACCCCGTCGCCGTGCCGGAAATCACGGGCGCATCGTTCGTCCCGCTGACGGTGACGGTGACCGTCTGGGTGGCGGAAGCTCCCGACGCGTCCGTCACCTTCACGGTGAAGATCTCCTGAACGGTGTCGCCCGCCTTCAGACCTTGCACCGCGTCGTTGTCCAGCGCGTAGGACCAGTTGCCGTCCTCCCCGAGGGTCAGGGCGCCGTAGCTGCCATCGGCGGAGCCCACCAGGGACCAGGCAGCCGTGTCGCCGATGTCCGGATCGGAGACCGTGAGCGTCCCCGAGGCCGTGAGGGTGGTGTCCTCCTGGACGGCGCCCGTCGCCGTACCGGAGATCACCGGCGCGTCGTCCGTGCCGCGGACAACGATCGTCACTGTCTGGGTCGCCGAAGCCCCGGCCGCATCCGTCACCGTCACGGTGAAGATATCCTGGGCGGTGTCTCCGGTCTTCAGGCCCTGCACCGCGTCGTTGTCCAGCGCGTAGGACCAGCTCCCGTCCGCATTCAAGGTCAACGAGCCATAGGCGCCGTCACTGCCGCCGACCACCGCCCAGCTGGCCGTGTCCCCGATGTCGGCATCGGAAGCCGTCAATGTGCCGGAGGCTGTCAGGGTAGTGTCTTCCTGGACCGCGCCGGTGACGGTACCGGAGATCACCGGCGCGTCGTTCGTCCCGCTGACGGCGACGGTCACCGTCTGGGTGGCGGAAGCCCCCGTCGAATCCGTCACCGTCACGGTGAAGATGTCCTGCGCCGTGTCCCCGGCCTTCAGGCCTTGGGCCGCGTCGTTGTCGAGTGCGTAGGACCAGCTCCCGTCCGCGTTCAAGGTCAGCGAGCCATAAGTGCCGTCACCGTCGCCGACCACCGACCAGCTGGCCGTGTCGCCGATATCGGCGTCGGAAGTTGTCAGGGTACCGGAGGCCGTAAGGATGCCGTCTTCCTGCACCGCGCCCGTCGTCGTGCCGGAGATCACCGGTGCATCGTTCGTGCCGCTGACGGTCACGGTGACCGTCTGGGTAGCGGAGGCCCCTGACGCATCTGTCACCGTCACGGTGAAGATGTCCTGGGCACTATCCCCCGCCTTCAGGCCTTGCACCGCGTCGTTGTCCAGCGCGTAGGACCAGCTCCCGTCCGCGTTCAGCGTCAGCGAGCCATAGCCGCCGTCGCTGCTGCCGACGACAGACCAGGTGGCCGTGTCCCCGATGTCCGGATCGGAGACCGTCAACGTACCAGAGGCCGTGAGGGCGGTGTCCTCCTGGACGGCGCCGGTCGCCGTACCAGAGATCACCGGGACGTCGTTCGTGCCGCTGACGGCGATCGTCACCGTCTGGGTGGTGGAGGCCCCCGCCGAATCCGTCACCTTGACGGTGAAGATGTCTTGCGCGGTGTCGCCGGCTTTCAGGCCCTGGGCCGCGTCGTTGTCGAGCGTATAGGACCAGCTCCCATCCGCGTTCAAGGTGAGCGAGCCATAGTTACCGTCGCTGTCGCCGACCACCGCCCAGCTGGCCGTGTCGCCGATATCGGCGTCGGAAGTTGTCAGCGTACCGGAGGCCGTGAGGGTTCCGTCCTCCTGCACCGTGCCCGTCGTCGTGCCCGAGAGCACCGGCGCATCGTTCGTGCCGCTGACGGTCACGGTGACCGTCTGGGTGGCGGAGGCCCCGGCGGCGTCCGTCACCGTCACGGTGAAGATGTCCTGCGCGGTATCGCCTTCTTTCAAGCCTTGGGCCGCATCGTTGTCCAGCGCGTAGGACCAGCTCCCGTCCGTGTTCAGGGTCAGCGAGCCATAGCTGCCGCCGCTGTCGCCGATCACCGACCAAACGGCCGTGTCGCCGATATCCGGATCGGAGGCCGTCAGCGTGCCGGAGGCCGTGAGGGCGCCGTCTTCCTGGACAGCGCCGGTGGCGGTGCCGGAGATCACCGGTGCGTCGTTCGTGCCGGCGACGGAGACCGTGACCGTCTGGGTGGTAGAGGCCCCCGCCGAATCCGTCACCTTGACGGTGAAGATGTCCTGCGCCGTGTCGCCGGCCTTCAGGCCTTGCGCGGCCTCGTTGTCCAGCGCATAGGACCAGCTCCCGTCCGCATTCAGCGCGAGCGAGCCGTAGGTGCCGTCACCATCGCCGACCACCGCCCAGCTGGCCGTGTCCCCGATGTCGGCGTCGGAGGCTGTCAGCGTGCCGGAGGCCGTGAGGGTGCCGTCTTCCTGCACCGCGCCCGTTGTCGTGCCGGAGATGACCGGCACATCGTTCGTGCCGCTGACGGTGACCGTGACCGTTTGCGTGGCGGAGGCCCCCGTCGAATCCGTCACCTTGACGGTAAAGATGTCTTGCGCCGTGTCGCCGGCCTTCAGGCCCTGGGCCGCATCGTTGTCCAGCGCGTAGGACCAGCTCCCGTCCGCGTTCAAAGTCAGCGAGCCATAGCCGCCGCCACTGTCGCCGACCACCGACCAAACGGCCGTGTCGCCGATATCCGGGTCGGAGGCCGTCAGCGTCCCGGAAGCCGTGAGGGTGGTGTCTTCCTGGACAGCGCCGGTGGCGGTGCCGGAGATCACCGGTGCATCGTCCGTGCCACGGACTGTGATCGTCACCGTCTGGGTCGCAGAGGCTCCGGCTGCGTCCGTCACCGTCACGGTGAAGGTGTCCTGGGCTGTATCGCCGGACTTCAGGCCCTGCACCGCGTCGTTGTCCAGCGCGTAGGACCAGCTCCCGTCCGCGTTCAAGGTCAGCGAGCCATAGCCGCCGTCGCTGTTGCCAACCACCGCCCAGCTGGCCGTGTCGCCGATATCGACGTCGGACGCCGCCAATGTGCCGGAGGCCGTGAGGGTCGCATCCTCCTGAACCGTGCCGGTCGCCGTACCGGAGATCACCGGCGCGTCGTTCGTCCCGCTAACGGTCACGGTCACCGTCTGGGTGGCGGAAGCCCCCGTCGAATCCGTCACCGTCACGGTGAAGATGTCCTGCGCCGTGTCGCCGGCCTTCAGGCCCTGGGCCGCATCATTGTCGAGCGCATAGGACCAGCTCCCGTCCGCGTTCATCGTCAACGAGCCATAGGCGCCACCGCCATCCCCGACCACCGACCAGCTGGCCGTGTCGCCGATATCGGGGTCCGACGCTGTCAGCGTGCCGGAGGCCGTTAGGGTACCGTCCTCCTGGACAGAGCCCGTCGCCGTGCCGGAGATGACCGGCGCGTCGTTCGTGCCGCTGACCGTCACCGTCACCGTTTGGGTGGCGGAAGCCCCGGCGGAATCCCTCACCGTCACGGTGAAGATGTCTTGCGCGGCATCACCTTCTTTCAGGCCTTGGGCCGCGTCGTTGTCCAGCGCGTAGGACCAGCTCCCGTCCGCGTTCAGCGTGAGCGATCCATAGGCGCCGTTGCTGCTGCCGACCACAGACCAGGTGGCCGTGTCGCCGATATCCGCGTCGGAGGCCGTCAGCGTACCGGAGGCCGTGAGTGACGTGTCTTCCTCGACCGAACCTGTCGCCGTGCCCGAGATCACCGGTGCGTCATTCGTGCCGCTGACGGTCACGGTCACGGTCTGGGTGGCGGAGGCCCCCGTCGAATCCGTCACCGTCACGGTGAAGATGTCTTGCGCCGTGTCACCGGCCTTCAGGCCCTGGGCCGACTCGTTATCCAGTGCGTAGGACCAGCTCCCATCCGCGTTCAGCGTGAGCGATCCATAGGCGCCGTCATTGCCGCCGACCACCGACCAGGTCGCGCTGTCGCCGATATCGGGATCGGAAACCGTGAGCGCCCCGGAGGCTGTGAGGGTGGCGTCCTCCTGGACGGCGCCCGCCGCCGTGCCGGAGATGACCGGCACATCGTTCGTGCCGCTGACGGTGACCGTGACCGTTTGCGTGGCGGAAGCACCGGCTGCATCCGTGACCTTCACGATGAAGGTCTCCTGGGCGGTGTCGCCGGCCTTCAGGCCTTGCGCGGCCTCGTTGTCCAGCGCATAGGACCAGCTCCCGTCGGCATTCAGCGTGAGCGAGCCGTAGGTGCCGTCACCATCCCCGAGCACCGACCAGCTGGCCGTGTCGCCGATGTCGGGATCCGACACCGTCAGCCTGCCCGAGGCCGTCAGAGCCGCATCCTCCTGGACCGAGCCCGTGGCCGTGCCCGAGATCACCGGATCGTCGTTGGTGCCCTTCACCGCGACGGTGATCGTCTGGGTCGCGGACGCCCCGGCCGCATCCGTTACCCTCACGGTAAAGATGTCCTGGACGGTATCGCCGACCCCCAGGCCCTGGGCCGCCTCGTTATCCAGTGCGTAGGACCAGCTCCCGTCGGGGTTCAGCGTGAGCGCGCCGTACGCGCCGTCGCTGCTCCCGACCACGGACCAGCCGGCCGTGTCGCCGATATCGGGATCCGACACCGTGAGCACACCGGTGGCCGTGGAGACGGTATCCTCCTGGACGGCACCGGTCGCGGTGCCCGAGATCACCGGCGCATCGTTCGTCCCGCTGACCGTCACGGTGACCGTCTGGGTGGCAGAGGCGCCCTCAGAATCCGTCACCGTCACGGTAAAGATGTCCTGCGCCGTCTCCCCGGCCTTGAGGCCCTGGGCCGCATCGTTGTCGAGGGCATAGCTCCATTGTCCCGAGGCATCGACCGTCAAGGCCCCCAGATGCGAGGCGCTGTCCGGCGCCACCGACCAGCCGGCCGTGTCGCCGATATCGGCATCATGGGCCTCGAGCCGGCCCGAAGCGGTCTGCACCCCGTCCTCGCTCACGGCGCCCGTATGCACGCCGCTGATCACGGGCCGGTCGTTCGTTCCCTTGACCGTCACGGCCAGCGAGGCATCCGTCGAGCTGCCCGATCCGTCGGTCAGCCGGACCACGAATATCTCGTCGCGGGTCTCGCCCTCCTTCAGTCCCTGCGCGGCGTCGTTGTCGAGGATGTAGGTCCATGAGCCCGTCGCCGGATCGAGCGTCAGGCTGCCATAGCTGCCCTGTCCGCCACCGGGCAGCGACCACGCGGTCGTGTCGCCGACATCCGGATCGTACCAGCCGGCGGAACCCGTGACCGTCAGGTCGGAATCCTCGGTCACACTGTAGCCGGCGCTGTTGCTGATGATCACCGGCGCATCGTTGGTCCCCGCGACGGTGACCGTGACCTGCTGCTCGACGAAGGCGCCGCTTTGATCGGTGGCGCGGACCGTGAAGATCTCCTGGACCGTCTCATCGGCCCGCAGCCTCTGCGCGGCGTCGTTGTTCAGCGCGTAGGACCAGTTCCCCTCCGCATCGAGGGCGAAGCTGCCATAGCGGCCGGCATCGGGGCCGACGACCGACCATGTGGCGGTGTCATCGGCATCGACGTCCGAGACGGTCAGGCTGCCCGAAGTGACAAGGGTGTCGTCCTCCCGGACGAGGCCCGTGCCCGCCCCGGAGATCACCGGCGCATCGTTGGTGCCGGCGATGGTGACGGTGACGGTCTGCGTCACGGTGGCGCCGGCGTCGTCGGTGACGCGGACGGTGAAGATGTCCTGCGCCGTGCTGTCGGCCCGCAAGCTCTGGGCCGCGTCATTGTCGAGCGCGTAGCTCCAGTGGCCCGTATCGTCCAGCGTCAGGGTGCCATAGCTCCCCGAACCGCCGCCCACCAGGCTCCAGGACGCGCTGGCGCCAATATCGATATCCGTCGCCGTCAATTGGCCGGAAGCGGCGGATGCCTCGTCCTCGGTGACCGCACCCGATGCCGTACCACTGATCACCGGCGCGTCGTTCGTGCCGGTGACGGTGACCGTGACCCGATGGTCGACCGCGACCCCGGCCTGATCCACCACCCGCAGGGTGAAGATCTCCTGGGCGCTCTCGCCTTCGCGCAGGCCCTGGGCGGCTTCGTTGTCGAGGCTGTAGGTCCACTGGCCGGTGGCGGGATCGAAATCGAGCGTTCCGTAGCGCCCCTCCCCCGGCCCGACCATCGACCAGGCGATGTCGCCACCGCTGGGCGAGCTGGCCACCAATGTGCCCGAGGCCGACAGCACACTGTCCTCCGTGACGCTTCCCTGATCGACACCGCCGACCGTCGGCGGGCTGGGCACAGAAGGCTGGCCCTCCTCACCGCCGTGATCGTTGCCATCGTCGGTATCGCCGTGATCCGTGCCGCCGCTGCCCCCGCCACCCTCCGGCACATGGAACGGAGGGACATCGGCCGGTGACGGCCGCGGTGGAGTCAGGAACTCGTCGACGACGGATTCGCGCGGCCCGTCGAAGACGCCGTGAGATCCGCCTCCCGAGGCTCGCGGCAGCCCCTCCGGAGAACCGCTATCGCCGGCGCCGGCACCGCGGGCCTCCCCGAGCTGGGTCGAGGGCGTCTTGGCATCCGCGACCACGATTTCCGTATCGGGAGGCGTCGCCGCGGGAGCGGCCTCACCCGGCACAGCTCCCTTCCCGGTCGCTTCGGCAACCGGACCGATCGGAGTCACTTCGCCGACGCCGAAATCCCAGCCGATCGGCGCTTCGTCGCGCGCCGGCCCGTCACCGCTGATGGGCCGGTCGATGGCCTTCTTGAGATCCTTCGGCGCTGCATCGCCGGCCGAGCCGGATCGGATCGCAGGCTTGCCGCCCGCCTTCTGGCCGGTAATGGCTTCCAGCAGGTTCACCGCGCTTCTCAGGAGCTTGCCCATGGCCATCCTCCTTGGCATTCGTGGCGATACGGCACAGCGCGAAGAGAGCGAGTGGCCTCGCGCCCGGCTTCAATGCACCCGACGCACCCCCGCATGCGGATCGAGCGAGGCGACAAGCAGACACACCATGGGCGGATCGGTCGGCGGCTTTGCCTGCGCCGCGACGGTGCCCGGTCGTTCAGCGAGCAGATACCCGTTCCTGCGATCGCCGCAGAGCAAGGACGCCGCTTCGACCGTCACGCCCACGAAGGCGTCGGGTTCACCTGCACATAGGTCTGGGCTCGAATGCGCGATGGACCCGCGTCCGTCTCATCTGAGCAGCAAGTAACGGTATAATAAAACAGCGGGCAGGCCAACCACATCAGCGGCGTCTATTGTTGGCCGGCATCCGGCATCGCTTTCAGCTCTGCTTTCGGAATACCGCCATCGCGCTGTCACATTGAGCGCGTTTTACCTCAAGATTCTGAGGGAGATAGCGCGGGCTTTCGAAACGCGAGAGGTCTTGCGGAGAGAACACCAAGATCCTCATTCGCAATATCTTTCCACGTTGCAGGGCATCGCCTGGCGCGGGCCGGAGAGCATTTGCCGCTTTTTTCGCCATCGCCGGTTGTCCCGGGATGCTGAATGACCAACCAGGATCGGCCCATTCTACGGGCCCGGTGAGCGAATTCGGCAGGAGCCGGCCGTGCCGCCGCGCGGCCGGCTCCGCTGAAACTGCCGGAGATGGGAGAATCCCTGCGCTGTGCCGGCAGGCTTCCGTCAGGCCTTCAAGGAGGCCATGTCGATCACGAAGCGGTAATGGACATCGGCACCCCGTTCCAGGCGTTTGAATGCCTCGTTGATCTGGTCCATCCGGATCATCTCGCAGTCGGGGAGAATGTTCTTGCGGGCGCAGAAATCCAGGAGCTCCTGGGTCTCGCGGATGCCGCCGATCGGCGAACCCGCGATCCGGCGGCGCCCCATGAGCAGGGGAACGGTGGTTGGCGGGTCGAGCGGGCCGATCTGCCCCACCAGCACCAGCGTGCCGTCGACATCCAGCAGCGGCGTGTAGGGGTTGATGTCGTGCTTGACGGGAACCGTGTCTATGATGAGATCGAAGCTGGATTGCGCCTTCGCCATCGCCTCCTTGTCGGTGGAGATGAGGAGCCGGTCGGCGCCGAGCGCCAGGGCGTCGGCCTTCTTGTCGCCGGTCCGGCTCATGACGGTTACGTGCGCACCCATCGCCGCGGCCAGCTTGACCGCCATGTGACCCAAGCCGCCCAGGCCGATCACGCCGACCCGGCTGCCGGGACCGACATCCCAGGTGCGCAGCGGCGAATAGGTGGTGATGCCGGCGCAGAGCAGCGGCGCCGCACGGGCGAGATCGAGCCCGTCGGGCACGCGCAGCACGAACTCCTCCCGTACCACGAGGTGCTTGGAATAGCCGCCATAGGTGACGTCGCGCGTGATGCGGTCGCGGTCGTTATAGGTCTGGGTATTGCCTTCGCGGCAGAGCTGCTCCTCGCCCTTGTGGCACTGGTCGCAATGCTGGCAGCTGTCGACCATGCAGCCGACCGCGACCGCATCGCCGGCCTTGTAGCGGCTGACCGCCTTGCCGACCTCGACCACGCGGCCGACGATTTCGTGGCCAGGGACGAGCGGATATGTCGACCAGCCCCAATCGTTGTGGGCCTGATGCAGGTCGCTGTGGCAGACGCCGCAATAGAGAACCTCCATCGCGACATCGTTCGGGCGCAGCGCACGGCGCTCGAAGGTGAAGGGAACAAGCGGCGAGGTGGCAGAACTGGCCGCGTAACCGATGGTTTTCACAAGATGGCTCCGTTGGCGAGATGAAATAAGCCCGAGGAATGCGCCGTTCAGCGGTCGACCATCCGCTGCATCTGCTCCGGATACCGGTCTCCCTGCACCGCGACCTTGGAAAGGGCTCGGTCGATCGCCTGGAGATCGTCGGCCGTCAGGCTGATACCGGCCGCGCCGATATTCTCCTCCAGCCGGTTCTGTTTCGTGGTGCCGGGGATCGGCACAATCCAGGGCTTCTGCGCCAGCAGCCAGGCGATGGCGATCTGCGCCGGCGTCACCTGCTTCCGGGTCGCGATCTCGCGGATCCGGTCGACCAGGGCCTGGTTCGCCCGCCGGGCCTCGGGCGTGAAGCGGGGCACGATATTGCGGAAATCGGTGCTCGCGAACGTCGTGTTCGCGTCGATGGCACCGGTGAGGAATCCCTTGCCCAGCGGGCTGAAAGGAACGAAGCCGATCCCGAGCTCCTCGAGGGTCGGCAGGATCTCCGCTTCGGGCTCCCGCCACCACAGGGAATACTCGCTCTGCAGCGCCGCGACCGGTTGGACCGCATGGGCGCGACGGATCGTCTTCGCGCCCGCCTCGGAGAGCCCGAAATGCTTCACCTTGCCGGCGCGGACGAGGTCCTTCACCGTGCCGGCGACCTCCTCGATCGGAACCTGCGGGTCCACGCGATGCTGGTAGAGGAGATCGATCACATCGGTCTTGAGCCGCTTGAGCGAGGCGTCGACGACCTGCCGGATATGCGCCGGTCGGCTGTTCAGGCCGCGCTGCTTGCCCGTCTCCGGGTCGATGTCGAAGCCGAACTTGGTGGCGATCACGACCTGCCGGCGGACCGGCGCCAGGGCTTCACCCACCAGTTCCTCGTTCGTGAACGGGCCATAAACCTCCGCCGTGTCGAAGAAGGTGATCCCCCGTTCGACGGCCGTCCGGATGAGGGCGATCATCTCCTGCCGGTCCGCGGGCGGCCCATAGGCGAAGCTCATGCCCATGCAGCCCAGGCCGAGGGCCGAGACTTCCAGGCCGCTATTTCCAAGTTTGCGCTTTTGCATGTTCTTTCCTTCGATCGATCGGGGCGGCAAGCCATCTTGCTGCCGAGCAGTCTCGTTCAGCGCGCGGGCTGGCCGCGAGGCCGATCCGGAATGGTGGTGTGGGTCGAGGTCATGGTTGGCATGCCGCCATGCCAAGGCGCCCCGCCTCGAGGCCCCGGCATGGGACCTCGGGCTGCTCGGCAGCGGCAGACAGGTGCGGTTGGCAAGGACCAATCTAGCGGACGGGGCCGGGAGCGATTAGATAGGAAGATCGATATGAACTTATGAGCTGACCTCATGAATTCACGCGGGAACGTCAACGACCTCCTGGCCTTCCTCGCGGTCGCGCGGGAACGAAGCTTCACCCGCGCCGCCGCAAAGCTCGGCGTCTCTCAATCCGCCCTCAGCCACACCATCCGCGGGCTCGAGACCCGGCTGGGCCTGCGGCTCCTGACCCGCACCACGCGCAGCGTCTCGCCCACCGAGGCCGGGGAAAGGCTGCTCCTGACGGCGGGCCCGCGGTTCGACGAGATCGAGGCGGAGCTCGATGCCTTGAGCGAGCTTCGCGACAAGCCTGCCGGCACCGTCCGGATCACCACCGGCGAGCATGCGGCCGAGACGATTCTCTGGCCGAAGCTGGCGAAGATTCTGCCGCGATACCCGGACATCAAGGTCGAGATCGCGGTCGACAACAGCCTGACCGACATCGTCACCGAGCGCTATGACGCCGGCGTGCGCTTCGGCGAGCAGGTGGCGAAGGATATGATCGCGGTGCGCATCGCACCGGACATGCGCATGGCCGTCGTGGGCACGCCCGCCTATTTCGAAACGCGACCGGTGCCCAGGAAGCCGCAGGATCTCATCGCCCATGCCTGCATCAATCTGCGCCTGCCGACCTATGGCGGGCTCTATGCCTGGGAGTTCGAGAAAAGCGGCCGCGAGCTCAAGGTGCGGGTCGAGGGTCAGCTCGTCTTCAACCGGCTCGCCCAGATCCTCGCCGCGACGCTCGCCGGGTTCGGCCTCGCCTACCTGCCCCAGGATCTCGTGGCGCCCTACCTCGCCAAGGGGCGCTTGAAACGGGTGCTGGAGGACTGGTGCGCGCCCTTTGCCGGCTATCACCTCTATTACCCGAGCCGGCGGCAATCCTCGCCGGCCTTCGCGCTCCTCGTCGAGGCGCTGCGCTACCGGGGCTGAGCGCACCTTCGCGTCCCGCCGGGGCGCCATGTCGCGGGCTGCTGGCCCTTTAGCAGTGGAATTTCAAAGCCATAGGCCATATTTTCCTGGCGCCCGCGACCGTCTTGGGCGAGGTGCCGCCGCGGCGTCTCCGCAGCGACTCGATCTTGCCGAAGCATCGGACAGGACCCGCGCCGATCCTTGGTCTGCGGCAATCGCCGTCCCACATCTAACGGATGGCGAACCGGGAGCGTCCGGCTCCGTTGAGGACAGCGTGGCGACAGGTTTTCAGGGCAGATAACGGGCGCCAGTGAACGACACGGCCGCAACCTTCGATGATCTGACGCCGCGCCTCTCGCCGGAGTGGGCCGTGCGGTCGTTCCATGAGGAGCGCATTCCGCTCTCGCCGCCGCTACCGGACCGGGATCTCCGATGGCGCTGGGCCGTCGCGATCATCGCGGCCCTGCTCCTCCATATCTCCGTCGTCACGACGCTCGATGACGGATTCGAGCGGAGCAAATCCCCGCTGCCCGAGCCGGTCCCGGTGGAGATCATCACCGAGCAGCCCAAGCCGCCGCCTCCCCCGCCAGAGCCGAAGCCTGTCGAGAAGCCGCCCGAACTGCCAAAGCCCCCTGAGCCGCAGCAACCGCTGCCTTACCGGTCCTCCAATGGCGATCTAACGGACAAGCCCTCCGGTTCATCGCCGCAGACACCCGAGCGGTCCGAGCAAACGCAGCCGGCAGCGACCGCGGCGGCAACCGCGGCGCCCGAGCCACAAGCCTCCACGCCCAAGCCCTCGGGGGCTCCTGCCCTACCCTCCCAGCCCTCGCCGCAGGCCACACCCGTGCCGCCGGCAACGCCTCGCGAGACTCAAGAGGCGATGATCGCGCCACCGCTGCCCTCCAAGAAGCCGCCGACCCCGCCTGCCGAGCAGGGCGCCAGCGTGGTGACGCCGCAATCCGAGACCGCCGCACGGACGACCGAGCAGGAGGACCCGCATGTCGGCGAAGGCGGCTCCGACAAGTATCTCCGGGACATGAAGGAACAAGTTCTTCGGAACTACTTCTATCCGCCCACGGCCGAGATGTTCCATGTGACCGGAACGGTCGTCTACGACATCACGCTCGACCGCAGCGGAACGGTGCGCGGCGTCAGGATCGTGCAGAGCGCCGGCTCGCTTCTGGACAGGGCCGGGTTCGACGCCATCATGCGCGGATCGCCTTATGGCCCCCTGCCCAGCTATATCAAGGCCAGCGGTGTCGTCGTGACCATGGAGTTCGGCATGCCGGTGGTACAGCAGGACGAGAATCGCTAGCCGCGGGGTTGCGCGTCCCTGCCGCTGGCGGAACAAAGCTCCCGGTATGTCCGGCAGGATTTGCCGATCCCTCGTAGAAGGCCCTTATAAGCCTCTGACTTGATGAAGCATCCTATTGGCCTGCCCCTTGCAAGGTTCGTCGCAGCCACGGCCGGAGACGGGACGAATCTGCCCAGCCCGGCCCTGTCGATGTTCGAGCCAAGGAGGCCGTCCATGAGCCTTGCCATTCTGACCCGTGCCGATCGCCGCGCCCGCGCCGACGCCAGTGAAGGCCCGCGCGAGCCGGTGTTCGCCCGCACCACCCCCGCCCCCGCGCCCGCCAAGCCCGCGGAGACCCGCTCGGGCCTTCCGGCGGCCTCGGTCGATTCCGCGCCCACCGTGCGTCAGTTCCTGTCGCAGCTCGGTGCCCAGGAGCGCAAGCTCGCGCGCAAGGAAGCCCTCAATGCGGTGATCGATGTGGCGCCGGGCGAGGTCGAGAAGCTGGCCCGCCTGGTGGCGCGGCTGCGCGGCCGCTACCTCGCCAAGCTGATCGATCTCGGCAACAGCACCGACACCCTGCCGGGCGAGCTCGAGATCGCCGAGATCCGTCGCGTGCGCGAGCGCTTCGAGGAGCTGGAACAGGGCCTCGCGGCCGTGAAGACTGCGCTCTCGGAAGGCGACCTCACGCTGCGCGGCCTGCGCCCCGAGTAACACCCGCCCGAACGAGAAAGGGCCCCGGCTGAAACGGGGCCCAATCGTCGGCTCAGAACTCGTGAAAGCGGGTCAGACGGCTTCGGCCAATCCTGCCAGCGGCAGCGGCGCCGCGAACATCACGCGCCTCGTATAAGGCGCCAGGCCGACCCACTCGTCGCTCCAGAGATGGGCGACCGAAATCATCGCGCGGCCTTCGAGCTCGGGGGCAACCTCGGCCACCGCCTCGCGGAACCAGCCGACGAGGCGATGCGCCTCTTCCATGTCGCCGGCAACCCCGAACCGCCGCGGCCCGAAGCTGGCGGCGAGCACCGCGCCATCCGTGTCCACACCGGCCAGCGCCGACTGGCGGGCCACCATCGCCGCAATGACCTCGGCGGTGCGCTGCCCATGCTTGCCGTCGCGCGGCAGGGTCAAGCAGGCGACCGTCACGCGCAGCCGCGCTGCGCCGAGCCGACGGAGCGTCCAGTCGAGCTCCGCGCTGAAGTTCGCGCGCCGCTCGCTGAGAGGCTCGTCGATGAAGGTCTCGCTCGCCGCTACCGACTTGCGAGGCCGTGTCGCCATCGCGACCTGTGTGGGAATCAAGCTCATCATGCGAGGACCAAGGTAGCCGAAGCCCCCTGCCCTCGATGAGGCATTGTTGTGGTAAGTGGTTAATCCGACAGCACGCTAAGATCAGCGCCCAACCGGCAGAGAAACCGAGAGAATCAGGCCTCCCTTGGGGGCATTATAAGCCTTAACGTCGCCGCCCATCGCCTCGACATTGCGGCGAACGATCCACAGGCCCAAACCGGAATGCCAGCGATGGTCGTCGGCGCCCGCGCCTTCGGTCGGACGCTGCGAATATTGACGCTCGAAGATGCGCTCCAGGTCGCCTTCGGGCACGCCCGGCCCCTGATCGGAGACCTTGAGCGTCACGCGCGCGCCGTTGCGCTTGAGCGCCAGATCGATTCGCCCGCCTTCGGGCGAAAAGCCCACCGCATTATCGAGAATATTTTCGACAATTGTCTCGATCAGCTCCTCGCCGCCGAGCGCCACGAGGCCGGGCTCGATATCGGCATAGAGCGCGATACGCCGGCCCTCGATCAGCGGCCGGTAGCCCGCCGCGATACGCCCCACCAGCGCCGACAGATGGACCCGCTCGCGCGGCGGATCGACCAGCTCGGCCATGGTCTCGTCCATGCGCCGCGAGGCGGCCACCAGCGAGTCGAGCCGGTCCACCGACGATTCGAGGATCTGCAGCGCGCGGTTGGCGCGGTCGTCGCCGGTCGTGGCCAGCCGGCGCAGGGGCTCGATCGCCTGGCGCATGATGGCGATCGGGGTCTTGAAGGCATGGGCGTTGTCCTGCGCGGCCTGGCGCAGATGGCGCGCGGAGGCCCTGAGGCGGCCGATCATGCGATCGAACTCGCGCGCCACGCCGCCCAGCTCGGCCACCTCGTTGCGTTCGGCGAAGGTGGCGCCGTCCTTGCCGTCGACGCGGATCTCCTGCGCCAGGTCGCGGAACCGAACCACGCTGCGGCGGATGCTGAGGAACACGCCGAAGGTCAGCGCCGCCAGGAGCAGATAGATGGCGCCGGCGATCTGGACCTCCGGCCGCGCCCAGTAGGGACGGCCGAGCTGCGTACCGATGATGCTGTCGAGCGGATGCGACATGACGATCGCCCAGCAGCCGGTGGGCGAGAGCACCGGCGTGATCGAGGTCAGCAGCTCCTCGCTGCCGTCCGGGGCGTGATAGCGGTCGGCCAGCGCCACGCGGTCGTTGCAGGTGGCGGCGACCTTCTGGAGGATCCCCTGCTTGAGCAGGGTCTGGCGCTCGTCGTCGAGCTGGTCGGTATCGACCGCCGGAGCGGCCGCCACGAAGTAGAAATTCGAGGCGCCGGCCTCGCCGCTCTTGCGGAACAGCACCTTCAGCCGCGTCTCGGGACCGCCGAAGCGGTTCAGCTCGTCGGCGATCTTGGGCAGCGCCTCGACATCCTGCTCCAGGAGGAGCGGCGAGAGCGCGGTCGCCACCAGGCGCCCCTGCTCCCGCACCCCTTCGAGCAGGAGGAGCTGACGCTCGGTATAGACATCCCGCAGGGTGATGTAGAGCACCAGGGGGACGGCAATGAAGGCACCCGCGAGGAGGACCAGGCGACGGACCAGCGAATGAGCCCGCAGCCTGGGCACAAGCGAGGCCGCCACTGTGGTGTCCTTATTCGGGGTCGACCCAGCGATAGCCGAATCCGGGGTAGTTCGCGATGCCGTTGAACTCGGGATGGACGGTTCGGAACTTCTGACGGATGCGCTTGATGAAAGAACGGACATTGACCCGATAACCTTCCTCCCCCTGCCCGGCGACGAAGTCGGCGCCGCGCGCAAGGTCATAGATCTGTCGGTAGGAGACGTCGGCGTCGATCGCGGCCGCGAGCGCGCAGACGATATTGAACTCCGTCACGGTGAGATCGACGGGCTTATTGTCATAGAAGGCACGCGCGATATCGGTCTTGAGCTCGAGCTTGCCGCGCTTGAGGGTCGGGCCGGCGCCGGGCGCCGCCGCCCCCGTCGCGCTGGGCTTGGCGCCCTCGGTGATCAGCCGCAGCCGCTGCAGTATGATCGCGAGGCTGCGCGACTTCTCGATGAAGTCGACGGCGCCGAAGCGCAGCGCCGCCTCCTCGTAGATGTCGTCGCTGAGCGCGGTGAGGAAGATGACGGGCACACGCACGCCGCGCTCGCGCAGCGAGCGGAGCACGGCCAGCCCGTCCATCCCCGGCATCCGCCAATCGAGCAGGATGGCGTCGACGCCGTTGCCGGCGCCGAGCCAGTCCAGGAAGGGCCGGCCGCCGTTGAACTCCATGACCTCGAAGCCGCTTTCGCCCAGATTGAGCCCCAGCGATTCCCGGAACATGGCGTCATCGTCCACGACCGCAACGCGGCCTCGAAGTTTCAGGTCGCTACCTTCAGGCACCGTGCTTCTCCAACAAAGCTTCGAAACAGGCCCGGCGCGCCAAGTCGGTATCGGCGATGCCGGAGAAACTCACCGTGAGGGCCTCGAAATGCTGGTCGCTGAGGTCCGGGTAGAAGAAGACCTGCAGGCGGCAGCTGCCCTCGGTAAATGTCCATATCCGCGCCGGCGGGCGCTCCTCGGCGATGAACGGATCGCCGATCAATCCGATCGTCTGGGCCTCGTTCAGCCCCACCAGGCGCTGGGGATCGTCCCGGTCGATGACGGGCGCGGCATTGGCCGTGCCGGCGCTTTCCGGAGCGAGACCCTGGCTGCCTTCGGGGGCGACCGACGCCGCCCCCTCGGGCGCGCCCGGCTGGCCGGTCGTGTCGGCGGCGGCCTCATTCTCTGCCTCGGAACCGGGTTTCTGTTGTGGAATGGGAAAGGCGGGCGCCGGCATCGGCACGGGCGCCGGCGGAGAGGGCTCGGCTTCGGCGACGGGCGGAGGGTGGATCAGGCTGGTCTGGCGTGCCGGCGGGTCGCTGTATTCCCGCGCGCAGGCGCCCAGCAGCAGCAGCGCGCCCGAACATGCAGCCAGGAAAATTCGCTGAAACATGGCCCTCCTCTGTCCGCGAAGCCGACGGGTCCGCGCCCGTCGCACGCATGACAGCCTATCATTTTGACGGCAAGCCCGTGGGCCTCGGGAATGCCAATTTAATCCAATATTGCCAGGCCTTTAGCTCTTTTTCTTCGGCTTCAAGGCCTGCCAATCTTCATCTGTGAGTGCGTTCAGAAAGTTAAACTGTCCCGCGCCCATCAGCCATTCGCCGCCATCGATGGTCACGACCTCGCCGTTAATATAACCTGATCCGTCACTGACAAGAAAGCTCGCAAGGTCTGCGAGTTCCCTGTGATTTCCTACCCGACCCAACGGATTCTTGGTGCCAAAGGTTTCCGCCATATCGGCGCGGGGCACCAGGCGCTCCCAGGCGCCGGGGGTCGGGAACGGGCCGGGCGCGATCGCGTTGAGCCGGATCCCCCGGCCGCCCCATTCCACCGCCAGGCTCCGGGTCATCGCCAGGACCCCCGCTTTCGCCATGGCCGACGGCACGACATAGGCCGACCCGGTCCAGGCATAGGTGGTGATGATGCTGAGCACCGTCGCCTTGTGCCCCTGCGCCAGCCAGCGCCGGCCGCATCCCAGCGTGGCATAGGCGCTGCCATGCAGCACGATGTTCAGGACCGCATCGACGGCGCGCGGCGAGAGCTCCTCGCTGCGGGCGATGAAGTTGCCGGCGGCATTGTTGACCAGCACGTCGGGCGCCCGCACCGCCCAGATCGCGTCCAGCATCTGCTCGATCGCGGCCGCATCGCGGATGTCGCAGCCATGGGTCTCGACCTTGCCGCCCGTCTCCGCCTCGAGCTTGGCCTTGGCCTCGGCCAGGACCTCGGTGCGCCGGCCGCAGATCACCAGCTCGGCCCCCAGCTCCAGATAGCGCTGCCCCATGGAATAACCGAGGCCGGTGCCGCCGCCGGTGATGAGGATGCGCTTACCCTTGAGAAGATCGGTCTGAAACATGGAAGACGGTGTCCCTGGTTGAGGGCGAAGCTCAGGTCTCGTGCGGGCGCAGCAGCTCGCGCGAGATGATATGCCGCTGGATCTCGGAGGTCCCGTCCCAGATCCGCTCGATCCGGGTGTCGCGCCAGAGCATCTCGAGCGGCAGCTCGTCCATGAGACCCATGCCGCCCAGGATCTGGATCGCGTGGTCGGTCACGCGCTGCGCCATTTCCGAGGCGAAGACCTTGGCCATGGCGGCGTCGCCGTTGGTCATGCTGCCGTTCATGTATTTCCAGGCGACATGGAGCGTCAGCAGGTCGGCGGCGGCGAGCTCGGTCGCCATGTCGGCGAGCTTGAAGGAGACGCCCTGGAACTTGCCGATGGTCTGGCCGAACTGCTTGCGCGTGGCCGCCCACTGGGTCGCGATCTGGAGCGCGCGCTCGGCCTTGCCGCAGCAATTGGCGGCCACCAGCAGGCGCGTGTTGGCGAGCCAGGAGCCGGCGAGGTCGAAGCCCTTTCCTTCCTCGCCCATGATCTGGCGCTTGTTCACGCGCACGTCGCTGAAGCTGAGCTGATAGTTGTGATAGGTGCGATGGCTGACGGGCCGGGGCCCCCGCGTGATCTCGAAGCCGGGCGTGCCGACATCGACCAGGAAGCAGGTGATGCGCTTGCGCAGGCCTCTCGGCGTCTCGTCCTGGCCCGTCACGACGAAGAGGATGATGTAGTCGGGCTTCCGCACCGCGCTGATGAAATGCTTGCTGCCATTGATGATCCAGTCGTCGCCGTCGCGCACTGCGCGGGTCTGGATGCCCATCGCGTCGGAGCCGGCATTGGGCTCGGTCAGGCCGAAGCCTTCCTTGCGCTCGCCCCTGACGGTCGGCAGCAGATAGCGCTCGCGCTGTTCGCCCTCGCAGGCATTGAGGATCTCGGAGGGGCGCCCGATCCAGCCGCAGAGGCCCCAGGTCGATTTGCCGATCTCGCGATCCATCATGGCGACCGACAGGAAATCGAGCCCGCCGCCGCCGACCTCGGCCGGCATGTTGGCGGCATAGAGTCCGTATTCCTTCGAGCGCTTCTTGATCTGCTCGCCCAGCTCGAGCGGCACCTCGCCGAGGCGCTCGGTCTCGCGCTCGTGCGGATAGATCTCCTTCTCCATGAAGGTCCGGACCGTCTCGACCAGCATCCGCTGCTCGTCGGTGGGCGTGAAATCGAGCGCCATCCCCAGAATCCCCCGATTCAGCGCCCCACGAACTTCGGTTCGCGGCGCTCGACGGCCGCGGCCAGCCCTTCCTTGTGATCCTCGGTCGCGGCGCAGATCTTGCCGGCGGCCATCTCCTCCACCAACTGCTGCTCGAGCGTCCGCGTCTCGGCGCTGTCCATCAGCCGCTTGGTCTGGCGCTGCGCGACGGTCGGCCCGTTGGCGAGCTTGCGGGCGAAATCGTAGGTCGCCGGCTCGAGCGTGCCGGCACCGTGCATCTCGGTGATCATGCCGCGCTCGAGGGCTTCGGGCGCCAGCCAGGCCTCGCCGGTGAAGGCGAAGCGCTTCGCGGCCTCGATCCCGATCAGCCGTGGCAGCAGCCAGGTTCCGCCCAGGTCCGGCGAATAGCCGACCTTGGTATAGGAACAGATGAACTTGGCGCTGTCGGCGGCGAAACGGAAATCGCAGGCGAGCGCCAGATCGAGCCCGCCGCCCACAGCCGCGCCGTTCAGCAGCGCGATGGTCGGTGCCGGGAAAGCGGCCATTTCGCGGATCAGCGCGTGCGATTGCGGCACCCAGTCATAGCCGCTGCCGCCGCCGCTCGCCTCCTGCTCCGACCACTCCATCACGTCGGCGCCGGCGCAGAAGGCCCGGCCGCGTCCGGTCAGGACCAGGCAGCGCACATTGTCGTCGACGGCCTCCTTGAGGGCGGCGCGCAAGGCCTTCAGCAGCCCCAGGCTCAGCGCGTTGCGCGCATCCGGCCGGTTGAGCGCCAGGGTGCGCACCGCGCCGTCATTCACGATCTCGAGCAAGGGGAGGTCCTTTCCGCCGGCTGCTTCCTCAAGGAGCGGCGCAGCCTAACCGCCGCTTCCGGGGGCAGCAAGACAGCCGAGCTTCCTAGGCCGTTGTTTCTCCGCAAGAAACTCATTGATTGCTTACTCATTCAGCGAACTTTATAAATACCATGTATTTCATTGCGTTACAAAATTTAATTGAATATTATACTTCTCATGGGGCGCGCCGAAATCAAGGAAATCCGCCGCACGCAGCTGATCGAGGCGACGATCGACATGATCGCGCGCCACGGCTTTGCCGCCCTCACGCTGGCCGACATCGCCAAGACCGCGCATCTCTCCAGCGGCATCGTGAACTTCTATTTCCGCAGCAAGGAAGAGCTGCTGATCGCCACCTTCCGCCATCTGGCGGCCGGCTATGAGCGCTCCATCGAGCAGGCCCTCGCGCGGGCGGGCGACGATCCGGCCGAGCAGCTGGCCGCCGTCATCGAGGCCGATTCCGACCCCCGCGTCGCCGGCCGCAAGCATGTGACGGTCTGGTACGCCTTCTGGGGCGAAGCCCGCTGGCGGCCGGAATATCTCGAGGTCTGCGCCGAGATCTCGGACCGCTTCTACCGGCAGACCCGGGCGCTCTGCGCCGCGATCGCCGAGCGCGGCGGCTATCGCGATCTCGATCTCGACGCGATCGCCCGCGGCTTCAACGCCATGAGCGACGGGCTCTGGCTCGAGCTGCTCACCAGCCCCAAGAGCTTCACCCGCGAAGACAGCAAGCGCATCTCGTACGCCTTCTTCGCGAGCGTCTTCCCGAAGGAATTTGCCGCCCGCGCCCGCCCGCCCCAACCGGCGCGCGCCGCGAACGCCTGAAGACGCCGGCGGCCGCAGGCCGCCATTTCGACGATGTCTGCCGCAGAGAGAGCCCTCATGACCGAGCTTGTCGTCACCCAGGATCGGCCCACCCTCGCCCGCGCCGCCCGTCTCTCGAAGCCGTCCACGCCGCCGGAAACCTTGCCCGCCTGGACCTACAACAATGCGGAGTTCTTCGCGCTCGAGCGCGATCACCTGCTGCTGAACCAGTGGCAACTGGTCTGCCATCAGAGCGAGATCCGCGACGCCGGCAGCTACGCCACCTTCGATTTCCTGGGCGAGCGCGCGCTGGTGGTCCGGGGCGAGGATGGCGCGATCCGGGCCTTCCACAATGTCTGCCGGCATCGCGCCGCGGCGGTCGCGCGCGGCGATTTCGGTCGCTGCGAGGGCGGCGCGCTGCGCTGCTTCTATCACGGCTGGACCTACGGTCTCGATGGCAGGCTCAAGGCCGTACCGGGCGAGAAGCAGTTTCCGGGCCTCGACAAGGAAACGCATGGCCTCACGCCCCTGCCCTTCGAGATCTGGCAGGGCTTCGTGTTCGTGAAGTTCCGCGAGGGCGGCCCCAGCATCGCCGAGCGGCTCGCCCCCTATGCGGCCGAGCTTGCCCAATACCGGATCGCGGAGATGGAGCCGCGCGACAAGCCCTACTTCCTCGAGGTGCCGGTCGACTGGAAGAACATGATGGACAACTTCCTCGAGGGCTATCATGTCCCGGTCGGCCATCCCGGGCTCTATCGCCTGTTCGGCAACAGCTACGATCTCGATGTGCGCCCCGGCGACGTCTCGCGCGCCGTGGCGCAGCTCCGCGACCGTCCCTCCCCCAACTGGAGCGAGCGGCATTATCAGAGCCTCCTGCCGGACCTCGATTACCTGACGCCGGAGCGCCAGCGCGCCTGGACCTTCTATGCCATGCTCCCGAATCTGGGCTTCGACATCTACCCGGACCAGATCGACTATTTCCATGCCGTGCCGCTGGGACCGGGCCGCTGCGCGCTGCGCGCACGGTCCTACAAGGTCGCGGGGCTGCCGGCCGATCTCGAGCGGCGGCTCAAGGCCTGCCGTTACCTGAGCTGGCGCGTCAACTGGCCGGTATTCTACGAGGACAATGCCCTGATCGAATCCGTCCAGCGCGGCCTCGGAAGCAGCAGCTACGAGGTGGGCGTGCTCTCCGAGAAGGAGATCTGCGTGCGCCAGCTCCATGACCAGATCCGGCGCCACTTTCCCGTCGCCAAGCTGCGCCGCGCGCCCGCGCCGGGCACGATTGCGGCGACCAACAATGCTATGCTGGCGGCATCGCCGGCTTCCTAGCTTTTCCGATCTGGAGATCTTCATGTCCTACCCGCTGCCGTCGGGCGCCCGCGCCTGGCAGGAAAGAACGCGCCGTTTCGTCACCGAGGAGCTCATCCCGTACGAGGTCGAGGCGGAGATGAACCATGGCGAGCTGCCGCCCGAGATCCGCAAGCGCCACCGGGACAAGGCGCGGGAGATCGGGCTGTATGCGCTGGCGATCCCGAAATCGCTGGGCGGCCAGGAACTGACCATGCTCGAGCAGACCGTGATCCAGGAGGAGATCGGCAAGGTCACCAACGCGCTCGGCTGGTGCTACAGCTCGACGCCGCCTTGGATGGTCGCCGCCTGCTCGCCCTTCCAGATGGAACGATGGGTGAAGCCGAATATCCGCGGCGAACGGCACGAGTGCTACGCCATCACCGAGGCCGATGCCGGCTCGGATGTCGACGGCATCAAGGCGACGGCGCGGCGCGAGGGCGACCAGTACGTCCTCAATGGCGAAAAATGGCATGTCACCTCCGCCAACCATGCCGACCATTTCATCTTCCAGGCGAAGCTGGTGGGCGGCCCGCACGAAGGGGCGCACTGCCTCTTCTTCATCGACATGGACGCGCCGGGCATCGAGCTCGTGCGCACGCCGGCCTACAGCCACAACTACGCCGCCCATCATCCGATCTATCGCTTCAAGGATGTGCGGGTGCCGGTCAGCCATCGCATCGGCGAGGAAGGCGACGGCATGGGCTTCACCTATGACTGGTTCCGCTATGAGCGCATCGGCATCGCCGCGCGCTGCTGCGGGGCGGCGGCGCGGCTGATCGACGAAGCCACGGCCTTCGCCAAGGAACGCCAGGCCTTCGGCCAGGCGATCGCCGGCTACCAGGCGGTCCAGTTCATGCTGGCCGACAGCGTGACCGAGCTCTGGGCCGCGCGCCTCATCACCTACCGCACCGCGGAGGAGATCGATGCCGGGGCCGATGTGAAGGTCAGCCATGCCCAGTGCGCGGTGGCGAAGCTCTACGCCTCGGAGATGGCCAACCGGGTCGCCGACCGGGCGGTCCAGATCTTCGGCGGCCGCGGTTATATGCGCGAGAACGTGGCGGAACGCTTCTTCCGCGAGCTGCGCGTGGACCGGATATGGGAAGGCACCTCCGAGATCCAGCGCCTCATCATCGCCAACGGCCTCTATAAGCGCGGCCAATCGGCTTTGATCGAGTAACCGCGTCTTCCTGCCCCCCGTTGCCAAACCCCACCCCGCCGGGCGAGCATGACGGCGGGGAACCAGGGTGCGGAGTCCGAACGCTGATTCTCGCTCAAAGCTTCAAAGCAGAGCGCAGCGATCACATCAGGTTGGGGTTTGGGGAATCGCGGGATGTTCAAAGCCGTTCGGCCTGTCACGCAGGTGCTGCTCGCCGTCGCCTTCATGGAGGGCGGCCTCGGCATCCTTTCGCCCCTGATCAGCCTCGACCTCGCCCAGAAGAACGTCTCCACCGGCCTGATCGGCCTCGTGACCTCGGGCTATTTCACCGGTTTCCTGCTGGGCACGCTGAGCTGCCATTGGGTCATCGACCGGGTCGGCCATATCCGAGCCTTCGCCGTCTTCGCGGCGGTCGCCGGCAATGCCACGCTCGGCCATATCATCTTCGGCGATCCCTATGCCTGGATCGCCCTGCGCGTCCTCATGGGCTACGCCTTCGCCGGCCAGTTCGTGGTGATCGAGAGCTGGCTCAACGACAAGGCCACGGACGACAATCGCGGCCGCGTCTTCTCCTACTACATGGCGACCTCCTGGGCCGCGAGCGGCATCAGCCCGCTGGCCCTCAATTTCCACGACGCGATCGGCTCGGTCATCCTGTTCTGCCTGGTCGCGATCCTGCTCGGCACCGCGCTGATCCCGATGGCGCTGACGCGCGTCGGCAATCCCGAGATCGGCGATCGCGAGCATTTCGGCATCCGCAAGCTCCTGGGCATCTCGCCCACGGGCGTCGTGATCTGCTTCGGCTCGGGCCTGCTCAACTCCGCCTATTACGGCCTGCTGCCCGCCTATGCGGAGCGCGTGGGCCTGACGACCGGCGAGCTCGCCATCCTCTTCAGCGCCTCCACCATCGCGGGCCTGGTCATCCAGTTCCCGATCGGCTTCCTCTCGGACCATTTCGGCCGCCGTCCCCTGATGCTGATCTCGCTGATCACGGCCGCCGCCCTGGCCGGGGTGGTGGCCTCGCTCGACACGCCGGCCTTCATCACCTTGCTGATCGTCCTGTTCCTGCTCGATGGCGCCACGGCGCCGCTCTACGCGCTGGGCGTCGGCCAGACCAACGACTATGTGCAGAAGCAGGATTTCGTGGCGGCCAGCGCCGGGTTGCTGTTCGCCTGGGGGCTGGGCTCCGCCATCGGCCCGACCGTGGCGGGCGTGGTGATGGGCTGGTTCGGCCCCAACGGGCTGTTCTGGTTCCTGGTCGTGGGGCTCGCGCTCATTGCCGCCTTCGTCCTGATCCGTATCCTCGTGCGCCGCGCGCTTTCCGCCCGCGAGCAGAGCAACTATGTCGCGGTCCCCATGACCGCCGGCACCTACGGCGCGCCCGAATTGGATCCGCGCGCCGCCCCGCAACATCATCCACAGAAGATGCCCGACCAATAAAATGGCCCAGCACATCGCCAGCTATTACGCCCGGACGGCAGCGCCGGGCACCGACTATCCGGCCCTCTCCGGCAAGATCGAAACCGATATCTGCATCGTCGGCGGCGGCCTCGCGGGCCTGTCCGCCGGCCTCAGCCTCGCCGAACGCAGCCGCTCGGTCGTGGTTCTCGAAGCCAACAAGGTCGGCTGGGGCGCCTCGGGCCGCAATGGCGGGTTCGTCGGCCCCGGCTTCTCCGGCGGCGCCGAGCGGGTGCTCAAGACCAGCGGCCCCAAGGATGGGCGGGCCCTCTGGGACCTGACGCGCGAGGCCGTGAAGCTCGTGCGCAGCCGCATCGACCGCTACGGCATTCCGGCCCAGCCCGTGGATTCCGGCTTCATCGCCGCCTGGTGGCGCGACGATCCGGCGGAAGCGAAGCAGGAACAGGACTTCATGGCCGAGCATTTCGGCGTCGAGATGGAATGGTGGCCGAAGGAGAAGCTGCGCGAGCGGCTGATCACCGACCGCTATCACGGCGGGCTCTATCGCAAGGAGGGTTTCCATTTCCATCCGCTGAACTATGCGCGCGGCGTGGCCAAGGCGATCGCCGACAAGGGCGGCAGGATCTTCGAGCAATCGCGCGTGACCGGCCTCGAGCTTTCGGGCGCCGCCAAGCGGGTGAGGACGGCGGAGGGCGAGGTCGTCGCCCGGGTCGTGCTCGTCTGCTGCGGCGGCTATATCCGCGATCTCGAGCCGCGCCTGTCCCGCGCCCTCAAGCCGGTCGCGACCTATGTGATGGTGACGGAGCCGCTGGGCGAACGGCTCAAGACCGCCATCAATTCCAACTGCGCGATCCATGATTCGCGCTTCGACTTCGACTATTACCGGCCGCTGCCGGACACGCGGATATTATGGGGCGGCGGCGTCACCATGTTCGGCGAGGACCCGCCGCGGCTCGCCCGCTGGCTGCGCAAGCGCATGCTCGCGGTCTATCCGCAGCTCGCCAACGTCGAGGTCGAGCTCGCCTGGGGCGGCCTCATGGGCTATCCCGCCCACAAGATGCCCCAGCTCGGCGAGATCGAGCCGAACGTCTGGTACTGCATGGGCTATGGCGGCCATGGGATGGGCACGACGACCATGACCGGCGAGCTGGTGGCGAGCGCCATCACCGAAGGCGACAAGCGCTGGCAGCTCCTGCGGCCCTACGGCCTGCAATGGACCGGCGGCTTCCCCGGCACGGTCTACGGCCAGCTCGTGTACTGGCAGGCGCAGTTGAGGGATTGGATTCACGGCTGATATCCCCTCTCCCGCTTGCGGGAGAGGGTCAGGGAGAGGGCTGCTCCGACAGTTGCAGCGAGCGCGCTGCTGAGACCGAGCAGCCCCCTCCTTGATCCTCCCCCGCAACGCGGGGGAGGAGACAACGGTGATCAAAGCTGCTGCGCGTTGAAGGTGTCGCAGTCGCTGATCCGGCCGGACTGCAGGCCCTGCTTGAACCAGCGCGTGCGCTGGGCCGAGGTGCCGTGGGTGAAGCTCTCGGGCACGACATAGCCCTGCGCCTGGCGCTGCAGCCGGTCGTCGCCGACGGCCGCGGCGGCGGCAAGCCCCTCGTCCACGTCGCCCGTCTCGAGGATCTGCCGCTCCTTGTCCGCGTGATAGGCCCAGACGCCCGCGAAGCAGTCGGCCTGAAGCTCGACCATGACCGAGAGGTGGTTCGCATCGGCTTCGCTCAGCCGGCTGCGGAGGGAATCGACCTTGTCCATGATGCCGAGCAGGGTCTGCACATGATGGCCGACCTCATGCGCGATCACGTAGGCCTCGGCGAAATCGCCGGGCGCCTGGAAGCGCTGGCTGAGCTCGCGGAAGAAATCGAGGTCGAGATAGACCTTGTGATCGCCGGGGCAGTAGAACGGCCCGGTCGCCGTCTCGGCGAAGCCGCAGGCCGACTGCACCCCGCCGCTGAATAATACGAGCTTCGGATCCTCGTAGGTGCGGTTCATCTGCCGGAACTGCTCGGTCCAGGTATCTTCGGTATCGGCCAGCACGACCGAGACGAAATCCCGCAGCTCGGCATCGTCCGCCGTCGACGAACTGGAGCTGGAGCTCGGCGAGTAGCTGCTGGAATCGACGTTGCCCGAATCCATCGGCCCCAGCGCCTGCTGCAGGAGCTGCGAAGGATCGACGCCGAACAGCAAAGCCAGCACGACCACGACGATGAGGCCGAAGCCGCCCAGGCCGGCCTTGCGGAACCCGCCACCGCCGCCCGTGGGAAAGCCGCCGCCGGGGAATCCCCCGCCGAAACCGCCGCCCGAGCCGGAGCCCATGCCCCGCCGGTCCTCGATATTGTCGCTGCGCCGACCTTCTCGCCACCGCATCGGAAAATACTCCTTGATGTCGCGCTCACAGCCGACACCCGCCGCATGGCCGGCCTGCTCGGCGGAGATTGCCCCTCCGACACGGCCTTGGCAAGTTTCGCGCTAGACGGCCAAGCCCGGCATCTCGCGCTTGAAAGCCACCTCGCCTGTCGGCGGCTCGTCCAGCTCACGGGCGTAGCGATGCCCTTGATAGACCGCGGCCGCGATGGTGCCGGGCGAGCGGGCGTCGCCGATCGCCGTCACCGACTTGATGCCGGCTTCGATCAGCGCGCCCGGTTGCGCCATCAGCTTGTCATAGAGATCGAGCCGCGGCAGCCGGGCGGTGACGGTGACCAGGCTGGCGCAGGCGCGCTGCGTCCGCCGGCCGGTATAGACGCAGGCCAGTTCCACATGGTCGCCCTTGAAGGCGGTGACATCCTGCTTCACCACGAGCTCGATCCCGAGCTCCAGCAGACGGCGCTGGATATGCGAGGCCTCCAGGGTTTTCTGGGTCCAACTCGACACCAGGTCGGCCGGCGTCACGATCGCGACCTCGAGACCGTCGCGCCGCAGCTTCTCCGCGATGACGCCGCCCATATAGTAATGGTCGTCGTCATAAACGATGACCGGGCCGGCGATCATCTTGCCGGCCATGACGTCGTCGGGCGTGAAGACGTTCGCCGTCTCGAATCCCGGCACGGCGAAACCGTGCATGCGCCCGATCCCGTCGCGCCGCCAGTCGGCACCGGTGGCGATGACGACGCGGCTCGCCCCCATCTCCAGCACATGGGCGGCGTCGAGCCGGCTGCCGCGATAGATCTCGACATTGAGCAGCTTGCCGAGCTGGTAGGCTCGATAGTCGCGCACGCGGCCCCATTCCGAGAGGCCCGGCAGCTTCGTCTCCTTCGCGACGCGCCCGCCCAGCTCCGCCGAGGCCTCCGCCAGATGCACCCGGTAGCCGCGCTGGCCCAGCGTGCGGGCGCATTCGAGACCGGCCGGCCCGGCGCCGACCACGAGGATCTCGTCCTCCGACTTGCGGACCGGCACGATCTCCGGATGCCAGCCCTTGCGCCATTCCTCGCCCATGGTCGGATTCTGGGTGCAGCGGAAATGGCTCATGGTGAAGTCGCCCGAGACGCAGATGTTGCAGCCGATGCATTCGCGGATGTCGTCGGGGCGGCCTTCCTCGATCTTCTTGGGCAGGAAGGGATCGGCGATCGAGGGGCGCGCGGCGCCGATCATGTCGAGCACGCCGCGCTTGATCTGCGACACCATCGTGTCGGGCGAGGTGAAGCGCCCGACGCCGACCACGGGCTTGCTCGTCACCTTCTTCACGAAGGCGATGAAGGGTTCCTGGTTGCCCTCCGGCTTGAAGCGCGAGGTGGTGGAATCGTTCTGCCAGGCGCTGACATTCACGTCCCAGAGATCGGGCAGCTCGGCCAGCATGCCGACGATGTCCTGGGATTCCTCGAGGGTCAGGCCCTCGGGGCCGATCAGCTCGTCGGTCGCATAGCGCACCACCACGGCGCAGCGGTCGCCGATGGCATCCTTGGTCTCCTCGATCAGCTCGCGGAACAGCCGCACCCGGTTCTCGAGGCTGCCGCCATATTCGTCGGTCCGGTTGTTGCGGCGGCGCTGCAGGAAATGCATCGGCAGGGAGAGGTCGTGGCCGGCATAGACATAGATCACGTCGAAGCCGGCGCGCTTCGCCCGGATCGCCGCGTCGCGATGCCAGCGCCGGTAGTTGCGGATATCCTCGCGATCCATGGCGCGGGCCTGCATCGGATCGTAGCTGTTGACGGGCTGGTGCGAGGGTCCGATCGGGAGCTCGCGGCTGTAATGGTTGGGGCAGGACGGGCCGTTATGGACCAGCTCGCAGCCCGCGAGCGCGCCATGCTCGTGGACCGCGTCGCACATCATCGCCAGCCCCGGGATATCGTGATCGTCCCAGAGCCGCGCCTCCTTGTAGGGCGACACGTCGCCGGTCGGATGGATCTCGCATTCCTCGGTGCAGATGACGGCCCAGCCGCCCTCGGCCTTCATGCCCCGCATGCCGGCGACCGCGCGCGGGTTCGGATGGCCCATGCCGTTGCAATGCGGCACCTGGTAGAAACGATTCTTGGCCGTGACGGGGCCGATCTTGATCGGCTCGAACAGGATGTCGTAACGCGGATCGCGCGCCATGGCTCTCTCCCCCTTGATCCTGTCGAGATATACCCGTCCGGCGCGCCGGCGTCAGCCCCGCTCCTTTATCGTCACCTCGCCACTGCTGTTTTCGTCATCCCCGCGAAAGCGGGGATCCATGGATAGGCCACAGTACGATATCGACATGGACCCCCGCTTCCGCGGGGGTGACGATAAAGGGCACGGTGGAGGAGGAATGAAACGCCCGTCGCCTATTCCGCCACCCGCCGCACCACCGGCGCCACCTTCGTCAGGTCGTCCAGCGGGATATGGCAGGCGATCCGGTGGCCCGATGCGGTCTTCTGCTCGGGCGGCGGGGTCGTGTCGCAGATGGCGCCGACCTTGCGGGGGCAGCGCGTGGCGAAAGGGCAGCCGGCGGGCAGGTCCGTGGGCGACGGGATGCTGCCTTCGAGGATGACGCGGGTCTGCTTGATGTCCGGGTCGGGTACCGGCACGGCGGAGAGCAGCGCCTCGGTATAGGGATGATAGGGCGGCGCGAAGACATCCTCCACGCTGCCGAACTCCACGATCTTGCCGAGATACATGACCGCGACCCGGTCGGCCAGGTAGCGAACCACCGACAGGTCGTGCGAGATGAACACCAGCGTCGCCTCGCGCGATTTCTGGATCTCGATCAGGAGATTGACGATCGCCGCCTGGACCGACACGTCGAGCGCCGAGACCGGCTCGTCGGCGACCATCAGGTCCGGATCGCCCGCCAGGGCCCGCGCGATGGCCACGCGCTGCTTCTGGCCGCCCGAGAGCTGGCGCGGCTTGCGCTGCACGAAATCGGCCGGCAGCTTCACGGTCTCCATGAGCCGCCGGGCTTCGCCCCTCGCCTCGCCGCCCGCGAGCCGCTTCAGCCGGCGCAGCGAGCGCTCGATCGCATAGCCGATGGAATGGCTGGGATTGAGCGTGCTGTCCGGGTTCTGGAACACCATCTGCAGGGAGCGCTTGACCTCGATCGGGCGGCGCTCCACCGCCATGTCGGCCAGCTCGACGCCGGCGACGCGGACCTGCCCGCCCGTGGCCTGTTCCAGGCCGGTCAGCACCTTGGCGAGGGTGGATTTGCCGCAGCCGGATTCGCCGACGATCGCGAGCGTGGTGCCTTTGGGCGCCGCGACCGACACGTCGTTCAGCGCCTTGACGTCGTAGCCGCCGGTCTTGCCGAACAGGCCGCCCGACTGGTGATAGGTCTTGCGCAGTCCTTCGATCGCCAGCATCTCGGCGGGCGCCTTCGCAGCCGCGGCCGCAGCGCCTTGCGTCGTCGGGCGCCGATAGGGCGGCAGCTCCGCCTCGCGCAGGCATTGGACCCGGTGCCCGGCCTCGTCGGCGACGGCGACGGCGAGGGTCGGAATCCGGGCCGTGGTGCAGCGGTCCGGCTCGGCATGCTTGCAGCGGGGCGCGAAGACGCAGCCCGCCGGCCGATTGAGCGCCGGCGGCACCTGCCCCGGGATCGGCAGCAGCGGCGAGGAGCGCTTGTCGGACCCGAGGACCGGGATGCAGTCCAGCAGCCCCCTCGTGTAGGGATGGCGCGGATTGCGGAACACCGCGCCGATCGGTCCTTCCTCGGCCAGCTCGCCGGCATACATGACGCCGATGCGGTCGCAGACCCGCACCACGGTGCCGAGATTGTGGCTGATGAAGACGATGGCTGAATTGTGCTTGGCGCGCAGCCGCGCCACCAGATCGAGCACCGCCGCCTCGACCGTCACATCGAGCCCGGTCGTGGGCTCGTCCATGACCAGGAGCGAGGGTTCGGACATCAGCGCCATGGCGATCACCACGCGCTGTTGCTGCCCGCCCGAGAGCTGGTGCGGATAGCGGGCGAAGACGGATCGCGGATCCGGCAGGTTGACCTCGGCCAGCATCGCCAGCGCCCGGGCCCTGGCTTCGGCTTCGCCGGCGTTCTGGTGGATGATCGGCACCTCCATGAGCTGGCGCCCTACCGGCATCACCGGATTGAGGCTGCTCATCGGATCCTGGTAGACCATGGCCATCTTGCTGCCGCGGATCGAGCGCAGCTCCGCCTCGCTCATGCGGCCCATGTCGCGGCCCTCGAACAGGATCTTGCCGCTCTTGAGCCGCCCGGCCCCGCCCAGATAGCGCATGATGGCGAAGGCGACGGTGGATTTGCCGCAGCCGGATTCGCCGACCAGCCCCAGCGCCTCGCCCTGCTCCAGCCTGAAGCTGATATCGGGCACGACATTGATCTCGCCCGCGCGCGTGAAATAGGAGATCGACGCGTTCTGCAGCTCCAGGACCGGCGGGCGCGGTTCGGTCATCGCTTCTCCTTCAATCTCTCAGCCCGATCTCGCGGATGCCGTCGGAGAGGAGATTGAACCCCACCACCAGCGACGAGATCGCCAGGCAGGGGATGATCGGCATATGCGGATAGGTCGAAACCCAGACATAGGTCTCGCGCACCATGCCGCCCCAGTCGGGGTCGGGCGGCGGCAGGCCCAGCCCCAGGAATCCCAGCACGCCGATGGCGATCGTGGTGTAGCCCATGCGCAGGCAGGCATCGACGATGAGCGGCCCCCGCGCATTGGGCAGGATCTCGACCAGCATGATGTAGAGGGCGCTCTCACCGCGCATCTTGGCGGCGGCGACATAGTCGCGCTCGCGCAGCTCGAGCGTCAGGCCGCGCACGATGCGCGTGATCTGCGGCGCCGCGGTGAAGGTCACGGCCACGATGATGTTGAAGGCCGAGGGGCCGAAATTGGCGATGATGATCATGTAGAGGATGATCACCGGGAAGGAGAGGATGATGTCCGATATCCGGCTGACCAGCGCATCGACCCAGCCCCGGTAATAGCCGGCGAGCAGTCCCATCAGGCAGCCGACCAGGTAGGCGCAGGCGACCGCGATCGGCGCCACGGTCAGGACCGTGCGCGAGCCCCAGATCACGCGCGAGAGGATGTCGCGCGCCTGGTTGTCGGTCCCGAGCCAATGGGCGGCCGACGGCAGCCAGTTGCCCCGCACCATGAAGTCGTTGGCGTTGGGGTTGTAGGGCGCCAGGAGCGGCGCGAAGGCCGCCACCAGCACCCAGAAGATCACCAGCCCGGCTCCCGCCATGCCGACCGGCGACTCCCGCAGGAGCCCGAGCCGCCGGACCCAGACGGGAAGACCGGGGCCGGCCTTGCGCGGGGCGCTTTCGTTGATCCGGGCGACCATGGGCCGGGCCTCAGCTGAACCGGATGCGCGGGTTGAGCAGCATATAGCCGAAATCCCCGACGATCTGCGTCACCACGGCCACCAGCACGGAGAAGAGCGCGCCGGCCTCGATCACCGCGATGTCCTGCGACAGCGCCGCTTCCAGCATCATCCGCCCGAAGCCCGGATAGGCGAAGACCGCCTCCACCACCACGACCCCGGTCACCAGATAGTTGATCTGCAGCAGGATGACCGTGAAGGGCGCGATCATCGCGTTGCGCAGCGCGTGCTTCAGGATCACGTCGCGGAAGCTCAGGCCCTTGAGCACCGCCGTGCGGATATAGGGCCGCGTCATCACCTCGATCATCGAGGCGCGCACCATGCGCACGACATAGCCCAGGTCGTAGAGCACCATGACCGCCACCGGCAGCACGAGCTGCGAGGCGATCGACCAGCCGCCGCCGCGGTCGAGCGTCGAGGTGCCCGGCAGGATTCCGATCCCGATCGCGAAGATCGTGGTCAGGAACACGCCCGAGGCGAATTCAGGCACCGAGGTCGTGACGATGCTGAAGAGCGAGATCGAGCGGTCCAGCCGCGAGCTCTCGCGCATGCCCGAGGCCACGCCGAGCAGGATCGACATCGGCACGATGACGGCGAAGGCGATGCTCGCCAGCACCAGCGTGTTGCCGAGCCGGTTCCAGATGATGTTGTTGACCTCGGTCTTGTAGACCGTCGAGTAGCCGAGATCGCCGGTGAGGATCTTCCCCACCCATTCGACGTAGCGGACGACGACCGGGCGGTTCAGCCCCATCTGCTCGGTCAGGAGCTCGACCTGGCGCTGGGTGGCGAAGGGGCCCAGCACCTTGCGGGCGACGTCGCCGGGCGTGAATTCGCTGATCATGTAGATGGCGAAGGACACCACCAGCATGGTCAGGAGCAGGTAACCCAGGCGCTTTGCGAAAAAGGATGCCACCCCCGGCTTGCCTCTCCTCTTGCCGAAGCGTCAGACCGTTCGTCTCGGGAGAATGCGGGGCGGCGATGCCGCCCCGCTCCCTTCCTGCCGGATCAAGCCGTCAACGACCACTCTTCGCAGAAGAGATAGTAGGTCGGATGGATCTGGAAGCCCTTCACCCGCTTGTCGAAGCCGGTGAAGACGGCGCGCCAGAGCGGCTGCACGATCGGGCCGTCCTCCTGCATGATCTTCTCGAGATCGGCCATCACCTTGCGGCGCTCCTCGACATCGAGGATGCCTTCGGCCTTGGTCAGGGTGCTGTCGAAATCCGGATTCGAGTAGAAGCTCTCGTTCCAGGGAACGTTCGAACGGTAGGCGAGCCCCAGCACCATCACGCCCAGCGGACGGTGAGTCCAGGTGGTGAAGGCGAAAGGCGCCGTCTCCTTGTTCCAGATCTCCCAATACTGGGACGAAGGCAGCACGTTGATCTTCACGCTGACGCCGATCTGCTTCCACATCTCGGCCATGGCCTGAACGGCCTGCGGCTCCCAGTCGGGGTCCTTCTTGCAGAAGATATCGGTCTCGAAGCCGTTCGGCAGACCGGCATCGGCCAGGAGCTTCTTCGCGCCCTCGATATCCTGCTTCATGAAGTCGAGCTTGGCGTATTCCGGATGGATCGGGCAGACATGATGATGCTCGCCGGCCGAACCCAGGCCGAGGTGGGCCACCTGCAGCACCTTCTCCGTGTCGATGGCGAGGCGCATCGCCTTGCGCACTCTCGGATCCTTCCAGGTGTCGTGGATCGGCTGCATGCGGGCGACGGCGGTCTGGCCGGTCGAGACCTGGTAGAGGTTGATATGGTCCATCTTCTGGAGCGCCGCATATTGCGAGGTCGACGCTTCATAAAGACCGTGGATCTGCTTGGAGGCGAGCGCCGAGACCGACGCGGCGGGATCGTCGCCCAGATCGATGAACTCGATGCTGTCGACGGCGGCCTTGTTGCCCCAGTAGCCGTCGCGCCGCTTCACCACCGCCTTCTTGCCCACCTCGATCTCGGTGCAGGTAAAGGCTCCGGTGCCGATGGAGTTGACGCCCCACTTGCCGTTCTCGCTCGGATGCAGGATCAGCGCCGGGTAGTGGAACAGATGCTCCGGCACGGCGAGCTGCGCTTCCTTGCAGTTCAGGCGGATGGTGTAGTCGTCCACCTTCTCGATCGCGTTGTCGGCCCAGAGCTTGGTGCCCATCTTGGGATTGCCGGCATCATCCTTCTGGCCCGTGTCATAGTCGGTGAGCAGGTAGCCCTTCATCAGGCCCACCACCGAGGAGCCGACGGTCTCGTCAAGCCAGTGCTTGAGGTTCCAGATCACGTCGTCGGCCTTGAGCTCGTCGCCGTTCGACCATTTGATCCCCTTCTTCAGGATCAGGGTCCAGGTCTTGAGGTCGGCGCTCGCCTCCCATTTCTCCAGGAGCCAGGGCCGCGTGACATTGTCCACGCCCGTGCGGGTCAGGTAGTCGTTGCACTGGCGGACGATGTTCGAGTCATAGACCCAGGAGAAGGTGGCCGGATTGTCCAGCGCCGGGACGCGCATCCCGACCCGGATGACGTTTTCGGCCGGTGCCGTGGCGGTCTGGGTGGTCGTGGCCGCCGTGCTCGTGCTCTCGCTCGAGGATTGCTGCTGCTCTTCCTTCTTCTCGTCGCAGCCCGCCAGGCCATAGGCGGCCGCGGCCGACAGGCCCAGCAATGTCGAGGTCCGCAGGAATTCCCGGCGATCGACCTTCCCGGCCTGCAGCTGCGTCAGCAGGGTCGGCAGGTACGGGTGGATTCTCTTCAGCTCGTCGGACATGGTTCTCCCTCCCCGGAGTTGGCGTTCGCCCACCGCGATGCCGGCGTTCAGTCCTTGCCCCCTAGCAAGGCCGCGCCGGTGCTCATTAGTTGCCGGCAAGCAAACCACCCTTCCGGGCTATTGTCCAAAAGATTTCGGCCATAAGCGGAAGTTAAACAAGCATCCAGCGGACCAAGGCGAATCCGCACCGTCCGGCGCTGTCGCCGCGTCGGCGGACATGACGGAATGGCGGCGGCTGGCCGGCCCCATCGCGGTTTGATAGCGTCCGCCTCGCCGACCCCGTACGCTCGCCGCCGGCACGCCGCCGCCTTCCGATCTTCCTCCTTCACGAGACGGCCTCCACCGCCATGACAGACGATGTCGAGATTCTCGAACGTACCCCCGCTTATCGCGGCTATGGCCGCATCGACCGCTACCGCCTGCGGCATCGTCTGCATAACGGGGGTCTCAGTCCCGCGATCGATCGCGAGGTCTATGACCGCGGCCAGGTGACGGGCGTGCTTCCCTACGATCCGGTCAGGGACTGCGTCGTGCTGATCGAGCAGTTCCGGGTCGGTGCCTATCTGGCAGGCCACCGCGCCTGGCAGACGGAGGCGGTCGCCGGGATCATCGACAAGGGCGAGACGCCGGAACAGGTCGCCCGCCGGGAGGCCCGGGAGGAAGCGAACCTGGAGATCCTCGATCTGGTGCCGATCTCCCGCTATGTGGTGAGCCCCGGTGCCATCACCGAAAGCGTGCAGCTCTTCATCGGACGGGTCGACAGCGACGGCGCCGGCGGCGTGCACGGCCTCGCGCACGAAGGCGAGGACATCAAGGTCACGGTTTCGCCGGTTTCGGCCCTGCCCGGCATGATCGAGGACGGACGCATCGGCAACTCGCTCAGCATCATCGCCGTGCAGTGGCTGCTGCTGTACCGCGACAAGCTGCGGGAACGCTGGCAGAGCGGGCGTTGAATCGGCCCATACCCCCAATGGGGTAGTGGCTGCGGCAGACTCTTGCGCCCATAATCCTCACCGGGGACATGACAAGGTCTCCAGAAAATAATCCTGGCATGGGAGACGAGATCATGGAGCGCCTCAAACTGTTCGACCGGATCGCGCAAGGCAAGGCGTCGCGGCGCGACATCACCAAGGCGCTGGGTCTCGCGGGCCTCGCCGCCGTCACCTCGCCGCTCCTGCCGCGCGCGGCCCGCGCCGGCGACGAGCTGACTTACTTCACCTGGAACGGCTACAACATTCCCGAATTCCACCCGGGCTATATCGAGAAGCACGGGTCCTCGCCCAACATGGTCGTGTTCGGCGAGGACGAGGAAGCGCTGACCAAGGCGCGGGCCGGCTTCCGCGCCGACCTGGCGCATCCCTGCAAGGTCACGCTCGGCCGCTGGCGCGATGCGGGCCTGATCGAGCCCTTCGACATGTCGCGCATCCCCGCCTGGGCCGATCTCTGGGACGAGCTGAAGAACGCCGACGGCGTCACGACGGATGCCAGCAACAAGCATGGGGCCGGCACCTGGTACATCCCCTGGGAGTGGGGCAATGCCTCGGTCGTCTATCGCACCGACATCGCCACCGAATACAACGGCAAGCCCAGCTGGGAGATCCTGTTCGACGAGAAATACAAGGGCCGGCTCGCCCAGTTCGATTCCGTCGACGGCGCGGTGCTGGTGGCGGGCCTCGTGGCCCATGCCAAGGACCCCTTCAACATGACCGACGAGGAGTTCAAGAAGGCGCGCGAGCTCCTCACCAAGCAGCGCGACCTGCTGCGCTTCTGGTGGACCGACCAGACCACCGTCGAGCAGGGCATCACCTCGGGCGAGCTCGTGGCGGCCTATTGCTGGAACGATGCCGTGGTGCGGCTGAAGAAGGCGGGCGTGCCGGTCGAGTATATGAAGCCCAAGGAAGGCATCTTCACCTGGTTCTGCGGCCTGGTGAAATGCAAGAACGGCCCGGGCGACGTGAACGCCGCCTACGACCTCGTCAACGCCATGCTCGAGCCGCGCGTCGGCAAGTATCTGATCGAGAATTTCGGCTACGGCCATTCCAACAAGAAGAGCTTCGAGCAGGTCGATACCGCGACCCTCGACGGCCTCGGCATCCGCCAGCCGCAGGACCTCTTCAAGTCCGGCATCTTCTTCGCCGAGATGGACAACGACATCCGCCAGAAATACATCGCCATGTTCGAGCAGGTGAAAGCCGGCGGGTGAGGTTTCTCGATCTGTCCCCTCTCCCGCTCGCGGGAGAGGGATAGGAGAGGGCTGATGGACCAAGCAGCCCCCTCCCTCGCCCTCCCCCGCAACGCGGGGGAGGGGGTAACATTCCACCCATGAACCGTCTCGCGGTCGCGCGGCTCTGGCATGAGGGGAATTCCTTTTCCCCGGTCCCCACGCCCCTCGCCCGCTTCCGGGCCCGCGAATGGGTCGAAGGCGACGAGGCCCTCTCCTTCTATCGCGGCACTGCGACCGAGATGGGCGCGGCGGCGGCCTTCGCCGACGCCCGGACCGACTGGCAGGTCACAGTCCTGCTCTGCGCCGCGGCCCCGCCGGGCGGGCCCGTGCCGCATGACGACTATCTGACCATCCGCGACCGCATCCTGGCCGGGCTCGCGCGGGGTCCCTGGGATGCCGTCTACCTCTCGCTGCACGGCGCCCTGGTCACGGACCGGGAGCCGGCACCCGAGCTCGATCTGCTGCGCCGGGTGCGGGCCGCGATCGGCCGCAGCCCGCTGGCCGTCAGCTACGACCTCCATGCCAATCTGGGCCCGGTGCATCTCGAGGCAAGCGACCTCGCCGCGGGCTACAAGACCTATCCCCATATCGACATGGCGGAGACGGCGGCGAAGCTGCTGGACGGGATGACGTCGCCGGCCACGGGCGCATCGCGGCCCGACAAGGCCTTGGCCAAGGTCCCCTTCATCCTCCCCAGCTTCAACATGCGCACCACCGATGGCCCGATGGCGGAGATCGCGGCCGAGGCGCGGACTCTCGCCGCCCGGCCGGGACTGTTCGACATCTCGGTCTTCGGCGGTTTCGCCTATGGCGATACCCCTTTCGCCGGCCCCTCGGTCATGGTCCATGGCCGGACGGCCGCGGAGCCCGCCGACGCCATCGCCGACCGCCTGGCCCGTGCCCTGACGGCCCAGGCCGAGCGTTTCTACGTGACGCTGCCGACCGCGGCCGACGCGATCGCCACGGCGCTCGCGGAACCGGCAGGCACCGTGGCCTTGCTCGACCCGGCCGACAATCCGCTGTCGGGCGGGATCGGCGATACGCCCGGCCTGCTGCGTGCCCTTCTCGAGCGGAAGGCCGAAGGGAAGCCCGGCCGGGCGGTCCTGTTCGCCTTCTTCTGGGACCCCGGGCTCGTGGCGCAGGCTCACCGCGCCGGCATCGGCGCCCGCCTGCCCGTCCGCCTGGGGGCGCGGCTCACCGACCGCTTCGGCCCCGCGATCGAAGGGACGGCCCTGGTCAAGCGGCTCACCGACGGTCGGTTCCGTAATCGCGGCCCCATGGAACATGGCCTTCCGGTGGCGCTGGGACCGACGGCCCTGCTCGAGATCGACGGCATCGAGGTGATCGTCACCGACAGCTGCCAGACGCCGAACGACCCCGCTTATTTCGACCTCCATGGCGTCGACCTCGCCCGGGTCCGGCTTCTGGCGGTGAAGGCCAAGAACCATTTCCGGGCCGCTTTCGCGCCGCTCTGCCGGCGCATCCTCGATGTCGACCTGCCCGGGCCCGCGGCGCTCGACCTGCGCCATCTCGACTTCCGCCATGCACCGGCAGGCTTGAGACGCAGCCGGCTTCCGGCGCAACCCTGACCCTCCCGCCAGCCGGCTTGATCCCGCGGTGCGGGGTTGGCTAGTCTCGCCGGGCAGTCTCATGAAGGCTGCGAATCCTCGAACAACCGTTTGATTCTCATGGATATTCGGCGTGACTTCATCGATGCGGTCGGCAATACCCCGCTGATCCGCTTGCGCAAGGCCTCCGAGCTCACCGGCTGCGAGATTCTCGGCAAGGCCGAGTTCCTCAACCCGGGCGGATCGGTGAAGGATCGGGCGGCCCTCGCCATCGTTCAGGACGCGGTCGCGCGCGGCGAGCTCAGGCCCGGCGGCGTCATCGTCGAAGGCACCGCCGGCAATACCGGGATCGGGCTGGCGCTTGTCGGCAATGCGCTGGGCTATCGCACGGTGATCGTGATCCCCGACACCCAGTCGCAGGAGAAGAAGGACATGCTGCGGCTGGCGGGCGCCGATCTGCGCGAAGTGCCGGCCGTCCCCTACAAGAACCCCGACAACTATGTGCATGTGTCGGGGCGCCTTGCGGCGGCGCTGGCGGCGAAGGAGCCGAACGGCGCCATCTGGGCCAACCAGTTCGACAACACCGCCAACCGCATGGGCCATTACCGCACCACCGGCCCCGAGATCTGGCGCCAGACCGACGGCAAGGTCGACGGTTTCGTCTGCGCGGTCGGCACCGGCGGCACGCTGGCCGGCGTGGCCATGGCGCTCAAGGAGCGCAATCCGAAGATCAAGATCGGCCTGGCCGATCCTCTGGGGGCCGCGCTCTATCACTACTACAAGCATGGCGAGCTCAAGGCGGAAGGCAGCTCGATCACCGAGGGCATCGGCCAGGGCCGCATCACCGAGAACCTGAAGGGCATCGGGATCGACGCGCCCTACCAGATTCCCGACGAAGAGGCGCTCCCGATCATCTTCGACCTGATCAAGGAGGAAGGCCTCTGCCTCGGCGGTTCCAGCGGCATCAACATCGCCGGCGCCATCCGCCTCGCGAAGGAGCTGGGCCCCGGCCATATCATCGTCACGGTGCTGGCCGATTTCGGCACGCGCTACCAGAGCAAGCTCTTCAATCCCGATTTCCTGCGCTCCAAGAACCTGCCCGTGCCCGCGTGGCTGGCGTAAGGCGGCTCGTTCTTGTCCCCTCTCCCGCTTGCGGGAGGGGCCAGGGAGAGGGCTGATGGACCGAGCAACCCCTCCCTCACCCTCTCCCGCTTGCGGGAGAGGGGATTTTGGTAGGATGACATCACCATGACCCAGCTCCTCTTCCGCGACGACGCCTATACGCAGCGCTGCACCGCGAAGGTGCTGGCCGCCGATGCCAACGGCATCGTCCTGGACCGGACCGTGTTCTATCCGATGGGCGGCGGCCAGCCGGGCGATACCGGCCGCCTGCGGCTTGCGGACGGAAGGGAGATCGCGATCCTCGACACGGTCAAAGGAGCGGCACCCGACGAGGTGCTGCACAAGCCGGCACCCGACAGCCCGCTGCCCGCGGTCGGCAGCGAAGTCGAGGCGGTCATCGACTGGGAACGCCGCCACCGCCTGATGCGCATGCACACCACGCTCCACCTCCTCTGCGCCGTCGTGATCGGCGACGTCACCGGCGGCCAGGTCGGCGACGGCAAGGGACGGCTCGATTTCAACCTGCCGGAAGCGCCCGATCGCGCCACGATCGAGGCCGCGCTCAACAAGCTGATCGCCGAGGATCACCCGGTGCGGCCGCGCTGGATCACCGATGAGGAGCTGGCCGCCCGGCCCGAGCTGGTCCGCACCATGTCGGTCAAGCCGCCGAGCGGGCAAGGCCGGGTGCGTCTGCTCGAGATCGAGAGCGTGGATCTGCAGCCCTGCGGCGGCACCCATGTCGCCCGCACCGGCGAGATCGGCCCGATCTCGGTCGGCAAGATCGAGAACAAGGGCAAGCAGAACCGGCGGATCAATCTGGCTTTCGCAGGCGGTGCCGCATGAACAGCTACGCCCATCCCGAGAGCCTGGTCTCGACCGCCTGGCTCGCCGAGCGACTGAACTCGCCCGACATCCGCGTGGTCGACGCCACCTACTATCTGCCGGTCCAGGGCAAGAATGCGCGCGCCGAGTACGGGGCACGGCATATCCCGGGCGCCGTCTTCTTCGACATCGACGAGATCGCCGACACGTCGGTGCCGCTGCCGCATATGCTGCCCTCGCCCGAGAAGTTCTCGGCGCGCATGCGCAAGCTGGGCCTGGGCGACGGCAACAAGATCGTGGTCTATGACGCCCACGGCATGATGAGCGCCGCCCGCGTCTGGTGGACCTTCCGCGTCTTCGGCCATCGCGATGTCGCGGTGCTGGATGGCGGCCTGCCGAAATGGATCGCCGAGGGGCGGCCGGTCGAGGAAGACCTGCCGCACCCGCGCGAGCGCCACCTCACCGCCCGCTTCAACAATCTCATGGTGCGCGACAAGGAGCAGGTGCGGGCCAACATCGCGAGCAAGCGCGAGCAGCTCGTCGATGCGCGCAGCGCCGGGCGGTTCCAGGGCCAGGAATCCGAGCCCTGGCCCGGCCGCCGCTCGGGCCATATCCCCGGCAGCTTCAACGTTCCCTATACCGACCTGCTCGACCCGGCGGCCAAGACCTTCCTGCCCGCCGACCGGATCCGCGCCCGCTTCCAGCAGGCCGGCGTCGATCTGGGCAAGCCGATCGTCTGCAGCTGCGGCTCCGGCATCACGGCCTGCGTGCTCGCCTTCGCGCTCCATCTGATCGGTGATGAGAACGTGGCGGTCTATGACGGATCCTGGAGCGAATGGGGCCTGCCCGGCGACACGCCGGTCGAGCCGTAGATATCGGGAAGTAATCCCCTCCCCCGCCTTTCCGTTGTACTGTCGTCGCCGGGCTTGATCCGGCGATCCGGGGTCCAGGGCGCGTTGCATGCCAACGCCGCGCTCGAGGCAAAGATGGATCGCCGGATCAAGCCCGTCCTCGGGCTCGACCCGGGGATCCGGCTATGACAGAAAAAAGAAGAATGCCGATGCCCGAATCTCCTTCCATGCAGATCCGCGTCTATCGCGACGAGGATTTCGATGCCGTCGCCGCGCTCTGGACGGCATGCGGCCTCGATCACGCGCCCAACGATCCCTCGATCGACATACCCATCCTCCGGGCCAGCAAGCATGGCGAGCTGTTCCTCGCCTTCGAGGGCGGCCTGCTGCTGGGTTCGATCATGATCGGGCATGACGGGCACCGGGCCTGGATCTACCGCCTGGCCGTCCGGCCGGACCGGCGCCACCAGAAGATCGGCCGCGCCCTGGTCCATCATGCCGAGGGCTGGGCCGCCCTGCGGGGCCTGCGCAAGGTCCAGCTCATGATCCGCGAGACCAATCCCGACGTGCAGGCGTTTTACGCCAAGCTCGGTTACGAGGTGACCCCCCGCACGGTCATGGCGCGCTGGATCGAGCCCGGCGACCGCGAGAAGGCGGAGAAGATCAAGGTGGTCGTCAACCTGCTCGAGATGACCGAGCGGCCGGCGCGCAATGTCGTGCCGACGCCGCAGGGAAAGCTCGCGATCCTCAAGGCCGAGAAGATGCCGGTGCGCTTCTTCCGCTATCTCTATGCCGGCGTCGGCGATCCCTGGTTCTGGTACTACCGGCGCTATCTGAGCGACGAGCAGACCGCTTCCATCATCCACGATCCGAAGGTCGAGCTCTATGTGCTCTATCTCGAGGGCAGCCCCGCCGGCTATGTCGAGATCGACCGGCGCGCGGAGGGCGAGGTCACGATCAATCATCTGGGGCTGATGAGCGAGTTCATCGGCAAGGGGCTCGGGCCCTGGCTCCTGGCTTTCGCCATCGACACCGCCTGGCAGAGCGATCCCCGGCGGGTCCTGATCGAGACCTGCAGCCTCGATCACCCGAGCGCCTTGCCGCTCTACCAGAAAGCGGGCTTCCGCCCGATCGGCCAGCGCACCGAGTTCATCGACGATCCGCGCCTGACGGGCCACGTGCCCGCGGAACTGGAGCCAAGGCTGCCGTAGGACGTCTCGATACCGGCGGCTTGCGGGCCGAAAGAAAACGGGCGCCCCTGCCTGGGGCGCCCGAGATCCGCCGTCATGAAGTCTCTATCAGGAGTGCGTGACGTTGCTGCCGTCGCCGCTCACCAGCACATAGCCGTCCTCGTTCACGGTGGGGGTCGTGCCCGAGGTCACGTGGACGAAGAGCGTGTAGCCCGCCGGCACCCCGGTCGCCCCCGTCGCCTCCAGCCAGTGATCGGTGCCGCCGGTATTGACCAGGTTGACCGTGTCGCCGCTGTCGGCATCGATGCGGACCGCCTTCTGCGCCGAGTAGCCCGCCCCGCCGGGGGTGGCCGTCGTCGTGCCGGAGCCGCTCAGATCCAGCACGTCGTTGATGTTCAGCGACAGGGTCTGGTTGCCGGTTGCACCCGAGTCCGCGTTCTTGATCGAGACGGTCTCGAAGTTGGTGAACCGCCCGTTCAGGCCCGCCAAGGTCAGGTTGATGTTGCTGTCGAAGACCAGCACGTCGCCGTGGTTGGTGCCCGCCGTCAGCAGGGCGTTGGCCGCGGCCGTGTTGGTGCCACCGTTGGCGCTGTCGAGCGAATCCGCCGCGATCGTGTCGTCACCGGCGCCGCCGCTCAACGTGTCGGCACCGCCGCCGCCATAGAGGTAGTTGGCGGCGTTGTTGCCCGTCAGATTGTCGGCACTGCTGCTGCCGATCAGACCCTCGATGCTCGACAGGACATCGGTCGACCCGCCGCTGACCGTAGCATTGCCGGCGCCGTTCAGTGAGATCGTCACGCCCGAGCCGGCATCGGAGAAGTCGGCGATGTCGAACCCATTGCCGCCAGCCAGCGTATCCGTGCCCGGACCGCCCTGCAGCCAGTCGTCGCCATTGCCGCCGTCGAGGCTGTCGTTGTCATTGCCGCCGATCAGCAGATCGTTGCCTTCGCCGCCGAACAGTCGGTCACTGCCGTTGTTGCCGACCAGGACGTCGTTGCCCTCGTAGCCATTGATCGTCTCGTTGCTGGTGTCGCCAACGATGATGTTGTCCAGCCCGTTGCCGTTGATGGTGCTGCTGTTGGTCGTGCTGACCGCAACAGTCGCGTCGTCGGAGGTCCCGTTCGATGTGCCGGTGTAGTTGAAGCTGTTGTTGTCGGTGTCGATCCGAACGTCGCCGCCGACCAGGAGCGTGCCGCCGGCCGCGGCCGCCGTGATCGCGATCTTGTCGCCGTCACGGTCGCTGTCGTTCCACAGCAGCCAACGGTCGTCGACCACGAAGGTCCCGTTAGTATCATCGGCACCGTTGGCAACGACCAGGAGATCGTCACGCACGATCGGCGCGCTGTCCGTCGGCGTGATGTTGATCGTCAGCGAATTGCCCGCTTCGTCGCCATCGCTGTCGTGCAGCACGTAGCTGAAGCCTTCCGCCGGCACCGCCCCGGACGTCGCCGCTACCGCGAAGACATAGGCGCCCGTCAGCATGTTGATCTGCATGCTGCCGTAGGCCGTGGTGATGGTCAGCAGGTTGCCGCTGGCCGAGAAGGTCACCGTACCCCCGACACTGCGCGTGATGCTGCTCGTGCCGTTGAAAGTAAAGGTCGAGTCGCCGTAAGTGATCGACTTCACGTAGCCGCCATCGGCACCGATCTTGGTGCCGTTGTCGCTCATCACGTTACCGTTGATGTTGTTCTGTGCCGCCGTCGTGAGGAACTGAGCGAGCTGGCTCAGATCCGACACCTGGGCGCCGTTCGTGTTGCTCTCGACCGCGCCGTTATAAGCCACCGGGTTCAGGTTCGAGACCGTGATGCCCGTGCCGATGCCGATCGCGTAGGAGTTGATGTCGTTGTCTTTGAGGAACTGGATCCAGGCCGCCTCCTCGTTGGCGTTGATGCCATTGTCGGAGGTGTCGCCGGGAATGCTCGGCCAGGCACCGCCCGCAGTCGGGTCGCCGTCCGAGATGAAATAGGCCACGTTCTGGACCGGTTGCGGATTGCCGACCGGATCGATCTTCCCGGCATTCGTATAGGCCTGGATCGCCTGCTGCAGCGCCGCGTCGTAGTTCGTGCTGCCGCTCGCCGCCAACGAGTTGATGAAGGCCTTCGCGTCCGAGAGGCTGAGCCAGATCCCGCCCGACCCGTTATAGTTCTGGGTCGAGGCGCCACTCGAGAAGGTCACGATCTGGACCTTCACGTCGCCCAGGCTGCCATACTGCTCGAACAGCTCGTTGATCGCCGCCTTCGAGGCCTGGAGCCGGTCGAGGCTCTGCAGCCCGCTGTCGTCCGTCATCGAGCCCGAGAGGTCGAGCACGATCATCAGGTTCGTATCGACCGAACCCGCTGCCGCCACCGACTTCGATTCGGCGTTCGCCACCGGACCGTCGTCGCCGATCGAGACTTTCAGCGTGCCGTTCGCCGTATCGGCGTCGACGGCGTCCTTGATCGTGTAGTTGAAGGTCAGGCGGACATCGTCGTTGTGGTCGACCTGGTTGCCGTTGGTGCCGGCATCCGGATGATCGATCGCGCCGAGCTGCTCGAACTTGTAGGCGCCGGTATTGACGTTGGTGATGTCCAACTTCGCGACGACCTCGCCGTTATGGGCCCCGCCATTGACCGTGCCGGTCAACGTCAGGCCGCCATTCGAAACCGTCCAGACGATGGGCGATCCGCCCGAGGTCAAAGTGATGCCCGCCGCTTCCGGGTCGTCCGCCGTGACGGTCGTGGTCCAGGTGAAGGGCGTGGAGGCGGCCGGTCCGTCGCCGCCGAAGTCGTAGGTCAGGTTGCCGGTCGCGATCTCGTTGTTGGTTGCCGCGGCTGTGCCGGCCACGAAGCTGCCGACCGCCTCGACACCGCTTTCCAGCACCGTCGCCGTGTCGTTGGCGCCATGCGGGATGTATTTGTCGTTATCGATGATGAGGGTACCGGCTGTGCCGCTGTTGATCGTACCGGCGCTCTGGCCCGACAGGCGCACCGCGTAATCCTCGGTGCCCTCGACCACGGTATCGTCGATCGTCTTCACCGCCACCGTCTGCGAAGTCTGGCCGCCGGTGAAGGTCAGCACCGTCGACAGCGCCGTGAAATCGCTCGGCGAGGTCGCATCCGTGAAGCTGCCGTTCGTGCCCGCGCCCGTCTGCACCGTAATCGTCGCCGTCTGGCCCGGAGCCAGCACGCCGCCCGTGTAGGACACGGTGTAGAAGGCCGTGCCGCCCTCGGTCAGCTGCGTCGTGCCGCCGATATCCCAATGCAGGTTGGAGGCGTCGTTGTCGAGGATCGTGGTTCCGGCCGTCGATGTGGAAATCGTGCCGACGCTCTGGTTCGCGATCTGGACGTTGTAGGTCTCCGGCCCTTCGACAAGCGTGTCCTCGGTCGTATGGACCGTCAGCGTCTGCGCGGTCGCACCGCCGCCCGTGAAGGTCAGAACCGTTCCGTCGCGCGTGTCGAAGTCGGTGCCTTCGGTCGCCGTGCCGCTGTTGGTCTGGATCGTGATGACAGCGGTGGCACCGGTCAGCAGCGTCGCGCCCGAGTAGCTCACCGTGTAGGTGGCGTTGGCGCCCTCGGTGACCTGGGTCTGGCCGGTGATGTCCCAGTGCAGGTTCGAGGCATCGTTGTCGATGATGTCGGTCACCGCCGTCGGCGTGGTGATCGTGCCGACGCTCTGACCCGCGATCTGGACATTATAATTCTCCGTTCCCTCCACCAGCGTGTCGTCGGTGGTATGGACCGTCAGCGTCTGCGTGGTTGCGCCGCCGCCCGTGAAGGTCAGGACGGTATTGTCGCGCGTGTCGAAGTCGGTACCCTCGGTCGCCGTCCCGCTGTTGGTCTGGATCGTGATGACCGCCGTCGCGCCGGTCAGCAGCGTGGCCCCCGAGTAGCTCACCGTGTAGGTGGCGGTGGCACCCTCGTTGACCTGGGTCTGGCCATTGATCGCCCAGTGCAGGTTCGAGGCATCGTTGTCGATGATGTCGGTCATCGCCGTCGGCGTGGTGATCGTGCCGACGCTCTGACCCGCGATCTGGACGTTATAATTCTCCGTTCCCTCCACCAGCGTGTCGTCGGTGGTATGGACCGTCAGCGTCTGCGTGGTCGCACCGCCACCGGTAAAGGTCAGGACGGTGTTGTCGCGCGTGTCGAAGTCGGTGCCCTCGGTCGCCGTGCCGGAGTTGGTCTGGATCGTGATGACCGCCGTCGCGCCGGTCAGCAGCGTGGCCCCCGAGTAGCTCACCGTATAGGTGGCGTTCGAACCCTCGTTGACCTGGGTCTGACCATTGATCGCCCAGTGCAGGTTGGAGGCGTCGTTGTCGATGATGTCGGTTACCGCCGTCGGCGAGGTGATCGTGCCGACGCTCTGACCCGTGATCTGGACGTTATAGTTCTCCGTTCCCTCCACCAGCGTGTCGTCGGTGGTATGGACCGTCAGTGTCTGCGTGGTCGCGCCGCCGCCCGTGAAGGTCAGAACCGTCCCGTCTCGGCTGTCGAAATCGGTGCCCTCGGTCGCCGTGCCGGAGTTGGTCTGGATCGTGATGACCGCCGTCGCACCGGTCAGCAGCGTGGCACCCGAGTAGCTCACCGTATAGACGGCGGTGGCACCCTCGTTGATCTGGGTTTGGCCGGTAATGTCCCAGTGCAGGTTCGAGGCATCGTTATCGATGATGTCCGTCCCGGCCGTCGGCGTCGTGATCGTGCCGATGTTCTGGCCCGCGATCTGGACGTTATAGGTCTCCGTGCCTTCGACCAACGTGTCGTCGGTGGTATGGACCGTCAGCGTCTGCGCGGTCGCGCCACCGCCCGTGAAGGTCAGAACCGTCCCGTCGCGGCTGTCGAAATCGGTGCCCTCGGTCGCCGTGCCGCTGTTGGTCTGGATCGTGATGACCGCCGTCGCGCCGGTCAGCAGCGTGGCACCCGAGTAGCTCACCGTGTAGGTGGCGTTGGCGCCTTCGGCGACCTGGGTCTGGCCGGTGATGTCCCAATGCAGGTTGGAGGCATCGTTGTCAACGATGTTGGTCCCGGCCGTGGGCGTCGAGATCGTGCCGACGCTCTGGCCCGCGATCTGGACGTTGTAGTTCTCCGTCCCTTCGACCAGCGTGTCGTCGATCGTATGGACCGTCAGAGTCTGGGCCGTGGCGCCGCCGCCGGTGAAAGTGAGCACCGTGCCGTCGCGTGTATCGAAGTCGGTGCCTTCGATCGCGGCGCCGGAGTTGGTCTGGATGGTGATGACGGCCGTGGCGCCGGTCAGCAGCGCGGCACCCGAGTAGCTCACCGTGTAGGTGGCGTTGGCGCCTTCGGTGACCTGGGTCTGGCCGGTGATGTCCCAATGCAGGCTGGAGGCATCGTTGTCGATGATGCTGGTCCCGGCCGTCGGCGTCGAGATCGTGCCGACGCTCTGGCCCGCGATCTGGACGGAGTAATCCTCCGTCCCTTCGACCAGCGTGTCGTCGGTGGTATGGACCGTCAGAGTCTGGGCCGTCGCACCGCCGCCGGTGAAAGTGAGCACCGTGCCGTCGCGCGTGTCGAAGTCCGTACCTTCGGTCGCCGTACCGCTGTTGGTCTGGATGGTGATGACCGCGGTCGCACCGGTCAGCAGCGTGGCACCGCTGTAGGAGACGGTGTAGACGGCGGTGGAACCCTCGTTGATCTGGGTCTGGCCGGTGATGTCCCAATGCAGGTTCGAGGCATCGTTATCGATGATGTCCGTCGGCGCCGTGGGCTGGGTGATCGTGCCCGAGCTCTGGCCCGAGATCTGGACCTGGTAGTCCTCGGTCCCCTCCACGATCGTGTCGTCGGTCGTGTGCACCAAGACCGTCTGCGCGTTCGGGTTGCCGCCCGTGAAGGTCAGCACTGTCGAGAGCACTGTGTAGTCCGTGCCCGCCGTCGCGTCCGGGCTGCCGGTGGCATGGTTCCCGGTCTGGACCGTGACCGAGGCCGTCTGGCCCGGCGCCAGCGTCGCGCCCGAGTAACTCACCGTGTAGGTCGCATCCTGACCCTCGGTCACCTGGGTCTGGCCGGTGATGTCCCAATGCAGGTTCGAGGCATCGTTGTCGATGATGTCCGTCGGCGCCGTGGGCTGGGTGATCGTGCCCGAGCTCTGGCCCGAGATCTGGACCTGGTAGTCCTCGGTCCCCTCCACGATCGTGTCGTCGGTCGTATGGACCAAGACCGTCTGCGCGTTCGGATTGCCGCCCGTGAAGGTCAGCACCGTCGAGAGCACTGTGTAATCCGTGCCCGCCGTCGCGTCCGGGCTGCCGGTGGCGTGGTTTCCGGTCTGCACCGTGATCGAGGCCGTCTGGCCCGGCGCCAGGGTGGCACCGCTATAGCTGACCGTGTAGGTCGCGTCCTGGCCTTCGGTGACCTGGGTCTGGCCCGTGATGTCCCAGTGCAGGTTCGACGCGTCGTTGTCGATGATGTCGGTGGCCGCCGTGGGCGTGGAGACCGTACCGACCGTCTGGCCGCCGATCAGGACGCTATAGTTCTCCGTCCCTTCCACCGCCGTGTCGTCGATGGTGTGCACCGTCAGGGTCTGCGACGCCGCCCCGCCGCCCGTGAAGGTCAGCACCAGGCCGTCACGCGAGCCGAAATCCACCGCCTCGGATGCCGTGCCGGAAAGGGTCTGGATGGTGATCAGGGCCGTCTGGCCCGGCGCCAGCGTCGCGCCCGAGTAGCTCACCGTGTAGGTCGCATCCTGACCCTCGGTGACCTGGGTCTGGCCCGTGATGTCCCAGTGCAGGTTCGAGGCATCGTTGTCGATGATGTCGGTCGCCGCCGTGGGCGTGGAGACCGTGCCCACCGTCTGGCCGCCGATCAGGACGCTGTAGTTCTCCGTCCCCTCGACCGCCGTGTCGTCGATCGTGTGGACCGTCAGCGTCTGCGACGCCGCCCCGCCGCCCGTGAAGGTCAGGACCAGGCCGTCACGCGAGCCGAAATCCACCGCCTCGGACGCCGTGCCGGAAAGGGTCTGGATGGTGATCAGGGCCGTCTGGCCCGGTGCCAGCGTGGCGCCGCTGTAGCTGACCGTGTAGGTCGCGTCCTGGCCCTCGGTCACCTGACTCTGGCCGGTGATGTCCCAGTGCAGATTCGACGCATCGTTATCGATGATGTCGGTCGCCGCCGTGGGCGTCGAGATCGTGCCGACCGTCTGGCCGCCGATCTGGACGTTGTAGTTCTCGGTCCCCTCGACCGCCGTGTCGTCGACCGTGTGGACCGTCAGGGTCTGCGAAGCCGCGCCGCCGCCCGTGAAGGTCAGGACGGTGTTGTCGCGGCTGTCGAAGTCGGTGCCCTCGGTCGCCGTGCCGGAGTTCGTCTGGATCGTGATCAGCGCGGTCTGACCCGGCGCCAGGGCGGCGCCGCTGTAGCTGACCGTATAGGTGGCATCCGCGCCTTCGGCCACCGTGCTCTGACCGGTGATCGACCACTGCAGGTTGCCGGAATCGTTATCGATGATGTCGGTGGCCGCCGTGGGCGTGGAGACCGTACCGACCGTCTGGCCGCCGATCAGGACGCTATAGTTCTCCGTCCCTTCCACCGCCGTGTCGTCGATCGTGTGGACCGTCAGCGTCTGCGACGCCGCCCCGCCGCCCGTGAAGGTCAGCACCAAGCCGTCACGCGAGCCGAAATCCACCGCCTCGGATGCCGTGCCGGAAAGGGTCTGGATAGTGATCAGGGCCGTCTGGCCCGGTGCCAGCGTGGCACCGCTGTAGCTGACCGTGTAGGTCGCGTCCTGGCCTTCGGTGACCTGGGTCTGGCCCGTGATGTCCCAGTGCAGATTCGACGCGTCATTGTCGATGATGTCGGTGGCCGCCGTGGGCGTGGAGACCGTGCCGACCGTCTGGCCGCCAATCAGGACGCTGTAGTTCTCCGTCCCTTCCACCGCCGTGTCGTCGATCGTGTGGACCGTCAGCGTCTGCGACGCCGCCCCGCCGCCCGTGAAGGTCAGCACCAGGCCGTCACGCGAGCCGAAGTCCACCGCCTCGGACGCCGTGCCGGAAAGGGTCTGGATCGTGATCAGAGCCGTCTGGCCCGGTGCCAGCGTGGCACCGCTGTAGCTCACCGTATAGGTCGCGTCCTGGCCCTCGGTGACCTGGGTCTGGCCCGTGATGTCCCAGTGCAGGTTCGAGGCGTCGTTGTCGATAATGTCGGTCGCCGCGGTGGGCGTCGAGATCGTGCCGACCGTCTGACCCGCGATCTGGACGTTGTAGTTCTCCGTCCCATCGACCGCCGTATCGTCGATCGTATGGACCGTGAGGGTCTGCGAGGCCGCCCCGCCGCCCGTAAAGGTCAGGACGGTGTTGTCCCGGCTGCCGAAGTCCGTGCCCTCGGTCGCCGTGCCGGAATTGGTCTGGATGGTGATCAGGGCTGTCTGGCCGGGCGCCAGCGTGGCGCCGCTGTAGCTGACCGTGTAGGTCGCATCGGCACCCTCAGGCACCGTGCTCTGGCCGGTGATGTCCCAGTGCAGGTTGGAGGCGTCGTTGTCGATGATGTCGGTCGCCGCCGTGGGCGTCGAGATCGTGCCGACGGTCTGACCCGCGATCTGGACGCTGTAGTTCTCCGTCCCTTCGACCGCCGTGTCGTCGTTTGTATGGACCGTGAGGGTCTGCGAAGCTGCCCCACCGCCAGTGAAGGTCAGGACCGTACCGTCGCGCGTGTCGAAGTCGGTACCTTCGGTCGCCGTGCCCGAGTTGGTCTGGATCGTGATCAACGCGGTCTGGCCCGGGGCCAGGGTGGCGCCCGAGTAGCTCACCGTGTAGGTCGCATCGGCGCCCTCGGTCACTAGCGTCTGGCCGGTGATGTCCCAGTGCAGGCTCGAGGCGTCGTTGTCGATGATGTCGGTCACCGCCGTGGGCGTCGAGATCGTGCCGACGGTCTGGCCCGCGATCTGGACATTGTAGTTCTCGGTCCCCTCGACCGCCGTGTCGTCGATCGTGTGGACCGTCAGCGTCTGCGCCGTCTGGCCGGCGGTGAAGGTCAGGACCGTACCGTCACGCGTGTCGAAGTCCGTGCCCTCGGTCGCCGTGCCGCTGTTGGTCTGGATCGTGATGAAAGCCGTCTGGCCTGGGGCCAGCGTGGCGCCGCTGTAGCTGACCGTGTAGGTCGCGTCCTGGCCCTCGGTGACCTGGGTCTGGCCCGTGATGTCCCAGTGCAGGTTGGAGGCGTCGTTGTCGATGATGTCGGTCGCCGCCGTCGGGGTCGAGATCGTGCCGACCGTCTGACCCGCGATCTGAACGCTGTAGTTCTCGGTCCCCTCGACCGCCGTGTCGTCGACCGTATGGACCGTCAGCGTCTGCGAGGCCGCCCCGCCACCCGTAAAGGTCAGGACGGTATTATCACGCGAACCGAAGTCCGTCCCTTCGGTCGCCGTGCCCGAGTTGGTCTGGATGGTGATCAGGGCCGTCTGGCCCGGCGCCAGCGTCGCGCCGCTGTAGCTCACCGTGTAGGTCGCGTCCTGGCCCTCGGTAACCTGCGTCTGTCCCGTGATGTCCCAATGCAGGTTCGATGCGTCATTGTCGATGATGTCGGTGGCCGCCGTGGGCGTCGAGATGGTGCCGACCGTCTGACCCGCGATCTGGATGTTGTAGTTCTCCGTCCCCTCGACCGCCGTGTCGTCGATCGTGTGGACCGTCAGGGTCTGCGAAGCCGTCCCGCCACCCGTGAAGGTCAGGACGGTATTGTCGCGGCTGTCGAAGTCCGTGCTCTCGGTCGCCGTGCCGGAGTTCGTCTGGATCGTGATCAGCGCGGTCTGGCCCGGCGCCAGCGTGGCGCCGCTGTAGCTGACCGTATAGGTCGCGTCCTGGCCTTCGGTGACCTGGGTCTGGCCCGTGATGTCCCAGTGCAGGTTCGAGGCATCGTTGTCGATGATGTCGGTCGCCGCCGTCGGGGTCGAGATCGTGCCGACGGTCTGACCCGCGATCTGGACGTTGTAGTTCTCCGTCCCTTCGACCGCCGTGTCGTCGTTTGTATGGACCGTGAGGGTCTGCGAGGCCGCACCGCCACCCGTGAAGGTCAGCACCGTGCCGTCTCGGCTGTCGAAGTCCGTGCCTTCGGTTGCCGTGCCGCTGTTGGTCCGAATCGTGATCAGCGCCGTCTGGCCCGGCGCCAGCGTGGCACCGGCGTAGGAGACCGTGTAGGTCGCGTCGGCCCCCTCGGCCACCGTGCTCTGGCCGGTGATCGACCATTGCAGGTTGCCGGAATCGTTGTCGACGATGTCGGTCGTGGCCGTCGGGGTCGAGATCGTGCCGACGGTCTGGCCCGCGATCTGGACGTTGTAGTTCTCCGTCCCCTCGACCGCCGTGTCGTCGATCGTGTGGACCGTCAGCGTCTGCGAGGCCGCGCCGCCGCCCGTGAAGGTCAGAACGGTGTTGTCGCGGCTGTCGAAGTCCGTGCCCTCGGTCGCCGTGCCGGAGTTGGTCTGGATCGTGATCAGCGCGGTCTGACCCGGCGCCAGCGTGGCGCCGCTGTAGCTGACCGTATAGGTCGCGTCCTGACCCTCGGTGACCTGACTCTGGCCGGCGATATCCCAGTGCAGGTTCGACGCGTCGTTATCGATGATCTCGGTCGTGGCCGTCGACGTCGAGATCGTGCCGACGGTCTGGCCTGCGATCTGGACGTTGTAGTTCTCCGTCCCTTCGACTGCCGTGTCGTCGTTTGTATGGACTGTGAGGGTCTGCGAGGCTGCACCGCCGCCCGTGAAGGTCAGGACGGTGTTGTCGCGCGTGTCGAAGTCCGTGCCTTCGGTCGCCGTGCCGCTGTTGGTCTGGATCGTGATCAGCGCCGTCTGGCCCGGCGCCAAGGTGGCGCCGCTGTAGCTCACCGTATAGGTCGCATCGGCACCCTCAGGCACCGTGCTCTGGCCGGTGATGTCCCAGTGCAGGTTCGAGGCGTCGTTGTCGATGATGTCGGTCGTCGCCGTCGAGGTCGAGATGACACCAACCGTCTGGCCCGCGATCTGGACGTTGTAGTTCTCCGTCCCCTCGACCGCCGTGTCGTCGGTCGTGTGGACCGTCAGGGTCTGCGACGCCGCCCCGCCGCCCGTAAAGGTCAGGACGGTGTTGTCGCGCGTATCGAAGTCCGTGCCTTCGGTCGCCGTGCCGCTGTTGGTCTGAATCGTGATCAGCGCGGTCTGGCCCGGCGCGAGCGTGGCGCCGTTGTAGGACACCGTGTAGGTCGCGGTGTTGCCTTCCGTCACCAGACTGTCGCCGGTGATGTTCCAGAACGGACCCGTGGTCTGGTCGACGATGTCCGTGGGTGCCGTGCCGGTGCCGATCATGCCGGCGCTCTGGCCAGAGATCTGGACGGAGTAATCCTCCGTACCCTCGATCACCGTGTCGGTGTTGGTGTGGACCGCCACCGTCTGCGCCGTCTGGCCGCCGGTGAAGGTCAGGACCGTCGACAGCGCCGTGAAGTCGCTCGGCGAGGTCGCGTCGCTGTGGCCGTTGTCGGTGCCGGGGCCGGTCTGGACGGTGATCGTCGCCGTCTGCCCTGGCGCCAACACGCCGCCCGTGTAGCTCACCGTGTAGATCGCGGTGTTGCCTTCGCTCACCACGCTGTCGCCGGCGATGTTCCACTGCGAGATATGATCGCCGTCGATGATGTCGGTCGGCGCCGTGCCGGTGCCGATGGTGCCGGCGCTCTGGCCCGAGATCTGGACGGAGTAATCCTCCGTACCCTCGATCAGCGTGTCGTCGGTCGTATGGACCGTCACCGTCTGGGCCGTCTGGCCGCCGGTGAAGGTCAGGACCGTCGACAGCGCCGTGTAGTCGCTGGGTGCGGTCGCGTCGGAAGTGCCGGGGTTGGCGCCCGCCCCCGTCTGGACGGTGATAACCGCGGTCTGGCCCGGGGCCAGAACGCCGCCGGTGTAGCTCACCGTGTAGGTGGCCGTGTCGCCCTCGGTCACCTGCGTCGAGCCGGTGATGCTCCACTGCGAGATATGATCGCTGTCGATGATATCGGTCGGCGCCGTGGCGGTGCTGATCACCCCCACGCTCTGGCCGGAGATGTTGACGGAGTAATCCTCCGTGCCCTCGATCAGCGTATCGTCCACCGTGTGGACCAGGACGGTCTGGGCGGTCTGGCCGCCGGTGAAGGTCAGCACCGTCGAGAGCGCCGTGAAATCGCTCGGCGAGGTCGCATCCGGTTCGGAGCCGTTGGTGCCGACACCGGTCTGAACGGTGACAACCGCCGTCTGACCCGGCGCCAGGATGGCTCCGTTGTAGGAGACCGTGTAGGTCGCGTCCGCACCCTCAGTCACCTGGCTGTCGCCGGTGATGTTCCAGAACGGACCCGTGGTCTGGTCGACGATGTCGGTCGGCGCCGTGCCGGTGCCGATCGTGCCGGCGCTCTGGCCGGAGATCTGGACGGAGTAGTCCTCCGTACCCTCGATCACCGTGTCGGTGTTGGTGTGGACCGCGACCGTCTGGGCGGTCTGGCCGCCGGTGAAGGTCAGGACCGTCGACAGCGCCGTGAAGTCGCTCGGCGAGGCCGCGTCGCTGTGGCCGTTGTCGGTGCCCGGGCCGGTTTGAACCGTGATGGTCGCGGTCTGGCCCGGGGCCAGCACGCCGCCCGTGTAGCTCACCGTGTAGATCGCGGTGTTGCCTTCACTCACCACGCTGTCGCCGGCGATGTTCCACTGCGAGATATGATCGCCGTCGATGATGTCGGTCGGCGCCGTGCCGGTGCCGATCGTGCCGGCGCTCTGGCCGGAGATCTGGACGGAATAGTCCTCCGTGCCCTCGATCAGCGTGTCGTCCACGGTATGGACCGACACCGTCTGCGCGGTCTGGCCGCCGGTGAAGGTCAGGACCGTCGACAGCGCCGTGTAGTCGCTGGGCGCGGTCGCATCGGAGGTGCCGGGGTTGGTGCCGGCTCCCGTCTGCACCGTGATGGTCGCGGTCTGGCCGGGAGCGAGCACGCCACCGGTGTAGGACACCGTGTAGGTGGCCGTGTCACCCTCGGTCACCTGCGTCGAGCCGGTGATGCTCCACTGCGAGATATGATCGCTGTCGATGATGTCGGTCGGCGCCGTGCCGACGCCAATGACACCCGCGCTCTGGCCCGAGAGTTGGACGGAGTAATCCTCCGTGCCCTCGATCAGCGTGTCGTCGACGGTGTGGACCGCGACCGTCTGGGCGGTCTGGCCGCCGGTGAAGGTCAGCACCGTCGACAGCGCCGTGTAGTCGCTCGGCGAGGTCGCATCCGGCTCGGAGCCGTTGGTGCCGGGGCCCGTCTGGACCGTGATGGTCGCGGTCTGGCCCGGGGCCAGCACGCCGCCGGTGTAGCTCACCGTGTAGATCGCGGTGTTGCCTTCCGTCACCAGGCTGTCGCCGGCGATGTACCACTGCGAGATATGGTCGCTGTCGATGATGTCGGTGGGAGCGGTGGGCTGGGTGATGGTGCCGACACTCTGGCCCGCGATGTTGACGGAGTAGTCCTCCGTGCCCTCGATCAGCGTGTCGTCGACCGTGTGGACCGCGACCGTCTGGGCGGTCTGGCCGCCGGTGAAGGTGAGGACCGTCGAGAGCGCCGTGAAATCGCTGGGCGAGGTCGCATCGCTGTGGCTGCCATCGGTACCGGGGCCGGTCTGGACGGTGATCGTCGCGGTCTGGCCCGGCGCCAGGACGGCGCCGCTGTAGGAGACCGTGTAGATCGCCGTGTTGCCCTCGGTCACCAGGCTGTCGCCGACGACCGACCACTGCATGTTCGGCGCGTCGTTGTCGATGATGTCCGTCGTCGCCGTCGGATTCACCACGGCGCCCAGCGTCGGGTTGGTGATCTCGACGTTGTAGTTCTCCGTGCCCTCGACCAGCGTGTCGTCGGTGGTCTGGACCGAGATCGTCTGCGCCGTCTGGCCGCCCGTGAAGGTCAGGACCAACCCGTCGCGGCTGTCGAAGTCCGTGTTCTCGGTCGCCGTACCCGAATTCGTCTGGATCGTGATCAGCGCCGTCTGGCCGGGCGCCAGAACGGCGCCACTGTAGGAAACCGTGTAGACCGCGCCCGCGCCCTCGTTCACCGTGCTCTGGCCGGTGATCGACCACTGCATGTTGCCGGCATCGTTGTCGATGATGTCGGTCGGCGCCGTGCCCTGCGTGATGTTGCCGGCGCTCTGGCCCGAGATCTGGACGGAGTAGTCCTCCGTCCCTTCCACCAGCGTGTCGTCGGTCGTATGGACCGCCACTGTCTGGGCGGTCTGACCGCCGGTGAAGGTCAGGACGGTCGAGAGGGCGGTGTAGTCGGTGCCCGAGGTCGCATCGCTGTGGCTGCCATCGGTGCCGGGGCCGGTCTGGACCGTGACGGTGGCCGTCTGGCCCGGCGCCAGGACAGCGCCGCTGTAGGACACCGTGTAGATCGCGGTATTGCCTTCGGTCACCAGGCTGTCGCCCACGACCGACCACTGCATGTTCGGCGCATCGTTATCGACGATGTCCGTCGGGGCCGTGCCCTGCGTGATGGTGCCGGCACTCTGGCCCGAGATCTGGACGGAGTAGTCCTCCGTGCCCTCGACCAGCGTGTCGTCGATCGTATGGACTTCGATCGTCTGGGCGGTCTGGCCGCCGGTAAAGGTCAGGGTCGTCGAGAGCGAGGTGTAGTCCGTGTTGCCCTCGGCATCCGGCTCGGTGCCGTTGGTGCCGGGGCCGGTCTCGACCACGATCGTCGCCGTCTGGCCCGGGGCCAGAACCGCGCCGCTATAGGAGACCGTGTAGATCGCCGTGTCGCCCTCGCTCACCAGGCTGTCGCCGGTGATCGACCACTGCATGTTCGGCGCGTCGTTATCGACGATGTCCGTCGGGGCCGTGCCCTGCGTGATATTGCCGGCGCTCTGGCCCGAGAGCTGGACGGAGTAGTCCTCCGTGCCCTCGACCAGCGTGTCGTCGGTGGTGTGGACCTCGACCGTCTGCGAGGTCTGGCCGCCCGTGAAGGTCAGCACCGTCGAGAGCGAGGTGTAGTCCGTGTTGCCCTCGGCATCCGGCTCGGACCCGTTCGTACCCGGGCCGGTCTGGACCGTGATGGTCGCGGTCTGCCCCGGCGCCAGGACGGCGCCGCTGTAGGAGACCGTGTAGATCGCCGTGTTGCCCTCGCTCACCAGGCTGTCGCCGACGACCGACCACTGCATGTTGCGGGCGTCATCGTCGATGATGTCGGTGGGGGCGGTGGGCTGGGTGATGGTGCCGGCACTCTGGCCCGAGATGTTGACGGAGTAGTCCTCCGTGCCCTCGATCAGCGTGTCGTCGGTGGTGTGGACCTCGACCGTCTGCGAAGTCTGGCCGCCCGTGAAGGTCAGCACCGTCGACAGCGCCGTGTAGTCGGTGTTCGAGTCCGCATCCGGCTCCGACCCGTTCGTGCCGGGGCCCGTCTGCACCGTGATCGTCGCCGTCTGCCCCGGCGCCAGGACGGCGCCGCTGTAGGAGACCGTGTAGATCGCCGTGTTGCCCTCGCTCACCAGGCTGTCGCCGACGACCGACCACTGCATGTTCGGCGCGTCGTTGTCGACGATGTCCGTCGGCGCCGTCCCCTGCGTGATATTCCCGGCGCTCTGGCCCGAGATCTGGACGGAGTAATCCTCCGTCCCCTCCACCAGCGTGTCGTCAACCGTCTGCACAGACACCGTCTGCGCGTTCGAATCCCCGCCCGTGAAGGTCAGAACCGTCGACAGCGACGTGTAGTCGGTATTCGAGTCTGCGTCAGGCTCCGACCCGTTCGTCCCCGGACCCGTCTGCACCGTCACCGTCGCCGTGATCCCCGGCGCCAGAACCGCGCCCGTGTAGGTCACCGTGTAGACCGCGGCATTGCCTTCGTTCACCAGGCTGTCGCCCGTGATCGACCACTGCAGGTTCTGCGCGTCGTCGTCGATGATGTCCGTCGGCGCCGTCCCGATGCTGATCACGCCATGGCTCGGGTCCGCCAGCTGGACAGAGTAATCCTCCGTCCCCTCCACCACCGTATCGTCGGTCGTGTGAACCTCGACCGTCTGCGCCGTCGCCGAACCGCCCGTGAAGGTCAGAACCGTCGTCAGCGCCGTGTAGTCCGTCCCCGCCGTCGCATCCGGCTCCGAACCGTTCGTGCCGGCGCCCGTCAGCACCGTCACCGTCGCCGTGATCCCCGGCGCCAGAACCGCGCCGTTATACGAAACCGTGTAGACCGCGGTGTCGCCCTCGTGCACCACGCTGTCGCCCTGGATGTTCCAGAACGGGCCCGAGGTCTCGTCCACGATGTCCGTGTCCTGCGTCGGGTCCACGATCGTCCCGTGGCTCTGGCCCGACAGGTTGACGGAGTAGTCCTCCGTCCCTTCCACCACCGTGTCGCCGAAGATCTGAACCTCGAGCGTCTGCGAGGTCGCGCCCCCGCCCGTGAAGGTCAGAATCGTCGACAGCGTCTCGTAGTCCGCACCCCCCGTCGCATCGGGCGTGCTGTCATGATGGCCCGCACCCGTCTCGACCGTGATCGAGGCCGTCTGGCCCGGCGCCAGGACCGCGCCGGTGTAGAACACCGTGTAGGTCGCGAAGGTCCCCTCCGCCACCAGCTCGCGGAACTCCTGCTGCTGCTTGCCGCCGAAGAACGGCTCATGCACCAGCGGGTCGCCCTCGATATGCCACTGCATCAGCGCCCGCTGGTCGCTGTCGTCCAGCTTGTCGATCGGACCCGTCAGCGGCTCCGGAACCCCATACTGCAGCGCCGTCGGACCGATCGGGCCCTCGTCGTTCAGGCCGTTGATCAGCCCGCCCAGGAACCCGTGCCGGAACGAGGCCGAGTTGTTCGCCGTCCCCGTCCCCGCCTGCGCACCGCCCGCCGCCGTCTGCAGCAGGTCTTCCAGGCTCGTCCCCGTCAGCGCCAGCACGTCCTCCGCCGACATATGCTCGCCGCTCTCGACGACGATGTCCGGCGCCTGGCCCGATTCCTCCGCCTTCACGAAGCCGACCAGCAGGAAGATGTGGCCGTCCGGCAGCTTGATCTCCAGATCGCCGCCCACGATCTGAAGCTGCGCATCGGCCAGCTGCTGCGGGTCGATCGGCAGATCGATCGGCTGGCCCGCCACCACCCGGATGATCGTCACCTGGTCGGGCGAGGGAGAATCCACACCCGTCGCCGCCGCCATCTGTACCGCGCCCGGAACCGCGCCGTTCCCAGCCGCCCCGTTCGCACCCGCCCCCGCAGAACCGGTCGAAACAGCCTCAGAGACCGCCGCTTCCGCGTGCGCACCATCCGGGGCTGTGCCGTTGCTGGACCCGTTCGGGATCGGACCGCTTGCCGATACCGGGTGAGCCTCACCCTGGTTCGAGACAGACGAAGTCGAAGCAGCACCCGTCGGGGTGCCAACCGTCGGCTGGGCCACGTGCAAGTCTCCCAAAGATCCCCGGAAGCCACCCCTGCCCGGCCGTGACGCTCCCACGAGCATCTTTCTGGTTCTCGGGCAAAGACCCACTTCGGGCGTTTAATGTGGCGGTATGTATGCGAGAAATTTGCTGCAAATGCCAGATAATTATTCTGTTTCTAATCAATTTCAGTTAACCATCACAATAGAAGTAATGATTTTTAGCTATTTCTCTTGTCGCCTTTCTTTAAACAGGACTTCGATTTTATGCCGCTTTAACTCCCTATTTATCTAGCTTTACAGCCATGACTGAGCTTCATCGGCGGGCAGTATTTATTGGACGACCACAAAATTCTCACTGGACATCACATCCCGGTGTGGCCGGCAAATAAGCAGTTGATTTCAGGTTGAAACCGAACCGTCGCTCTCCGCCGGCCCGCTGGGGGCGACAGGCGTCGCGCTCGCCCAGGCCTGAACCCCGATGGCCCCAAACGAAAACGGGCGCCCCTGCCTGGGGCGCCCGTCTCCGCGAAGCCGTCAGCCAGCCGGTTTTCGATCGATCAGGACACCGTCACGCCGTTCTGTACCGCGATCACGTGAGCATTGTCGTCGTCGATGTAGAGATTGTAGGTGGTGCCGGCAGCACCGTAAGCATTGCCCCCGGCCGGCACGACATAGGTCTGGCCCGTCGAGTGCCAGGTGTCGTTCGAGAAGGGCGACGTGTTGTCGATCGGGAGATCGACCGAGTCCCCTGCATTGCCCTTGATGAACATCTCGATCGTCTTGGTGCCGATCGAACCGCCGAAGTTCTTCGTCACCGCGTTGTCGTCATCTCCGGTGAAGTCGAGAACGTCGTCGTGGTTCAACGTCAGCGTCTGGTTGCCGTTCCCGGTCATGTCGAGGATCTCGATCCGCGACACGCTCTGGGAGAAGTTGGAGAAGTTGGTGTCGGCCGTGATCTTGAGCGTGTCGATGTCGCCACCACCGTTGTAGGTGTCGTCAGTGGCACCGAACAGCAGCGTGTCGTCACCATCGCCGCCGAACAGCGTGTCCTGCTGCCCGCCGCCCGTGCTGGTGCCGCCATCGAGATAGTCGTTGCCGCTGCCGCCATCGAGGCTGTCTTCGCCGGTCCCGCCATAGAGCGTGTCGTCGCCACCGCCACCCTCGAGCGTGTCGTCGCCGCTATTGCCCATGAACAGGTTGTTCGGGCTGCCGCCGGTGATGTGGTCGTCGCCGGAACCGCCCAGGACATTCTCGATGCTGAAGAGCGCATCGTCCCCGGAACCGGACACGTTGGCCGTACCGTTGCCGCTGTCGTTCAGCACCAGCGTGATATCGCGGTTGCTCGCATAGCCCGAGAAGTCCGCGGTATCCGTGCCCGACCCGCCGGCCAGCGTGTCGGGGTTGCTGGAGTCGCCCACCAGCGTGTCGTCGTTGTTGCCGCCGTTGAGGCTATCGGTGCCGCCGCCGCCGACGAGATAGTCGTTCCCGTCGCCGCCGAACAGCGTGTCGTTGCCGTTCCCGCCGTCGAAGTAGTTGTCGGCGAGATTGCCGCTCAGGCTGTCGGCACCGTTGCCGCCGATGACACCCTCCATGCCCTGCAGCACGTCGGTCGAGCCATCGGCCGTCACCGTCGCATTGCCAGAGGCATCGAGCGCCACCACCAGGCCCGAGGCGTGGTCGGAGAGATCCGCCACGTCGGTTCCGGCCCCGCCGACCAGCAGGTCGTTGCCGGTGCCGCCGGCCAGCGTGTCGTTGCCGCCGTTGCCGACCAGGACGTCGTTGCCCTCGTAGCCGCGGATCAGCTCGTTGTCGCCGTCGCCGATAATGATGTTGTCGACGCCGTTGCCGTTGATCGTCGTGCTCGTGGTCGAGCTCGTGGTCACGTGCGCATCATCGGTCAGCGTGGTCGACTGCGCCGTATAGTCGAAGCTGCCGTTGAGCGTGTTGATCTGCACGTCCCCGCCGACGAGCGTACCGCCGTTGGCTGCCGCCACGATCGACATCACATCGCCGTCGGCATCGCTGTCGTTCCACAGCAGCCACTTGTCGTCGATGATGAGCGGCGTGGTGTTGCCGCTGGCGATGATGATGCTGTCGTCGCGGGCGATCGGCGCGCTGTCCGACGGTGTGAGGTTGATCGTCAGCGAGTTGCCCGCCTCGTCGCCGTCATTGTCGTGCAGCACGAAGTTGAAGGCTTCCGGCGGCACCACGCCCACGCCCGACGCCACCGTGAAGGTGTAGGCGCCCGACAGCATGTTGATCTGCATCGTGCCGTAGGCCGTGGTGATCGTCAGCAGATTGCCGCTGGTCGAGAAGACCACCGTGCCGCCGACATTGCGGGTGATGCTGCTGGTCCCGTTGAAGGTGAAGACCGAGTTGCCGTAGCTGATCGACTTCACATAGCCGCCATCGGCACCGATCTCCGTGCCGTTGTCGCTCATCACGTTACCGGTGATGTTGTTCTGCGCCGTCTCGCTCAGGAACTGCGCGAGCTGGCTCAGATCCGACACCTGGGCGCCGTTGGTGTTGCTCTCGACCGCGCCGTTATAAGCGACCGGGTTCAGGTTCGAGACCGTGATGCCGGTACCGATGCCGATCGCATAGGAGTTGATATCGTTGTCCTTGAGGAACTGGATCCAGGCAGATTCCTCGTTGGCGTTGATGCCGTTCTCCGTCGTGTCGCCGGGAATGCTCGACCAGGCACTCGCCGAGGTCGGATCGCCGTCCGAGATGAAGTAGGCCACGTTCTGGACCGGCTGCGGATTGCCGACCGGGTCGATCTTCCCGGCATCCGCATAGGCCTGGATCGCCTGCTGCAGCGCCGCATCGTAGTTCGTGCTGCCGCCCGCCCCCAGCGAGTTGATGAAGGCCTTGGCGTCCGAGAGGCTGAGCCAGATTCCGCCCGACCCGTTGTAGTTCTGGGTGTCGGCGCTGCCCGAGAAGGTCACGATCTGGACCTTCACGTCGCCCAGGCTGTGATACTGCTCAAACAGCTCGTTGATCGCCGCTTTCGAGGCCTGGAGTCGGTCGAGGCCCTGCAGCCCGCTGTCGTCGGTCATCGAGCCCGAGAGGTCGAGCACGATCATCAGGTTCGTGTCGACCGAGCCCGCTGCCGCCGCGGTCTTCTCCTCGGGATTGGCCACCGGGCCGTCGTCGCCGACCGACACCTTCAGCGTGCCGTTCGCCGTGTCGGCATCGACCGCGTCCTTGACCGTGTAGGTGAAGGTGAGCTGGAGCTGGTCGTTGCCGTTGACCTGGCTGCCGTTGGTGCCTGCATCCGGATGATCGATCGCCCCCAGCTGCTCGAACTTGTAGGCGCCGGTGTTGATGTCCGTGATCTCGAGCTTCGCCACCACGCCGCCCGCATGCGGGCCGCTGGCGACGGTGCCGGTGATGGTCAAGCCGCCGTTCGAGACCGTCCAGGTGATCGCCTGGCCGCCCGAGGTCAGCGGCACCGAGCCGCTGGTCTCCGGATCGACGGCACTCACCGTGCCCGACCAGGTGAAGGGCTGCGAGGCCGCCTTCCCGTCACCGCCGAAGCTGTAAGTCAGGTTGCCGGCCGCGATCTCCTCGTTGCCGATCGCATTCGTGCCTTCGGAAAAGTTGCCCAGCGCCACCGCCTCGACACCCCGCTCAAGTACCGAGCAGGTGTCGTTGCCGCCATGCGGGACGTACTTGTCGTTGTCGATGATGTTGGTTGTTGCCGTGCCGGTGCCGATCGCACCAACCGAAGGCGTAATCGAGATCTGGTAGTCCTCGGTCCCTTCCACCACCGTGTCGTCGACCGTGTGGACCGTCAGCGTCTGCGCCGTGCCGCCGCCGCCCGTGAAGGTCAGGATGAAGCCGTCACGGGTGTTGTAGTCGGTGCCTTCCGTCGCGTTCGGGCTGCCGCCGGCATGGTCGCCGGTCTGGATCGTCACCAGCGCCGTCTGGCCCGGCGCCAGCGTGGCACCGGTGTAGCTCACCGTGTAGGTGGCGTCCGAACCCTCGTTCACCTGGGTCGAGCCGGCGATGTTCCACACCGGGCCCGTGGTCTGGTCGACGATGTCCGTCGTCGCCGTGCCGGTGCTGATCGTGCCGATCGAGGGATTGATCGAGACCTGGTAGTCCTCGGTCCCCTCCACCACCGTGTCGGTGTTGGTGTGGACCGTCAGCGTCTGCGCCGTGCCGCCGCCGCCCGTGAAGGTCAGGATGAAGCCGTCACGGGTGTTGTAGTCGGTGCCTTCCGTCGCGTTCGGGCTGCCGCCGGCATGGTCGCCGGTCTGGATCGTCACCAGCGCCGTCTGGCCCGGCGCCAGCGTGGCACCGGTGTAGGAGACCGTGTAGGTGGCGTCCGAACCCTCGTTCACCTGGGTCGAGCCGGTGATGTTCCAGAACGGGCCCGTGGTCTGGTCGACGATGTCCGTCGTCGCCGTGCCGGTGCCGGTCGTGCCGATCGAGGGATTGATCGAGACCTGGTAGTCCTCGGTCCCCTCCACCACCGTGTCGGTGTTGGTGTGGACCGTCAGCGTCTGCGCCGTGCCGCCGCCGCCCGTGAAGGTCAGGATGAAGCCGTCACGGGTGTTGTAGTCGGTGCCTTCCGTCGCGTTCGGGCTGCCGCCGGCATGGTCGCCGGTCTGGATCGTCACCAGCGCCGTCTGGCCCGGCGCCAGCGTGGCACCGGTGTAGCTCACCGTGTAGGTGGCGTCCGAACCCTCGTTCACCTGGGTCGAGCCGGTGATGTTCCACACCGGGCCCGTGGTCTGGTCGACGATGTCCGTCGTCGCCGTGCCGGTGCTGATCGTGCCGATCGAGGGATTGATCGAGACCTGGTAGTCCTCGGTCCCCTCCACCACCGTGTCGGTGTTGGTGTGGACCGTCAGCGTCTGCGCCGTGCCGCCGCCGCCCGTGAAGGTCAGGATGAAGCCGTCACGGGTGTTGTAGTCGGTGCCTTCCGTCGCGTTCGGGCTACCGCCGGCATGGTCGCCGGTCTGGATCGTCACCAGCGCCGTCTGGCCCGGCGCCAGCGTGGCACCGGTGTAGGAGACCGTGTAGGTGGCGTCCGAACCCTCGTTCACCTGGGTCGAGCCGGTGATGTTCCAGAACGGGCCCGTGGTCTGGTCGACGATGTCCGTCGTCGCCGTGCCGGTGCCGGTCGTGCCGATCGAGGGATTGATCGAGACCTGGTAGTCCTCGGTCCCCTCCACCACCGTGTCGGTGTTGGTGTGGACCGTCAGCGTCTGCGCCGTGCCGCCGCCGCCCGTGAAGGTCAGGATGAAGCCGTCACGGGTGTTGTAGTCGGTGCCTTCCGTCGCGTTCGGGCTGCCGCCGGCATGGTCGCCGGTCTGGATCGTCACCAGCGCCGTCTGGCCCGGCGCCAGCGTGGCACCGGTGTAGGAGACCGTGTAGGTGGCGTCCGAACCCTCGTTCACCTGGGTCGAGCCGGCGATGTTCCACACCGGGCCCGTGGTCTGGTCGACGATGTCCGTCGTCGCCGTGCCGGTGCCGGTCGTGCCGATCGAGGGATTGATCGAGACCTGGTAGTCCTCGGTCCCCTCCACCACCGTGTCGGTGTTGGTGTGGACCGTCAGCGTCTGCGCCGTGCCGCCGCCGCCCGTGAAGGTCAGGATGAAGCCGTCACGGGTGTTGTAGTCGGTGCCTTCCGTCGCGTTCGGGCTACCGCCGGCATGGTCGCCGGTCTGGATCGTCACCAGCGCCGTCTGGCCCGGCGCCAGCGTGGCACCGGTGTAGCTCACCGTGTAGGTGGCGTCCGAACCCTCGTTCACCTGGGTCGAGCCGGCGATGTTCCACACCGGGCCCGTGGTCTGGTCGACGATGTCCGTCGTCGCCGTGCCGGTGCTGATCGTGCCGATCGAGGGATTGATCGAGACCTGGTAGTCCTCGGTCCCCTCCACCACCGTGTCGGTGTTGGTGTGGACCGTCAGCGTCTGCGCCGTGCCGCCGCCGCCCGTGAAGGTCAGGATGAAGCCGTCACGGGTGTTGTAGTCGGTGCCTTCCGTCGCGTTCGGGCTGCCGCCGGCATGGTCGCCGGTCTGGATCGTCACCAGCGCCGTCTGGCCCGGCGCCAGCGTGGCACCGGTGTAGCTCACCGTGTAGGTGGCGTCCGAACCCTCATTCACCTGGGTCGAGCCGGTGATGTTCCAGAACGGACCCGTGGTCTGGTCGACGATGTCGGTCGGCGCCGTGCCGGTGCCGATCGTGCCCGCGCTCTGACCCGAGATCTGGACGGAGTAATCCTCCGTGCCCTCGATCACCGTGTCGGTGTTGGTGTGGACCGCCACCGTCTGCGCCGTCTGGCCGCCGGTGAAGGTCAGGACCGTCGACAGCGCCGTGTAATCGCTGGGCGCGGTCGCGTCAGGCTCGGACCCCTTGGTACCGGGGCCGGTCTGGACCGTGATCGTCGCGGTCTGGCCCGGGGCCAGCACGCCGCCGGTGTAGCTCACCGTGTAGATCGCGGTGTTGCCTTCCGTCACCAGGCTGTCGCCGGCGATGTTCCACTGCGAGATATGATCGCCGTCGATGATGTCGGTCGGCGCCGTGCCGACACCGATGGTGCCCGCGCTCTGGCCCGAGATCTGGACGGAGTAGTCCTCCGTGCCTTCGATCAGCGTGTCGTCGACGGTGTGGACCGCGACCGTCTGGGCGGTCTGGCCGCCGGTAAAGGTCAAGGTCGTCGAGAGCGAGGTGTAGTCCGTGTTGCCCTCGGCATCCGGCTCGGAGCCGTTGGTGCCGGGGCCGGTCTCGACCACGATCGTCGCCGTCTGGCCCGAGGCCAGCACGCCGCCCGTGTAGCTCACCGTATAGATCGCGGTATCGCCTTCGGTCACCTGCGTCGAGCCGGTGATGTTCCACTGCGAGATATGATCGCTGTCGATGATGTCGGTCGGCGCCGTGCCGATGCCGATCGCGCCCGAGCTCGGACCCGAGATATGGACGGAGTAGTCCTCCGTGCCCTCGACCAGCGTGTCGTCGACGGTCTGCACCGACACCGTCTGCGAGGTCTGGCCGCCCGTGAAGGTCAGCACCGTCGAGAGCGAGGTGTAGTCCGTGTTGCCCTCGGCATCCGGCTCGGACCCGTTCGTACCCGGGCCGGTCTGGACCGTGATGGTCGCGGTCTGGCCCGGCGCCAGCACGCCGCCGGTGTAGGAGACCGTGTAGACGGCAACCTCGCCTTCGGTCACCAGGCTGTCGCCGGTGATATTCCACTGCGAGATATGATCGTTGTCGATGATGTCGGTGGGAGCGGTGGGCTGGGTGATGGTGCCGGCGCTCTGGCCCGAGATGTTGACGGAGTAGTCCTCCGTGCCCTCGATCAGCGTGTCGTCGGTGGTGTGGACCTCGACCGTCTGCGAAGTCTGGCCGCCGGTGAAGGTCAGCACCGTCGACAGCGCCGTGTAGTCGGTGTTCGAGTCCGCATCCGGCTCCGACCCGTTCGTGCCGGGGCCCGTCTGCACCGTGATCGTCGCCGTCTGCCCCGGCGCCAGGACGGCGCCGCTGTAGGAGACCGTGTAGATCGCCGTGTTGCCCTCGCTCACCAGGCTGTCGCCGACGACCGACCACTGCATGTTCGGCGCGTCGTTGTCGACGATGTCCGTCGGCGCCGTCCCCTGCGTGATATTCCCGGCGCTCTGGCCCGAGATCTGGACGGAGTAATCCTCCGTCCCCTCCACCAGCGTGTCGTCAACCGTCTGCACAGACACCGTCTGCGCGTTCGAATCCCCGCCCGTGAAGGTCAGAACCGTCGACAGCGACGTGTAGTCGGTATTCGAGTCTGCGTCAGGCTCCGACCCGTTCGTCCCCGGACCCGTCTGCACCGTCACCGTCGCCGTGATCCCCGGCGCCAGAACCGCGCCCGTGTAGGTCACCGTGTAGACCGCGGCATTGCCTTCGTTCACCAGGCTGTCGCCCGTGATCGACCACTGCAGGTTCTGCGCGTCGTCGTCGATGATGTCCGTCGGCGCCGTCCCGATGCTGATCACGCCATGGCTCGGGTCCGCCAGCTGGACAGAGTAATCCTCCGTCCCCTCCACCACCGTATCGTCGGTCGTGTGAACCTCGACCGTCTGCGCCGTCGCCGAACCGCCCGTGAAGGTCAGAACCGTCGTCAGCGCCGTGTAGTCCGTCCCCGACGTCGCATCCGGCTCCGAACCGTTCGTGCCGGCGCCCGTCAGCACCGTCACCGTCGCCGTGATCCCCGGCGCCAGAACCGCGCCGTTATACGAAACCGTGTAGACCGCGGTGTCGCCCTCGTGCACCACGCTGTCGCCCTGGATGTTCCAGAACGGGCCCGAGGTCTCGTCCACGATGTCCGTGTCCTGCGTCGGGTCCACGATCGTCCCGTGGCTCTGGCCCGACAGGTTGACGGAGTAGTCCTCCGTCCCTTCCACCACCGTGTCGCCGAAGATCTGAACCTCGAGCGTCTGCGAGGTCGCGCCCCCGCCCGTGAAGGTCAGAATCGTCGACAGCGTCTCGTAGTCCGCACCCCCCGTCGCATCGGGCGTGCTGTCATGATGGCCCGCACCCGTCTCGACCGTGATCGAGGCCGTCTGGCCCGGCGCCAGGACCGCGCCGGTGTAGAACACCGTGTAGGTCGCGAAGGTCCCCTCCGCCACCAGCTCGCGGAACTCCTGCTGCTGCTTGCCGCCGAAGAACGGCTCATGCACCAGCGGGTCGCCCTCGATATGCCACTGCATCAGCGCCCGCTGGTCGCTGTCGTCCAGCTTGTCGATCGGACCCGTCAGCGGCTCCGGAACCCCATACTGCAGCGCCGTCGGACCGATCGGGCCCTCGTCGTTCAGGCCGTTGATCAGCCCGCCCAGGAACCCATGCCGGAACGAGGCCGAGTTGTTCGCCGTCCCCGTCCCCGCCTGCGCACCGCCCGCCGCCGTCTGCAGCAGGTCTTCCAGGCTCGTCCCCGTCAGCGCCAGCACGTCCTCCGCCGACATATGCTCGCCGCTCTCGACGACGATGTCCGGCGCCTGGCCCGATTCCTCCGCCTTCACGAAGCCGACCAGCAGGAAGATGTGGCCGTCCGGCAGCTTGATCTCCAGATCGCCGCCCACGATCTGAAGCTGCGCATCGGCCAGCTGCTGCGGGTCGATCGGCAGATCGATCGGCTGGCCCGCCACCACCCGGATGATCGTCACCTGGTCGGGCGAGGGAGAATCCACACCCGTCGCCGCCGCCATCTGCACCGCGCCCGGAACCGCGCCGTTCCCAGCCGCCCCGTTCGCGCCCGCCCCCGCAGAACCGGTCGAAACAGCCTCAGAGACCGCCGCTTCGCTGGCCGCCGCCATGTTCACGGCTGCATCGGGATGGGCCGCCTGGGCCTCGTTCGAATGAGAAGCGGACGAAACAACCGTCGTCGAAGCAGCACCGGTATTGGTGCCAACTGTCGTCTGGGCCACGGGCGGTCTCCTTGCAAAAAAATCCCCTGAAGTGAAGTTCCCGCCCGGATCGGCCGGCGCACCCACGGGCGCCTTTATTCACGCATAAGCCGGGCGAGCCCCACTTCGGGCTCCTGAACGCGCGGCATATATGAGAGAAAACTTCTGAAAATGCTAGAGGAAATATTTTGGATTTAAACCATAACAGTTAACCGATACAACTTAAGTAATAACTTTTAACCATTTTTGTTTTGGATTACTCACGGACTGTTTTTAAAAACTACTTCGTCATAACTATGCCACAGGACCGTTTTACATCGACAACTTCCATTCATCGGTCGGCAGCATTTGTTACCCCGCCAGTAACTTCTGGCGAGGCAACACACCCGGGTGTGCCGGGCACTTAATGCTCTGTAAACAGGGAAAGATTCGCCGGCGGCGGACCGAAAATCCGGCCCGCCGCGACCAGACGACGCGTTAATGGTGAAGGATCTGACTCAAGAAAAGTCGGGTCCGTTCGGAGCGCGGGTGGTTAAAGAAGGCCTCCGGGGCGTTTTCCTCGATGATTTCGCCCCGATCCATGAAGATCACCCGGTTCGCCACCGTGCGGGCGAAGCCCATCTCATGGGTGACGCAGAGCATGGTCATGCCCGACCGGGCCAGTTCGATCATCACGTCGAGCACTTCCTTGATCATCTCCGGATCGAGGGCCGAGGTGGGCTCGTCGAACAGCATGACCTTGGGGTTCATGCAGAGCGAGCGGGCGATCGCCACCCGCTGCTGCTGGCCGCCGGAGAGCTGGCCCGGATACTTGTCCGCCTGCTCGGGAATCCGCACGCGCTCGAGATAAAGGCGGGCCGTCTTCTCCGCCTCGGCCTTGGGCATGCGCCGCACCCAGATCGGCGCCAGGGTCAGGTTCTCCAGCACGGTCAGGTGCGGAAACAGGTTGAACTGCTGGAAGACCATGCCGACCTCGCGGCGGATCTGCTCGATATGCTTCACATCCTGGTTGAGCTCGATCCCGTCCACGACGATGCGGCCGCGCTGATGCTCCTCGAGCCGGTTGATGCACCGGATCAGGGTCGATTTGCCGGAGCCCGACGGGCCGCAAATGACGATCCGCTCGCCCTTGGCCACTGACAGGTTGATGTCCTTGAGCACATGGAAGGTGCCGTACCACTTGTTGACGCCTTCCAGTTGCACGATCGGCGCTTCGCCCTGTGCCGTCGCCGCTGCCGCCTCAGCCATCCGCCTTCTCCCCTGCCCGCTTGAATCCCACCCTCATCGCCGCCGCCCCTTCGCCAGCCGGCGCTCCAGCGCCTGGCTGTAGCGCGACATGCCGAAACAGAACGCGAAATAGATCACCGACACGAAGGCGAGCGCCGTGTTGATCAGGCCCAGCCAGTTCGGGTCTCGGGTCGAGGCCTGCGCGATGCCCAGCAGCTCGACCAGCCCCATGATCAGCACCAGGTTCGTGTCCATGAACAGGCCGATGAAGCTGTTGACGATGCCGGGAATGCAGATCCGCAGGGCCTGCGGCAGGATGATGAAGCTGTTCATCTTCCAGTAGTTCAGGCCCAGCGACATGGCGCCTTCGTACTGGCCCTTCGGGATCGCCTGCAGCCCGCCGCGGATGACCTCGGCCATGTAGGCCGAGGAGAACAGCGAGATGCCCACGAGCGCGCGCAGCAGCTTGTCGAAGGTGACGCCCTCGGGCAGGAACAGCGGGAAGATCACCGAGGCCATGAACAGCACGGTGATGAGCGGCACGCCGCGCACGAACTCGATGAAGGCGACCGTGACGATCCGGATCACCGGCATGGCGGAACGCCGCCCCAGCGCCAGGATCACGCCCACCGGCAGCGACACCGCGATGCCCGTGACGGCGAGGATGAGGGTCAGCATCAGGCCGCCGAAGCGCGAGGTATCGACCGGCACGAGGCCGAGCCCGCCACAGAGCAGCCAGAAGGCGATGAAGGGATAGATCAGGAACAGGAAGGCGCCGATCCAGAGCTTGTGCGGCACGCGCTCGATCAGGATGCCGGCGACGCCGACGACGAGGATCAGGCCCACGATGTTCACCCGCCAGCGTTCCTCGACGGGGTAGAAGCCGTACATCATCTGGCCGAAGCGCGCGCGCACCATGGTCCAGCAGGCGCCCGGCTTCACGCAGTCGGCCCGGCTGGTGCCCTCCTGCCAGTTGGCCGAGATGAAGAGCCAGTCCACCAGCGGCGGGATGGTCTTGTAGAGGAACCACAGCGCCAGCAACGTCAGAATGGAGTTGCCGATGCTCGAGAAAAGATGGGCGCGGGCCCATCCCAGGAGGCCCACGGCCATCACCGGCGGCGGCTCGTCCGGCTTCCGGCTCTCGGGCGGCGGCGGTGGCTCGTCGGCGCGGTGGGCGAGATCGACCACGGGGTCAGCGCTCCACCAGCGCGATATGGCGGTTGTACCAGTTCATGAACAGCGAGATCAGGAGGCTGATCACGAGATAGATCGCCATGGTGATGGCGATGCATTCGACCGCCTGGCCGGTCTGGTTCAGGGTGGTGCCGGCGAAGACCGCAACCACCTCCGGGAAGCCGATGAAGACCGCCAGCGAGGAATTCTTGGTGAGGTTCAGATACTGGCTCGTCAGCGGCGGCACGATCACGCGCAAGGCCTGCGGCAGCACGATCTTGCGCGTGACGATACCGCGCTTCAGCCCCAGCGCCAGCCCCGCCTCGGTCTGCCCGTGGCTCACGGCCTGCACGCCCGAGCGCACGATCTCGGCGATGAAGGCCGAGGTGTGGATCGAGAGACCGACCAGGAGCGCGATGAATTCCGGCGCGATCTGGAAGCCGCCCTTGAAGTTGAAGCCGGCCAGCTCCGGGAAGGACCAGGTCATGCGGAAGCCGAAGATCAGGCCGACGATCATGGGCACGCCGACGATCAGGCCCAACCCCACCCAGAAGGAATGGAAGGGCTGGCCGGTCATCATCTGCCGGCGCCGTGCCCAGGCGGAGACGAGAACCGCGCCCAGCGCGCCGACCAGGAGCGCCACGGGCATGATCCCGAATCCCGGCTGCAGCTCCGGCACCGGCGCATAGAGGCCGCGCTGGTTCAGGAAGAACAGGCCCAGTAAATCGATGCTCTGGCGCACGCCCGGCAAAGTCGAAAGCACGCCGAAATACCAGAAGATCAGCTGCGCCAGCAGCGGAATATTGCGGATGACGTCGACATAGACCGCCGCCAGCTTGGCGATGATCCAGTTGCTGGAGAGGCGCGCCACGCCGACCACGAAGCCCAGCACGGTCGCCAGCACCACGCCCACCGCGGCGACCAGCAGCGTGTTCAGGAGCCCGATCAGCAGGGCCCGCCCGTAGCTCGAGGTCAGCGAATAGGAAACGAGCTTGAAGGAGATGTCGAAGCCGGCCACCCCGTTGAGGAAGCCGAAGCCCGAAGCGATGCCGCGCTTGGCGAGATTGACGCCCGTGTTATGGACGAAGAACGCCGTCAGGAGGACCAGGAGGCCGAGCACCACCGCCTGGTAGAACAGCGCGCGCGCCGTCCGGTTCTTCCATAGAGGCACCGTGGCGCCGGAAAACCGGTCCGCGCGGTCGACCATGCCGGTCATGCCGCCTCCATCCTGCTGCTGGCCAAAAAGACGAGAGGCGCACCCCATCCCTCGGGACCGGGTGCGCCTCCGTGGTTTCCGTCCGTCTCGCCGGCTTCAGCGGGCGGGCGGCGCGTATTGCAGGCCGCCCTTGGACCAGAGCTCGTTCAGGCCGCGAGCCAGGCCCAGCGGGGTCTTCAGGCCGACATTGCGCTCGAAGCTTTCGCCGTAATTGCCGACCTGCTTCAAGATGTTATAGGCCCAGGCGTTATCGAGCCCGAGCATCTTGCCCATCTCGTCCTCGACGCCCAAAAGGCGACGGACCTCCGGGTTGTCGGAGCTGGATTTCACCTGATCGACATTGGCCTGGGTGATGCCGAACTCCTCGCCGATGATCATGGCGAAGAAGGACCAGCGGACGATGTCGCCCCACTGGTTGTCGCCATGGCGCACCGCCGGCCCGAGCGGCTCCTTGGAGATGATCTCGGGCAGGATGATGTTGTCGGCCGGATTCTTGAGCTGGGTGCGCTCGGCCGCGAGGCCGGAAGCGTCGGTGGTGTAGGCGTCGCAGCGGCCTTCGTCATAGGCCTGACGGGCCTGGTCGGAGGTCTCGAACACGACCGACTTCAGCTCGAGATTGTTGGCGCGGAAATAGTCGCCGAGATTCTTCTCGGTGGTGGTGCCGGTCTGGACGCAGACGGTGGCACCCGACAGTTCCTTGGCGCTGTTGACGCCCAGCTCCTTGCGGACCATGAAGCCTTGGCCGTCGTAGTAGTTGACCGCTACGAAATCGAGGCCGAGATCCGTGTCACGCGACAGCGTCCAGGTCGAGTTGCGCGCCAGAAGATCGATCTCGCCCGATTGCAGCGCGGTGAAGCGCTCTTTCGAGCCCAGCGGCACATATTTGACCTTGGTCGCATCGCCAAAGACCGCCGCGGCCACGGCGCGGCAGATATCGACGTCCAGACCGGTCCAGTTCCCTTTGTCGTCCGGCGCGCCGAAGCCGGCGAGGCCCGACGGCCCGTTCACGCCGCAAGTCACCTGGCCGCGTCCCTTGACGTCGTCGAGCGTGGAGGCCTTGGCGCTGCCGGTGGCAAACACCACCGCCACGGCGGCCGCGGCAATCATCGCAATTTTGTTCATTTGGCAGTCCTTCCCTGTAATGGCTACCCGCGAGCGCGGATCGGTTTCGGGGCGATCCGTTCTCCGGATTTTCCGCCCAGCCCTGCTATAGCGTTCAACATCGGGGGCTGGAGCACAACCCCCTTGTTGCAGCACCCTGTCGCGACCTTTAACACGAGCCTTCCCGGTGCTACAAGCCAAGGCCTGCTGCAAGCCTTGGAAAATCAATTATGAGTGACCGCCCACCCGACGCCCTGCCTGCCGGCGACGACACCGTCCTCACCCATGCCGGCAACCGGCCGCGCGACAATTTCGGCGTCGTGAATCCGCCCGTCTACCATGCCTCGACGATCCTGTTTCCGACCGTCGAAGCGCTGCGCGAGGCCCAGGCCAGCGCCAGCCGTTTCTCGATGGTGACCTATGGCCGCCAGGGAACGCCGACCACGATCGCCTTCGAAGAGACGGTCGCCCGGCTCGAGGGCGCCGACCGCGCCCTGGCGCTGCCCAGCGGGCTCGCCGCCATCGCCGCCTCGCTGATGGCCTTTCTCAAGACCGGCGATCATCTGCTGATGGTCGACACCGTCTATGGCCCGGTCCGCACGCTCTGCAAACGTTTACTGACCGATTTCGGCATCGCGACCAGCTTCTACGATCCGGCGGTGGGTGACCGGATCGAGGGCCTGATGCGGCCGGAAACCAAGGTCGTCTATCTCGAGGCGCCGGGCTCCCTCACCTTCGAGATGCAGGATGTGCCGGCGGTCGCGGCCGCGGCCAGGGCCCGGGGCGCCACGACGATCATGGACAATACCTGGGCCACGCCGCTCTTCTTCAAGCCGCTCAAGCACGGCGTCGATGTGGTGATCGAGGCGGCGACCAAATATATCGGCGGCCATTCGGATCTGATGATGGGCGTGGTCGCCGCCGACCATGAGCGGCTGATCCGGATCAAGACCGCCGCCCATATGATGGGTCATGCCGCGGCGCCCGACGATTGCTACCTGGCCTTGCGGGGCCTGCGGACGCTCTCGGTGCGCCTCGAACGCCACCAGCGCACCGGCCTGGCCCTCGCGCGCTGGCTGCAGGCCCGCCCCGAGGTCGAGCGCGTGCTGCACCCGGCCTTGCCGCAGGACCCCGGCCACCGGCTCTGGCAACGCGATTTCGCCGGCGCCACGGGACTGTTCGGCATCGTGCTCAAGCCCTGCGCGCCGGCCGCGCTCGAATCCATGCTCGACGGCATGGAGCTCTTCGGCATGGGCTATAGCTGGGGCGGCTACGAGAGCCTGATCCTGCCGGTGGATCCCAAGGCGATCCGCAGCGCCACCCGATGGGAGACCGCCGGGCCGACCTTGCGGCTCCATGCCGGCCTCGAGGATCCGAAGGATCTGATCGCCGATCTCGACCGCGGTTTCGCCCGCCTGAATGCGGGCGGCGGAGTGCAGGAGCCATGAGCGACGCTTCCCTGCCGGCGGAGATCGCCGCGGCGGTGCAGTTCGACCGCGACGGCCTGGTCGCCGCCATCGCCCAGCAGCATGACACCGGCGAGGTGCTGATGCTCGCCTGGATGAACCGAGCGGCGCTGAGCGAGACGCTGGCGACGGGCGATGTCTGCTACTGGTCGCGATCGCGCCAGAAGCTCTGGCGCAAGGGCGAGACCTCGGGCCAGCGGCAGCGGCTGGTGGAGCTCAGGGTCGATTGCGACGGCGATACCTTGCTGCTGCTGGTCGACCAGACTGGCGTCGCCTGCCATACCGGCCGGCGCAACTGCTTCTTCAGGGCCTGGCGCAACGGACATCTCGATACGATCGCCGAGGTGCTGGTCGATCCGAAAACGCTCTACGGTTTCTGAGACTCTCGGGGAAACGAATGGCCGCGACTGAAAAGCCTCCCGTCTTCGTGATCGGGCCGACCACGCGCTGCGGCACCAGCCTGCTGCAGCGCCTGCTCAACTCCACCGGCAGGATCGTCGTCTATGGCGAGAACTTCGCCCTGCTCCAGACCTTTCCGGACATCATCCGGAACTACCAGCGCGAGGCCGACGCCAAGCGCAAGGTGATCGCCATGGCGCGCGATCTCCTGGTCGAGAAGAAGGAGGATTTCGAAGCCTCGAGCCTGTTCCCCGATTTCGACAGCTACCTGCGCGCGCTGATCGGCTCCTTCCGGCTCCTCCTGCGCAGCTATCGCGACGATGCGGCGGCGCTGGGATTCGAGCGCTGGGGCATCAAGCACCAGATCCGCAGCCAGACCAGCTTCGCGATCCTGCCGCGCCTGCTGCCCGACGCGCGCTATGTGATGATCTATCGCGACCTGCTGCCGGTGGCGCGTTCGGCCAAGGCGCGCTGGCCCGGCGATTTCCGCGGGCCCCAGGACTGGCGCCGCTTCGCGCGCAACTGGGCGGACAATATCCGCACCATGCAGCGCCTCAGCGGCGACGCGTTCCTGCTCCTCAAATACGAGAATTTCACCGCCGATCCCGAGCCGCACCTCCAGCGCCTCGAGCGCTTCGTCGAGATCGACGGCATCGACCGCGCGGTCATGACCCGGCGCATCAACGACCAGCCGCGCTTCGCGCCCGACGGCAGCGCCGTCACGGGCTACCGCCCGCCGCAGCCGCTCAGCGACGAGGAAACCGACCTGATGATGTCGGAATGCGCCGCCTTCTACCGCGAGCTCGGTTACGGGGCCGCGGGCTGAACGCCCCGGGCGCTGCGCCAACCGGCGTCACATCGACAGGCGCAGCTTCGACAGGTTCGAGGCGATCTGGTTGAAGGCTTCCTTGAGCTCGTCGACGGTCGGCGCGTTATAGTAGTAGGGCGCGTTGGGCTCGGTCGCGACCGACTGCAGCAAGGTCGTCAGGGTCGAGCTCGTGTTGTCGAACTGGATCACATAGACCTTGATGCCCTGCGCCTTGACGTTGGCGGCGAGCTGCTTCAGGCGGTTGTTCAGGTTGTTGCGGGTGTTGGCGGCCGCCGGCGGCGACGGCATGAAGCCGTGCGCCGAGTTGGTGGTGGTGCCGGCGCCCGTGCCCGATCCGAACCGGCCGCCATAGGCGTCGCCATTGCCGCCCTGGATCTCGCCGTCCGTCAGCAGCACGATCGCGCGCTGGCGCGGGAACGGCACGGTCGCGACCGCGTCGTTGAAGGGATCGCCCGGCATCAACACTTCCCAGGCCCAGTAGAGGCCCTGCGGAATGTTTGTCGTGCCCGCCGGCGTCAGCAGCGCATCGATCGCATCGTCGATGGTCTGCTTCGTGTGGTTGAGCGGTGTGATGCTGTAGGCCAAGCAGTCGGCACAATCGCTGCTGGCCGGGTTGCTAATGGTGGGTGCAGACGGATGCCACCAGGTCGGCAGTGCCGGAACCGCGACCGGCTGGCTAGAATTGCCGTCATTCCAGTATGCGCCGTAGCAGCTTCGGTTCGTGTTTCGCCAGCCCGTGTTGGACGGCTCATTGTCCGGACTCGAGCCGCTCCAGGTGCCGGACCGCGATTCACCCTCAAGCAACGGGATCGGGTCATAACCCGGCCAGTATTTTCCGCCGACCGTGATATCGCCGATCTGCAGATCCGCGTCATTGGTGTTGCTGCTATCGCCGACATAACGCGCATAGACGCAGCCCTTCCAGCCCGTCCCCGGATCGCGCAGGAACAGCACCGGCGAATTGTTGACCTTGTAGAGGACGGTCTGGCCGGTCGCCCCCGTCACCGGGTTGGTGAAAGCCGGGACGGTGACGGTGGTCGTCAGGGCGGGGTTATAGGTCTGGCCGGCGATGCCGACATTGACCTTCGAGTTCCAGGGCACCAGGCCGATATTGAGCAGGTTGTAGGTGGTGCCGTCGACCGTATAGGTCGGCGCGACCGTGTTCGGGCCGTAGAGGATGCTCACCAGGTTCTTGGCGGCGTCGCGGGCGCCCTCGATCTTGGTCATGGGCTGACCCATCGAGCCCGACAGGTCGATCGAGATCACGAGATCGAGCATGTCCACCGAGCGCGTGACCTCGGTCGAGGCCTCGACGGTCATCTCCTGGAACCCCAGCACATGCATGAAGGTCGTGGGGATGGTCGCGGTGGCGCTCAACGACAGCTTGGTCTTGTCGTCATTCACCGAAATGCTCGGCCCGGTGACGGCGGCCCCCATATAGCCGTCGGGAAAGTTGGCCTTGAAGAACATGTCGATATCGGCATCGCGATTGACCGAGAACATGATCTTGCCGCCGGCCAGCGCGGCCGCATCGAGAGCGGAGGAGAGCTGCGAACGCACCATGTAACCGCGCGCCGCGTCGGTGGCGAGCCCGAGCGCGCCGATCAGCGGCACGATCGCCACGGCCATGAAGGTGATGACGGTGCCCCGGCGGTCCGCGGCGAACGCACGGATGCCGGCCGCGCAACGCCGCCAGGCTTGGCGCAAGCGGGCTTGCGGATCCCTGGGCGGATTCTTGGCGCATCGATCCATGGCGCCCAGATACGCCGGTTCGCTTAAAGGAATCTTTAAGACTAGACGCAGCTTGCGGTGAATTTGCCGAAAGCTTTCGCGGTCAACCCAGGCTTTCCGCGATGAATCCAATTCGCGGAAAAATTGCATGCCCATGGCGCCGCGATCCGGTCGCCGCGGCCCGCAAAATGCCACAGCGAAACTGCCACATCCACGCGTCGCCCGACGCGCGCCGGCCGGCTCGTTTTACCGAACCTTAAGCCTGAGGTGGTTCGCTGAAGCCTGCCGGAGAGCGCCCCGCCACGCCGTCCGTGGCGCTCCCGTTCTCGCCGACCGCCATGAGGTAGACCGTCGATTATGCTGAGCCCGGTCGTCCACCTGCTCATCATCGCCTGCTTTGCGGGGCTGCTGCTGTTCGCGGCGGCGCAGGACTTGCTGTGGCTGAAGCTTCCGAACCGGCTGAGCCTGGCCATCCTGCTGCTCTATCCCGGCCATGTCCTCGTCTCGCCGGTGCCGGTGGAGTGGCAGTCCGCGCTCATTCTCGCCGCCTTCGTGCTGGCGGGCGGCATCTTCTGCTTCTTCATGGGCTGGGCCGGCGGCGGCGATGCCAAGCTCTTCACGGTGGTCTCGCTCTGGGCAGGACCCGGGCTGTTTCCGCTGTTCCTGCTGCTGACCGGCGTCGCCGGCGGCGTCATCGCCGCGGTTCTGCTGGCCCGGCGTCATCTGGCACCGCGTTTCGCGCCGCGATGGGCCATCGCCCACGGGATCGGCGCCCACGCGGCCGTGCCCTCGGGCGGCGCCACGACCGCGGATCCGGCGGCCCGGCGCCTGGAACGGATGAGCCTGCCCTATGGCGTGGCCATCGCCTTCGGCGGCCTCGCGGTCGCCGTCTCCCTTTTGATGCAAGGCTGAGGTCCCCCCATGTCCGCACGCAGCCTGATGCTGTTCATCGCGGCCCTGCTGATCGCCGGCACGGCCGTCTACATCACCCGCGGCGTGCTCGAGGCCCGCAAGCCCGCGGAGCAGCCGGCCGTGACCCAGGCCGCGCCCGCCCCGCCGCCGGCCGCCGATACCTCCATCCTGGTGGCCGCCGCCAATCTGCCGACGGGCACGCTGCTGAAGCCCGAGCATCTGAAGTGGCAGGCCTGGCCGCAGAACGCCATCACGCCGGCCTTCTTCGCCCAGACCAGCGCCAAGATCGAGGATTTCGTCGGTGCCGTGGTGCGCCGCGGCGTGGCCGCCGGCGAACCGATCCAGGCGACCGCCGTGGTGAAGCCCGGAGAGCGCGGCTTCCTCGCCGCGGTGCTCAAGCCCGGCATGCGCGCCATCTCGATCGGCGTGGGCGACGTCACCGGCATCGCCGGCATGATGCTTCCGGGCGATCGCGTCGACATGCTGCTGACCCACGACCTGCCCGGCGACGACAACAGCGAGGGCAGCAAAGAGACCCGCCACGCCACCGAGACGGTGCTCGAGAATATCCGGATCCTCGCCATCGACCAGACCCTGGACGACATCAAGGGCCAGCCTGTCTCGGGCAAGGTCGCGACGCTCGAGGTCACGCCGAAGCAGGCCGAGATGATCGCGGTCGTGGTGGAGCTCGGGCGCGTGCAGTTCAGCCTGCGCAGCCTGGCCAAGGATCAGCCCGAGGACAGCCCCGCCATCGCCGCCAATCCGGCGGCCGCCGATACGGTCGGCACGAAGAGCGACGACGAGGTCCTGGCCGGCGGCCCGGGCGATGACAGCGTCTCCACGGGCGGCGCGACGAAGCCCGCCCCCGCGGTGCTGCCGGAGCCGGTGGAAGAGGATTCCCCGCCCACGCGCGGCGAGACCTACACCTTCGACAGCGAAGTCAGCCGGCTGCTGGGCCGCAAATCCACCGTCAAGGTCCAGGTGGTGCAGGGCAGCACCGTTCAGCAAATGACCTTCGACCGATGAAAGGCATCATGATGCGCCTCTCCCTGCAACGGCTGGTCTGCGGCCTGGTGATCCTGGCCGCTTTCGCCGTCGGCGCGATCCTGCCGGCATCGGCGCAAGAGCAGATCACCGCCACCGGCGAGAAGATCCAGATCGAGCGCGGCGAAGGCACCCTGCTGCGGGTCAGCCAGCCCGCGGCCTCCGTCTTCGTCGCCAATCCCGAGATCGCCGACGTGGCCGTCAAATCGCCGCGGCTGATCTATGTCATCGGCAAGAAGTCGGGCGAGACCACGCTCTATGTCGTCGACGAGAACGAGAAGGTCCTGCTCAGCTCGACGGTCGTGGTCTCTCACAACCTGTCGCGCCTGACCGAGGAGCTGCGCCGCGTCGTGCCGAACGGCGACGTCACCCCCCATTCCGTCGATGCCGGCATCGTGCTGGACGGCGCGGTCGCGACCGCCGCCGAGGCCGAGGACGCCCGCCGCCTGACGACGCGTTTCCTCGGCGAAGGCGAAGAGGTGATCGACCATCTCGCCATCACCGCGGCCAACCAGGTCAGCCTCCGGGTCCGCGTCGCCGAGGTTTCGCGCAGCGTCGTCAAGCAGCTCGGCATCGACTGGAACATGGCCGTCACCGCCGGCGGCTTCGCCTTCGGCTTTGTCACGCCCGGATTCGCCAGCACCTTGCTGGGCGCGGCCACCACGACCCAGACCGGCACGGCCTTCTCGGGTTCCTACAGCGGCGGCCCGGTCGACCTGAACGGCCTTATCGACGCGCTCTCGACCGAGGGCCTGGTCTCGGTCCTGGCCGAGCCGAACCTGACGGCGCTCTCGGGCGAGACCGCCAGCTTCCTCGCCGGCGGCGAGTTCCCGATCCCGGTCGCGCAGGACTCGAACGCGGGCTCGAGCACCATCACGGTCGAGTTCAAGAAATTCGGCGTCAGCCTCGCTTTCACCCCGACCCTGCTGGGCGATCGCCGCATCAGCCTGCGCGTGGCGCCCGAGGTCAGCGCCCTGACCAATGATGGCGCGGTCAAGCTCGGCGATTTCGTCATCCCGGCGCTCACGACCCGCCGCGCCGAGACCACCGTCGAGCTCGCCAGCGGGCAAAGCTTCGCGATCGCCGGCCTGATCCAGAACAACCAGCGCCTCGATGCCGACAAGGTGCCGGGGCTGGGCGACATCCCGATCCTCGGCGACCTCTTCAAGTCCGACAAGTTCCAGCGCCAGGAGAGCGAGCTCGTGATCCTGGTGACGCCCTATATCGTGCAGCCGGTCTCGGCACCTCGCCTGGCCGCGCCGACCGACGCCACCACCGGCGCCGAAGGCAGCCAGAAGCTCGCCTATGGCTCGGGTGCCGGCGCCGCCGCGGACGACCAGCCGACCGCCAACGGCGCGGCCGTGCCGGCCGTCGGCGCCAACGGCCCTGTCGGTTTCGTCGTCCAATGAGGCGACCCAGCAAACGGATGAACGTCATGAACCGCGCCGCGCTCGCCCTCTTCGCCGCGCTCGCCCTCTTCCCCGCCCTCCAGGGCTGCGAGGAGCAGCAGCAGGATCGCTATCTCACGCTCGCGACCTGGAAGCAGGCCACGCCCGCGGCCGAACCGCGGGTCCAGACCGTGGCCCTGACCCACGCCGTCAATTTCGCGCCGCGCTCGGCGGCCCTCGCCGGCGCCGAGAAGACCTCGCTCCTCGATTTCCTGGAGCGCCAGAACATCAGCTCGGGGACGCGGATCATGGTCAGGCCGAACGCGCCCGAAGGCACCGATGCGGGGCTGCTCGCGGATCGCATGGGCGAGGTGCGCCGCGTGCTGGCGGCGCGCGGCCTCGTCGTCGATCTGTCGCCGCCCCAGCAGGGCGGCAATCCCGACCAGCTCGCGGTGGTCGCCCTGAAGTCGCAGGTCGTTCCCATCGCCTGCCCGGGCTACAACGCGCCCATCCAGCTCGATCACGAGCTCCGGCCCAATCTCAACCCGGGCTGCGCAAACGCGATCGATCTCGGCCTGATGCTCGAGAATCCGAACGATCTGGCGCAGGGCCGCGACTTGCCGCCCGCCGACAGCGAAGGCCAGTCGCTCTCCATCCAGCGCTACCGCACCGGCCAGACCTACGCGCCGGTGACGCAGAGCACCACCGACTAGCGACCGGACCATGCTGAAGCTCGCCAAACGCTCCAAGAAGGACGACGCGGCCAAGGCCGCTTCCGCCCCCAAGAAGGCGGGGGCGCAGCGCATGGATTGCGTCGCGTTCGTCGCCGACAACCAGACCCACGGCGTCGCCAGCGGCGTCGCCAAGCAGCTCTTCGGCAAGTCGCAGGTCCGCGACGGCGGCAGCCGCGAGGCGCTGGAATACCTGACCGACAACGCCGCGCCCGCCCTGCTGATCGTCGACATCACCGACGCGCCCAAGCCGCTCAACGCGCTGCTGCCGATCGTCGCCGCCTTCATGGACGACACCAAGGTCATCGCGGTCGGCAACGTCAACGATGTCCAATTCTATCACGAGGTGATCGAAGCCGGCGTCGCCGACTACATGGTCAAGCCGATCACGGAAAAGGCGCTGACCGCGACGATCAACCGGATCACCCAGCCCACCGCCGCCTCCGGATCGGGCGACAACCGGCGGATCGTCACGGTCATCGGTTCGCGCGGCGGCGTGGGCGCCAGCCTGATCGCGGTCAATTGCGCCTGGCTGATGGCGCAGGAACAGAACCGCCAGACCACCCTGCTGGATCTCGACCTGCAGAACGGCACCATCGCGCTCGCCCTCGATATCGAGCCGACGCGCGGCCTGCGCGAGGCGCTCGAGCACCCGAACCGCATCGACAGCCTCTTCATCAGCAGCGCCTCGGTCAAGGTCGGCGAACGGCTCCATGTGATGGCGGCCGAGGAATCGGTCGAGGAGGATGTCCATTACGACGCCGCCGGCGTCACCCTCCTGCTCGACGCGATCAAGCGCCAGTCCGAGTGCATCGTGATCGACCTGCCGCGCAGCGCCATCAAGGCGCGGCCGCGCGCGCTGAGCGCCGCGACCGACATCGTCCTGGTCACCGACCTGACGCTGGCGGGCCTGCGCGACGCGATCCGCATCAATGCCCAGATCCAGCAGCTCGCGAGCAACGCCAAGCTCACCATCGTCGCCAACCGCTGCGCCCACAAGGATGCCTCGCTCGCGCGCTCGGAATTCGAGCGGGCGCTGGGCCACAAGGTCGATCTTCTCCTGCCCGAGGATTCCAAGGCCGCGCAGCAGGCCGCCAGCGCCGGCAAGCCGCTCATCGTTGCCGTGCCGTCGAGCAAAACAGCCGCCGCGCTGCGCCAGCTGGCGTCTCGCGTCGGACAGGTTTCCACGGAAAAGCGGCGATGGAGCTTGTGGCGCCGCCGCCAGGAGTAGCCCATGGCTCCCGATGGCGCTCGTGACCGCGCCGCCCCGATTGCCGGCGGCACCGAGCTGATCGCGCGCATCGCGGAAGAGCTGCATCCGGTCGTGGAGCGGTTCTTCGCGGGGCGCGACGTGCTCTCCTTGTCGCGCCAGAGCCTGTCGATCGAGGTCGGCCAGGCGGTCACGACGGTGCTCGACGGGCGCAAGATCCCGCTGAACCTGCTCGAGCGGCGCAACCTGATCGCCCAGCTCGTCAGCAACCTGATCGCGAACGCCGAGGAAAAGGCCGGAATCTCGGGGGTCGTCAGCAGCTCTGCCGAGCCGGCCGCCGCCGATCCCGGCTCGCCCGCCGCCACGGAGCTTCCGCCTTCCGCCGAAGCAGCGGCCCCGGACGCGGCGCCTCCCCCGCCGGCGGCACCGGCGCCCGTGATTCCGACCCCGGTCATGGCGCCGCGCAAGGCGCCGGCCGCACGCGCCCATATCGAGGTCGCCAAGGACCAGATCCAGGCGCTCGTGGTCGAGCGCATCGACCTCGCCGCGGCGGTGAAGCTCGAACGCGGCGAGCTCGGCCGGCAGATCGCGCAGATCGCCCAGGAGGTCCTGGCCGAGCAGAAGATCCGCCTCAATCAGCGCGAGCAGCGGGACCTGACCGAGCTGCTGCTCGACGACATGCTGGGGCTGGGTCCGCTCGAGCCGCTGCTGGCCGACGAGACCGTGACCGACATCATGGTCAACGGCCCGAACCAGGTCTATGTGGAGCGCGGCGGCAAGCTCGTCGTCACCGACGTCAAGTTCCGCAACAACCAGCATGTGATGAACGTCGCGACCCGCATCGTGTCGCAGGTCGGCCGGCGCGTCGACGAATCCGTGCCGCTCTGCGACGCGCGCCTGATGGACGGCAGTCGCGTCAACATCATCATTCCGCCGCTCGCGATCGACGGGCCCAGCATCTCGATCCGCAAATTCTCCAAGAAGGGCATCACGCTCGACGTGATGGCCCGGCAGCGCAA